>NZ_JASCAJ010000027.1:0-109051 GCF_029967895.1 Acinetobacter sp. V89_7
GGCGAAATTGGTAGACGCACTGGATTTAGGTTCCAGCGCCGCAAGGTGTAAGAGTTCGAGTCTCTTCGCCCCCACCAACTTAAAACTGAAGTGGTTTTAAGTGACCTGAAAATAGGTCAGATGTTAAAGAGGATTGGTGTAATGGTAGCATGACGGTCTCCAAAACCGTTCGTCAAGGTTCGAGTCCTTGATCCTCTGCCAGATATTGTTGTAAATACCCAAGTTTTGGGGGCGTGGCGAAATTGGTAGACGCACTGGATTTAGGTTCCAGCGCCGCAAGGTGTAAGAGTTCGAGTCTCTTCGCCCCCACCATATAAAGCAGTGTGCATAAGCTGACTGTGAAGATCTTGAAAAGGTCAATAAAAAACCCATCATGTATATGATGGGTTTTTTGTTTTTTAAGTGCTTAAAATTTATCATTTCATCACTTATAGCTAAAACCAATAATTCATATAAGAAATTACGTGAATATTCAAATTTATTTAAAATTCAATATGTTATTTTTTAAATTATTTTTTCTGCTCTAAGCACTGCAAATGTTGAAAATGCACCATTCAAGATTTATTTCATGGTTAAAGTTTTATCTATAAAACACAAATCGACCGAATAAAAACTGAGATCATTCTTATTTTAAATATTTATTAAATAATTCATGTATGCATTTTTTGCATGAATAATCTGTTTTTTGCATTTTTCTTTTAAAACAAAACCAGTAAAACTTGCCCAAAATATGGTGGAATCGAATATTTCGTAATCAGCTGCATCGTTGCTTGCGAGTTTGATCAACATGGAAGATCGCATCGGATTAGGTTTGTCTAGCTTAATAATCGAAGCGAACTGCTTGTGAAAAGGAAATAGATATGAATCAGAAAAAATTGCTCAAATATATTTTGATTGCAATGATCCTAGGTGTTCTTGTTGGATGGGCTTGTCACAGTGCATTTGATGCAGCGCTCACAGAAAAAATCGCCTCCTACTTTAAAATTTTGACCGATGTCTTTTTGCGTTTAATTAAGATGATTATTGGTCCGCTGGTATTTGCAACCATTGTTTCTGGTTTAATCTCAATGGGCAAATCGTCTTCATTGGGATCGGTTACATTAAAAGCAATGAGCTGGTTTATTGGTGCATCATTGGTATCATTGTTGCTGGGTATGGGATTGGCAAACTTTTTCCAACCAGGTGCAGGCATGAACTTGGCAATTCCTGTTGAGCATGTGGATATTGGTGTTTCAGCTTCAAATTTAAGCTTACAAAATTTTATTACACATATTTTCCCTCGTAGTTTTGCAGAGGCGATGGCGAACAATGAAATTTTGCAAATCTTAGTATTCTCAATTTTCTTTGGTGCAGCCTTGGCTTATGTCAATCATCAAAGTGAAGAGGGTACAGTAATTGCTCGCCTGATCGATGAACTCGCACGTATCATGTTTAAAATCACGGACTACGTGATGGCATTTGCACCTGTTGCAGTATTTGCTGCAATTGCTGCTGCGATTGCAGTGAAAGGTCCAAAGCTACTGATTGACTACAGTATCTTTATTGGGCAGTTCTATACAGGTTTAGCGCTTCTTTGGGCGGCTTTAATTGCGGTAGGTTATATTTTCTTGAAAAAAGATGTATTTCGCCTGCTTGGATTTATGAAAGAACCAGCTGCACTTGCATTTGCAACATCAAGCAGTGAATCTGCATACCCAAAAATTATTGCAGGTTTAAACAAGTTTGGTGTACCAAAGCGTATTTCAAGCTTCGTATTACCACTCGGTTATTCGTTTAACCTTGATGGCTCGATGATGTATATGTCTTTTGCAGTATTGTTTATTGCTCAGGCCTACAACATCGATTTGAGCTTTACACAGCAAGTGCTGATCTTGTTAACCTTGATGATTACGAGTAAAGGAATTGCGGGTGTATCACGTGCTTCTATCGTGGTGATTGCAGCAACCCTGTCTATGTTTAAGCTGCCTGAAGCTGGTATCTTGCTCATCCTTGCAATTGATCAGTTCTTGGATATGGGTCGCTCTGCAACGAACGTGATAGGTAATAGTATTGCAACTGCGGTGGTAGCAAAGTCTGAAGCTCATGATGAACAAGATCTGGTTGAAGCACAACCTCAGCGAGCTGATGTGCTTACACCGACTCAGTCGAGCGGTCAGTTCAGCTAATCTTTCAGCCGTGTTAAAAAGCCTACATTATCTGTAGGCTTTTTTATTTATAGTGATGCTTGGTCATGATTTTAGCATGGCATGCCATCCGTTTTTAAGTTATTGTGCTTCGGAGAATATGATCTAAATGTTGTAGAGGTAAATATCTAGATGAATCAGTCATCTCCCCCAAAAAAGAAAGTACCTTGGTTGTTGATGGCGCTGGGGCTTTTGATTCCAATTGGTGTTCTGGGTTTGGCATTCTTGGCAGCAAAAAGTGATGCTGAGAATCACCGCAAATATCAACAGCAAAAAGAAGAAATTGCGAAACGACGTGCTCAAAACAAAGCAGAATAAACTATTCTGATTCTGGCTCGCATTTAAAGTTGAATGTCTTTATGAAGCTGGCGCACCGACGGAATTTGAGTGTAACGCAGCACGCGATAGCCAGCTTCTTGGAGCATTTGATCTCGAAACTTATCTTCTTGTTGTTTGCTAAGGTGGCTTGGGTCATCGAGTTCAATAATAACCACAACGTCTAGTTTTTGATTCAAAATGACAAAATCGGTGACTTTTCGATTAAAGCGCCCTCGAATTTTGTATTGATCGCTGGTAATGAGGGCGCTAAATGCAACTTGAGCCAATACATTTAGATCTGGAAAAGCGGCTTTGAGCTGCTTAAACATCTTGGCTTCAAAAGGTGTGATGATAGGGCGTGGGTGATATTGTTTTTGTAGTTTTAGATAAGGCTTAATGCAAATAAACAAGAGGGTAAGGCTTGAAAAAATACCTACTGTAATAAAGAAAACCTGAAAAAAATCAAACACACTTTTACTTCGCTTAAAAAGAAAACCCACTCAAAAGAGTGGGTTTTCAGAATCTTGGCTCTCCCACCTGGGCTCGAACCAGGGACCTGCGGATTAACAGTCCGTCGCTCTACCGACTGAGCTATGGGAGAATCTGGAACGCATTGTATGGGGCGAAGCCAATGTGGTCAAGCCATAATGATGAAATAATTCAAAAAATTGCGTGAGTGTTGTTTAAATCAGCAATTTTATAAGATTTGGCCATAAAGGTCGGTAAAATTTAAGTTCATAAACACTCAATATGCTGATTTGGCTTGTGCATCATATTAAGGCGTAATGTCACATTCTGATGCATAGCTTGGTGTGAACTTTATTAGTAAAATAGGATTAAATTTCACAAATACAATAAAAATGATCATTTATCCTAAAATGGCACATCATTTGCATCATTATTGCGTAAATATGGATGAGGTGTTTTACGTTGTCAGATTCTACAAGTCATAAGTTAAAAAAAGGTTTGTCTAACCGGCATGTGCAATTGATTGCTTTGGGTGGTGCTATAGGTACAGGTTTATTTTTGGGGATTTCTCATACCATTCAACTGGCTGGTCCATCTGTGTTGCTGGGATATGCCATCGCAGGTTTGATTGCATTTTTAATTATGCGTCAGTTGGGTGAGATGGTAGTTGAAGAGCCAGTAAGTGGCTCTTTTAGTCATTTTGCCAATAAATACTGGGGACCAATGGCTGGCTTTATGTCGGGCTGGAATTACTGGGTACTGTATGTTTTAGTCAGTATGGCGGAGTTGAGTGCCATTGGAATTTTTGTTCAGTTTTGGTGGCCACAAATTCCGACATGGCTGACTGCATTGGTGTTTTTTATTCTGATTAACGGAATTAATTTTATCAATGTAAAATTTTTCGGTGAACTTGAGTTCTGGTTTTCGCTTGTCAAAATTATTGCAATTATCAGTATGATCGGCTTTGGTGCCTATTTGTTGTTTAGCGGTAGCGCGGGGTCACAGGCAGGTGTGCAAAATCTTTGGCAACACGGTGGTTTTATGCCAAATGGATGGTCGGGCTTGATTATGGCGATGGCATTTATCATGTTTGCATTTGGTGGGCTTGAGCTGGTGGGAATTGCTGCTGCTGAAACCAAAAATCCTTCAAAAACGATTCCTAAAGCCACCAATCAAATTGTGTACCGTATTTTGATTTTTTATGTAGGGGCCATTGGTATTTTGCTCAGCTTGTTCCCTTGGAATCAGGTTGCTCAGGGTGGAAGTCCATTCGTCATGATTTTTCAGTCACTTAATAATTCTGGTGTCGCGAACGTCTTGAATCTGGTGGTGTTGATTGCGGCTGTTTCTGTCTATAATAGCTGCGTTTACAGTAACAGCCGTATGTTGTTGGGCTTGGCGGAGCAGGGCAATGCACCAAAAATGCTAAAGCGTGTCAATCAGCGCGGTATTCCGGTCAATGCATTATTTGCCTCAGCAGCAGTAACCGCATTATGCGTACTGCTTAACTATCTGATGCCGGAAAGTGCCTTCAATATTTTGATGATGTTGGTGGTCGCTGCGCTTGTGATTAATTGGTTCATGATTTCGGTGACACATCTTAAGTTTCGTCAGCACATGCAACAGATGCAGCGTGTGACCTTGTTTAAGAGTATTGGTGCGCCATTTACCAACTATGTCACCATTGCATTTATGTGTTTTATTCTTTTCATTATGAGCTTTACGCCTGAAATGCGCATGGCTGTCTTTTTAGTGCCTGTCTGGCTGATACTGCTCTTTATTCTTTATCGCGTGAAGTTTCAGTCGGCAAAGCCAGCTGTAAGTATACTGAGTAAGTAGTTGGATCTATCTAAATTTTATTTGAGGTTGTCTGAATGAGCCACAGTCTTGATGATTATGATTACAAGATTCTACAGCATTTGCAAAGTAATGGCCGCCTGAGTAATCAGGAATTGGCTGAGATTGTGGGTTTATCGACATCACAATGCTCAAGACGACGTATTGCGCTCGAGCAAAAAGGCATGATTATGGGATATTACGCACAGTTGCACCCACATGCAGAAAAACAACCGATTATGGGAATGATTGAAATTAAATTTCAACATTACAGCCTAGAAACACTGGAAAAGTTCCTAGGATTTGTAAAAGACGAACCGATGATTCGTGAAGTCTATAAATTGACAGGGAGTTATGACTACGTATTGAAAGTAACTGTTGAGGATTTAGAGCAAATGAGCCAGCTGATTAATCAATTGATGTCGCTGAACATCAATATAGGTAATTTTAATACCTCAATTGTATTGGAGCGCGTTAAAGAAAATCATCAAATGATGATAGGCGTAGCACATGAGTAATACAGCTGATCTGACCATGCAGATATCTAAACCTTCGCATTCTTCAGTTGAAGATATGCTTGCCATGATCATTGCCACGTTTATTATCTCGTTTGGCATGATGCTCATGCAGCAGTCTGGTACCTTAACGGGTGGAACAGCAGGGTTGTCATTGCTCATCCATTACATTACGGGCATTAAATTTGGTGTGGTGTTTTTTACCATCAACTTGCCATTTTATTATCTGGCCTATAAGCGCCTAGGTATGTCGATGGTCATAAAGACATTTTTGGCAGTGGGGTTGCTTTCTGTACTCACTGAGGTGCATCCACTCTTTCTTCATCTCGATAAGCTCTCACCACTATATGCCACCGTATTAGCCAATGTATTTATGGGTTTGGGTTTTTTAATTCTGTTTCGACATCGCTCTAGTTTGGGGGGCTTTAATTTACTGGTGTTGTTTATCCAAGAGCGTTACGGAATTCGAGCAGGCAAAGTGCAAATGGCTTTAGATGTCACGATTTTGCTGGCCTCAAGCGTCTTTGTCAGCGTGACACTTTTGGCGATCTCTATTTTGGGTGCCATTATTTTAAATATGATTCTTACACTGAATCATCGACCAGATCGATACGTGGTGTAAGATAAAAAACTAAAAACAGTGCCTGAGGTGCTGTTTTTTTTTGCAAAAACTAAAGCCATTAAAAAAACCCTCAAGCATGAAGTACTTGAGGGTTTTTGAATCTGGCTCTCCCACCTGGGCTCGAACCAGGGACCTGCGGATTAACAGTCCGTCGCTCTACCGACTGAGCTATGGGAGATTAGTTTTGGCTCTCCAACCTGGGCTCGAACCAGGGACCTGCGGATTAACAGTCCGTCGCTCTACCGACTGAGCTATTGGAGAATCTGATGCGCATTTTATGCAGAAGCTTTTACTTGGTCAAGCAAATGTTTAAAAATATCTATCTATTTGATTTAATTATAATCAAAACATGAACTTGTGTTGGATAATTACACATTTTTGCTTAAAAAATAAAAAAGCTGCTCTAATGAGAGCAGCTTTTTTTGAAAAATAGAGAACTTATTTTTCAACGCCAGCAGGTTGGCCAGCAAGTTTCGCGTTTGCATAATCCCAGTTCACAAGGCTTTCAAGGAAAGTCGAGATGTACTTAGGACGCGCGTTACGGTAGTCGATGTAGTAAGCATGTTCCCATACGTCAATGGTCAATACAGCAATTTGACCGTGTGCAAGCGGAGTGTCTGCATTTGAAGTTTTAGTAATTGAAAGTTTACCATTGATTTCGTCAGCCACTAACCACGCCCAACCTGAACCAAATTGAGTGGTTGCAGCAGTGGTGAATTCTTCCGCAAATTTTTCGTATGAACCAAATGCTTCATCAATTTTTGCAGCAAGTGCGCCTGTTGGTTTACCACCGCCATTTGGAGCAATCGAGTTCCAGTAAAAAGTGTGGTTCCATACTTGTGCAGCATTGTTGAAAATACCTGCTTTAGATGAATCGCCTGCACTTGCTTTAATAATGTCTTCAAGTTCCTGACCTTCAAGATCTGTGCCTTTGATCAGGTTGTTCAGGTTAGTCACATAAGTCTGGTGGTGCTTATCGTGATGGTATTCTAAAGTTTCTTTAGAAATATGTGGTTCAAGTGCATCATAAGCATAAGGTAAAGCAGGTAAAGTAATGGTTGTCATGTCTAATTTCCTTGCGTTCGCTGGGTATTTGAGACTGTTATCGTATCTCGATTTTATAGCACACAAATGCTAAAAAAAGCTTACAGCCCCTTCATTTAGGTGGCTCTAGTGTAAATCATTCTATGTGCAAAAGGTCATCAATTAAAATAACAATACACAATAAAGCTCGAATTAATACGTATAAGGCCTACATCTCGTTTATACGTCCTAAATCGGATTATTCAACTCAAAATAGGTGTATTTGAGCGAAAAATGCTCGCTTAGTGCTTTGCCTAGACGCTGAACACCGTAGCGTTCTGTTGCGTGGTGCCCGCAGGCAAAATAATGTACGTTTAATTCTTGTGCTTCATAAAATGTTCGTTCGCTCACTTCGCCTGAAATATAAGCATCACAGCCTTGTGCTGCTGCTTTGGCAATAAAGTCCTGCGCACCTCCGGTACAAAATCCAATTTTTTGTATCGATTTAACCTGTGCTGGTAAGTGAATAATATTAAAATCAAACGTATCTTGCAGTTTGGCTTTAAATGTTTCAGGTGAGACAGCCTGCGTTAAATAACCGATATTGCCTATTGGAAATTTTTCGTTTGGATCGAGCGCTTCAATGCGTTCAAGTTCGAGTAGGTCTGCAATTGCAGCGTTATTGCCCAGTGTTGGGTGTGCATCGAGTGGCAAGTGATAAGCAAGTAGGGAAATATTGTTTTGAATGAGTTTTTTAATTCGATGACCGCGCATACCAGTAATCGGGTAGGGTTCGCCTTTCCAGAAATAACCATGATGAACCAGCAATACATCGGCCTGCATGGCAATTGCAGCGTCAATTGCCGCTTCTGAGGCAGTAACTGCGCACAGCACATGCTTTACTTCGGATGTACCTTCAATTTGCAAACCATTCGGTGCGTAGTCTTTGAATTGAGCGGAACTTAATGTTTGATCGCACCAGCTGACGATTTCATTTAACTGGGTCATGAATCAACCTTTTTTACATCTATATGATTAAAGATCTTATTACAGCATGCATTTGAATGTAACTAAAGCTAGACAAATCTTTTGATGTGTTCTGAGCTCGTGAGTAAGTTATGCTTTAAAATAGCCAAAAATATAGTTGCTTCAATACATTAAAAACTTTTTGAGGATATATTCGTGCGTCAGACGTTCAAATGGTTGCCCTGGGTATTACTCGTCATTGTCACTTTAAGCTTTCTCGCTTGGCAAAAATTCCAGCAACCGAAGCCGCCAATTGCGGCAGACGGCGTTCAAATGCCAGCAGAAAAAGTTGAGTCTTTAGTCGATACATCAAGATCGGGTGGGGTGGTGTCATATAATGCTGCCGTTAAAGTGGCAGCTCCTGCGGTGGTTAATATCTTTACCACGCAAAAAGTCAAACAGCTTAACCATCCTTTACTTAACGATCCTGTTTTTCGGGAGTTTTTTGGTAATCAATTACCGAATCAAACAGAACAGAAAAATGAAAACAGTCTGGGCTCAGGTGTGATTGTTCGTGCAGATGGGTATATTCTGACCAATAATCACGTGATTGCTCAAGCTGACCAGATTGTGGTCGCACTCTATGACGGACGACGTGCCGAAGCAAAAGTTGTGGGTACAGATCCAGATACCGATTTGGCAGTCATCAAAATTGATTTGGATAAACTACCGGTTTTACCCTTTAAACTCAGCGGAAATGAAGTGGGTGACGTAGTACTCGCAATCGGAAATCCATTTGGTGTAGGGCAAACCGTTACTCAGGGGATTATCTCTGCAACCGGTCGTTCAGATTTAGGCATCAATACCTATGAAGATTTTATTCAAACCGATGCAGCAATCAATCCGGGTAACTCAGGTGGTGCCTTGATTGATGTAGCAGGAAATCTGGTGGGAATTAATACCGCTATTTTCTCGCAAACAGGTGGCTCACTCGGTATTGGTTTCGCTATTCCTGCACGTGTGTGTCAACAGGTATTGAATTCAATTTTAAAAGATGGACGTGTTGTACGCGGCTGGCTCGGCATTAGCTTGGTTGCGCCTACACAAGATGATGTACTCGCGCCAAAACAACCGGGTGTGGTTGTGGCCGATGTTCTTCAAAACGGCCCGGCGGCACAAGCGGGTGTGAAGGTCAATGATAAGATCATTAAGGCGAATGACGAACAGATTAATTCGGTATCGCATCTGATTAACTATGTTGCACTGCAACAACCCGGCAGTAGCATCACGCTCGAGGTTGAACGCAATGGTCAACGTCAAAATCTACAAGTGAAAGTAGGTGAGCGTAAGGTTCAAAACCAGAACTCGCAGTACATTCCATTACCTCAGCGCTAATTAGAAGTAAAAAAAGGAATACATATGTATTCCTTTTTTTTGCCTGTAAAACCGAAGTTATTGAGTAGGCTTTTAATCTGAATTAAACAGTTGATTTGAACTGGCAATTCGCTTAGCAATGTAATGTGTTTGACGAAAACGAATTAAAATAACTTGAGACTGCACTTCAAGTTCACCAAATTCAGGTTCCACCTGTACATAATGGACTTGCCCAAACTCATCTCGAACACGGGCTTGCGCAGAAAAACCAGGTCGGGCATTACCACTGGAGAGCGTAGCCAAGCGCCCGAGCAAAGTACCAAACTGATGATCCACTTGCGGTTTGATCACCTGATCTAGGCAATGAATCATAAAGACGGTAAAGAAAATGGCAATGATCAATGCAGGCAAAATCAGGTAAAACGGAGAGATAAAAAAGTGTTGTTTAGCAAACACAGATAACTGTAAAAAGTAGCCTGCAAAACTGAAGTTGATGAGAAAGAAAACCAAAATCAGCACTTTAGAAAATTTAACATTAAATAGGGGGGAGTGGCTTAACCAACGCGGTAAAAAGCGTTTAAGAAAAATACTTGGTCGAATGCCAATATATATTCCGATGGTTTCGGCCATGCTGA
Source organism: Acinetobacter sp. V89_7 (assembly GCF_029967895.1). Classification (NCBI taxonomy): domain Bacteria; kingdom Pseudomonadati; phylum Pseudomonadota; class Gammaproteobacteria; order Moraxellales; family Moraxellaceae; genus Acinetobacter; species Acinetobacter sp. V89_7. Next base: position 9,941 of record NZ_JASCAJ010000027.1, read on the forward strand.
GGATTACCAATGCCATGACACTTAAGTTAAATGGCAAAAAGTAATAGTTGAGTAAAAACTCCACCATGACCGAAGCTCCTTCTTATTCTGCTAAATAAATGCCGCCATCGGAATGCACCTTAATTTCGACTTTGGTTAAAGCCTCTCCAAGGCACGGACCCGAAATACATTCACCTGTTTCGACATTAAACAAGGCGCCGTGTGTCGAACATTGAATATATTCATGATCGTAATCGAGGAACTGGTTTTCCAGAAACTCAAGTTCGACCTGTAAATGCGGGCATATATTTTTATAGGCGTAAAACATACCATCACGTTGTGTGATAAAAATCGTTTCACCCTCGACCTGATCAAAGGCGCGAGCTTCACGTTCAGGAATGTCTTCCGTCATGCAGATCTTTTCCATATATCAAGCACATTCAGTTTGAAAGTTTGTCAAAAGTGTAGCATAAGTTATGACGTCCAAACGTGGGCCATATTGTGAAACCACTTCACTTGAAATCAGAATAGACAACTGCGCCGCATCTTCAAGAGACATGCCATGATTTAATGCAAATAAGAAGGCACCTGCAAATGCATCGCCGGCACCATTGGCATCGATTGCAGTAACACGACGGCCATCGAGATGAAAATGTTGAGATGGTGTCGATACAGTTGCACCTTTTGCACTTTGTGTAATGACAACAGTATGATTTTTGGCTTTTAAGACCTGAAATGCAGCTTCAAGCGTTTCTGTGGCGGTATACATCAGTGCTTCTTGTTCGTTACAGAATAATAAGTCCACACCATCTGCAATCATTTCATCAAGCCCTTCACGTGCATATTGCACCATTGCTGGATCAGATAACGACAGCGCAACTTTAACGCCATGTGCTTTGGCAATCTCACGGGCGTGCATGACAGCTTGACGCGCGCTTGGGCTAGTCGATAAATAGCCTTCGATATATAACCACTTCGCGCTTTTTAAAGGCTCAAAGTCAATTTGATCGACTGAAAGTGCGGTGGTAATACCGAGATAGGTATGCATGGTGCGCTCAGTATCTGGGCTAATGAGTACCATGCATGTTCCAGTTACACCTTCCGTGAGAGATTTTTCCGAGGTGACGATATCCGCATCGTTTAATCCTTGGAGGTAAATCGAGCCCAACTCATCATGACCAACGCGACAACCATAAAAAGCCCGTCCACCCAAGGCACTAAATGCCACTGCCGTATTGGCAGCCGAACCGCCACTGGCTTGACCTTTATATTCTTGTGATGCCAAAAGTTTTTCGTAAAGCGCAGCCTGAGTATCACCCTCGGTCAATTGCATGGTGCCTTTTTGCAAACCAACATCAGCTAAAAACTCATCCGACACTTTAAATTCTTGGTCAATAAGCGCGTTTCCAATTGCAAAAAGATCAACTGTTGCCATGGCGTATGTTCACATCTCGATTTAAAAATCCAAATTTTACACGATCATGATCGCAAGCTGTAGTTTATGGCGTGAAATACCTATTCATCGTCTATGAACAACACAACATCAGCTTAGATGAGGGGAATATTAGATATCCATGCATTCTTGCATCGATATAAACGCAATAAGACTTGATCAGATCGAGAATTTAATAAAAAAGATTCATTTTTTGGAAAAACTTAGTATTTGAGTCGGATTAAAGCTATCAATTTCAGTAAAAACTAAGGCTATAATGGGAACACGTTAGAAATTGAAAATAGTAGGAGATCACATGACTGTAGATGTCACTGGAACCATTAATCAAACTGTCCATCCTGCGTTTCAGTTGGTACGTCAACACCATGTTGAGGCCTTAGATATTTTGGTCTCTGAGTATGCTCATAAGGTGACGGGAGCAGTTCATTATCATTTGGCCACCTCTCACGATGAAAATGTATTTCTGGTTGCATTTCGTACGCAACCTATGGATTCCAAAGGTACAGCGCACATCTTAGAGCATACGGCACTGTGTGGATCGGAAAAATTTCCGGTACGTGATCCATTCTTTTTGATGATTCGCCGTTCACTCAATACCTTTATGAATGCGTTCACTTCAGCAGACTGGACTGCTTATCCATTTGCAACTCAAAATAAAAAAGATTTTCAAAACTTACTTTCTGTCTATCTCGATGCAGCGTTTGCAGCGAATTTGAATCCGCTTGATTTCGCACAAGAAGGAATTCGCGTTGAGCTTGAAAATGGCGAACCTGTTTACAAGGGTGTGGTATTTAATGAGATGAAAGGTGCGATGAGTGCACCTTCGGATCAGTTATATCATCAGCTTGCGCATCATTTATTCCCTGAAACAACCTATCATTACAACTCTGGTGGTGATCCTAAAGACATTCCAGATTTGACCTATGACCAGCTGGTGTCATTTTACAAATCGCATTATCACCCGAGTAACGCCGTATTTATGACCTTTGGCAATCAAAGTGCTTATGAGTTACAAGAGCAATTTGAAAAATTGGCACTGGCGAAGTTTCAAAAGGGTACGACATTGTACTCAAAACCTGAAAAGCGTCTTGCAGCGCCTATTCAGGTCAGCGAGCATTATGCGGTCGATAGCGATGATTTATCAGATAAAACCTATCATGTACTGGCGTGGTTACTTCCTGAAGCAAGCGATATCAAACTACGCTTAGGTTTGCGTTTGGTCGAAGGCATTTTACTTGAAAACTCGGCTTCACCACTGCGTCATTATCTTGAGACCTGTGGCTATGCGCAATCGACAGGCCCACTGATGGGTGTCGATGATTCAAACTTTGAAATGACCTTTTACTGTGGTGTTCAGGGTTCAAATCCGGAACACGCAGAAGAGTTTAAAGCAGGTGTGCTCAAGATTTTAAGCGATGTGGCTGCTGCACCAATCGATCCGGCTTGGGTCGATGCGATTTTACATCAGATCGAATTACATCAGCGTGAAATCAATGGTGACGGCATGCCGTATGGTTTGAGCTTAATCTTAAATGGATTAAGCAGTGCCATTCATCATAATGACCCGATCCACGTTTGGGATGTCGACAGTGCCATTGAGCAAGTGAAAGAAGAGCTTAAAGATCCGATGTGGCTGTCAAATCTGATTCAGACACATCTTTTAGATAATCCGCATCGAGTTCAAATGACGTTGATACCCGATGCAGAAAAATCGGCCAAAGAACAGGCAGAAGAAAAAGCACGTTTGGCGGCTTTGGGTGAAACTTTAACTGATGCAGATCGTGCTCGAATTCAAGCTGAAACCGAAGCATTAAAACAGCGTCAAGATACACCAGACAATCTCGATTTACTGCCAAAAGTAGGATTAGAAGATGTACCTGCCGATTTGCATATAGTGCAGGGCCAGTTAAGAGAAATTATTTCCAACCGACATGATTATCCGCTCAATTTGTATCATGCGGGAACCAACGGTCTGTACTATCAACAAGTATTGATTCAAATTCCAGACGCTGTGGTGCAATCGCCGTACTTTAATTTACTGTCTATTTTGATGGGTGAGGTGGGCGCTGGCGATTACGATTATCTTGAGTTGCAACAATTGCAAACCGCTGTCAGCGGTGGCCTAGGCATGGGCGCTTCATTACGTAGTAAAGTCGATGATAAAGGCAAAATTAGTGCGTGGTTGACTCTAACCACTAAATCACTGAATGAAAAATATGATGCCATTGAGTTGCTTAAGCTTGCGTTTGAAAAACTGCGCTTTGATGAAAAAGATCGCATTGTTGAGCTGTTACAACAGCGTGCAACGCGCTGGAAATCACGTCTGTCGGGCTCTGGTCACAGCTATGCAATGCAAGTGGCATCACGTAATGCCAGTGCATTAGCGCAACGTGATTATCATAATACGGGCTTGGGTGCACTCAATTGGTTAAGCGATCTAGTCGACCAAATAGAACAGGATGAGCAGGCCTATACCGCCTTGATCGATGCATTAAAACAGATTCACCTTGCACTTTTGCAAGCCCCAAAACAGTTTTTACTGGTCTGTGAAGAGCAGTTTTCTGAAACGCTGGTCGAGAAAATGCAGACAGTATGGGATCATCTTGACGTAGACACGCAAGCGGCGCAAGTTGAACAGTTTACGCACTTGAATGATGATCAGGACGAAGCTTGGCTGATTCAAACCAACGTACAGTTCTGTGCAACGTCATACCCAGCGGTTGAAGTCACTCACCCAGATGCAGCGCCTTTAATGGTACTTGCAGGTTACTTACGTAATGGTTTCTTGCACAGTGCGATTCGAGAGAAAGGTGGTGCGTATGGTGGTGGTGCAAGCTATGACGGTAATGCATGCGCATTTCGTTTTTATAGCTACCGAGACCCACGCCTAACAGAGACCTTTAAAGACTTCGAGGCGAGTATTGAATGGTTGCTGAATACACCTCAGCAAGCACATCAACTGGAAGAGGCGATATTGGGGCTGGTCTCGAGTATGGATAAACCAGGCTCACCTGCTGGCGAAGCAATTACGGCTTGCTATGCCTTGCTTCATGGCCGTACACCTGCTTTTAGAAAAACCCTGCGCACACGTTTACTGCATGTCACATTAGAAGATTTGCAACGCGTGGCACGCGAATATCTGATTCAGCAAAAACCAACCAAAGCAGTGGTGGCTCCGGTAGCGAAACGACAGGAACTTGAGCAGCTTGGTTTTACAGTTAAACAAGTGAACTAAAAGAAAAACGGAGAGCGTATATGTCGTTCAATTTTGTTGAACGAACACCGTTACAACTCAGTATGCTGAGCATATTGGGTTGTCTGGGGGTGTCGGCAGCCTATGCAGCAGATATAAAGAGTACATTTCCACCCAAAGCGGTTGCTTCTACGACAGTAGAAGCATCGCCTAGTCCAGCAAGTGCCAAGGCGTGTGTTGGATTAGATTCAAATGCAGACCGCTTAGCCTGTTATGATGCGCTGTTTAAAACGCCTATCGATACCAATAACATGCTGGCGGCTCAGGCAGCCGCACCTCTGGCTCCAGAAAAAAAGTCAACTCCAGAAACTCTTCCTGAAAAAATTCAGGAAAAGGTTGGGAATGTATTTTCTTTAGATGCCGGTCCGATCGATCCAACGGTTTCTTTGTTGGATAAACGCTGGGAGCTGTCTGAAAAAGCCAAGCTTGGAACGTGGAATATTCGTGGCTACAAACCGGTGTATTTGCTTCCAGTATTTTGGACCAGCAAAAAAAATGAGTTTCCATCAAGCCCTAACCCAAATAACACCGTTACTCAGGATCAAAACTTAAAGTCGCTAGAGTCGAAGTTTCAGTTATCGCTTAAAACCAAAGCGTGGGAAAACATCTTTGGCAATAATGGTGATTTATGGCTTGGCTACACTCAGTCATCACGTTGGCAAGTCTTTAACGGTGAAGAATCGCGTCCTTTTCGTGAAACCAATTACGAACCTGAAGCGAGTTTGATGTTTCGTACCAATTATCGGGTATTTGGTCTAGATGGACGATTGCTTGGTGTCACACTGAATCATCAGTCGAATGGTCGTTCTGATCCATTATCTCGTAGCTGGAATCGTGTGATATTTAATGTGGGTTTTGAGCGCGACAATTTTGCTTTAATGTTGCGTCCATGGATTCGCATTGAAGAAGCTGCTAAAGATGACAATAATCCCGATATCGAAGATTATGTGGGCCGTGGTGATCTAACGGCATTTTATCGCTGGAAACAAAATGACTTTTCGTTAATGTTGCGTCATTCTTTAAAAGATGGTGATAAATCGCATGGGGCCGTGCAGTTTGACTGGGCTTTCCCAATTACCGGTAAATTGCGTGGCAATTTCCAACTATTTAACGGTTATGGTGAAAGTCTGATTGATTATAACCACCGTGCGACTTATGTCGGTCTTGGCGTTTCATTGCTAGATTGGTTTTAATTTGATTTTGAATAAAAAGAGGAAGCATGATGCTTCCTCTTTTTTATCCAATTTGAATATCGGCATTTGGATGTTTCAGGCGACTTTTACGTGGTGTGGCAATCAGGTAGGCCAGCGTGAGTGGGCCTAACCGTCCTGCAAACATCAATAAAGTCAATACAAATAAACTGCTGTTGTTGAGTTCGCCGGTAATGCCTCTCGAAAGACCAACCGTACATGCCGCAGAGACAATTTCGAAAAATAGATCCAGAAAGTTCTTATGTGGCTCTAAAATTAAGATTGTAAAAAAGCCGACAAAAATCAGAATTAAAGTAATAATGGCAACAGCCAAAGCCTTAAATGTACTTTCATAAGAAATCGAATGATTAAAAATGCGTACTTCATCGTGGCGTTTTAAAAAGGCAATCACGCTAAAAAGTAAAATAACTGCCGTACCGACTTTAATACCACCTGCTGTACTGAGTGAGCCGCCACCAATAAACATCATAAACATGGTCAGTAAGGTAGAGCTATTGGTCATTGAGCCAATATCAATGGTATTAAAGCCAGAAGAACGTGGTACGGTTGCCTGAAACCATGCATTAATTGCCTGTTCGCCGAAACTCATGTTGTACAAGGTGAGGGGATTATTGGCTTCCAAAAGCCAAATCATCAGAAAGCCAACAAGATTAAGCACTCCAATACTCACAATAATAATTTTGCTATTAGGGCTGAGTTTTCGCCAGCGTTTGTGCTGCTTGATATCCATTAAAACCAAAAAACCCATTCCGCCTAAAATATATAAAAAACTGATGGTGAGGCAGACGATATAATGGTCATAAAAGTTGATTAGATTGTTAGGAAATAAAGAAAAACCCGCATTGTTAAAAGCTGAAACACTATAAAACATGGCGTAGTACAGCGCGTGTAAAAAACCAAATTGCGATGTCCAGACCACAGTCAAGATCACGGTGCCAATCAACTCAAAAATAAGGGTATAAATAAATACGGCTTGTGCCACAAACGTTACTTTAGACAAGCTGGTATGGCCGATTGAATCTTGCGCCATGATTTGCTGTTTAAGACCCAATTGAGGCGCCAAACTAAGTGCGGCCAAGATGGCAAAGGTCATGAAGCCTAAACCCCCAATCTGGATCAAAAACAGTAAAATAATTTGTCCCGTAGTGGTTAAGGCGTGCCCGATGTTAATGACTGACAGACCAGTAATGGTCACTGCCGAGGTTGAGGTAAACAGGGCATCCATCCAGCTCAGGTGGCCGTTGTTGGCTACAGGCAGCTTAAGTAAAAAAGTACCGATAATAATAAAACTTAAGAACCCTAGAGCCAGTAGAGAGGGCGGACTTAAATTAAATGATTTTTGCTTAAGTTTTTGTTTTTTCATGAGGCAAAAACCGTACTGAAAGTTTTTTAAGTTGATCGATGTGTCCTTCAACAATCAAGATATCCTTAGATTGCACTGGGCAAGTCGGGTCAGGTTCGTAAATAATATCTTTGCCGCGTTTGAGCAAAATCGTTTTAACATGACTCATATCATTGATTAGCCCCAAAAGATGAATGCCATTTAAGTGCTTAGGAATTTCAACTTTTACAATATAGTGATCATCATCGAGTGCCATATAGCGGCTGACCATTGGGTAGTTCAGTGCTTGAGCAATTCGGACGCCCATATCTTCTTCGGGATGAATAATTTTATCGACATGTAAATGCGACAAAATCATGCTGTGTGCTTTGGTTTTGGCTTTTACCCAAATTTTGGGCACGCCCATATTTTTTAAATGCAGCACACATAAAATACTGGCTTCGATGTCTTCGCCAATTGCAACAACGACTGTTTCACAACTTTGAATGTTCAACTCTTCAAGTACATGTTCGTCACTGGCATCGGCGATCACTGCATGGGTAAGTTGATCACTTAAATCTTCAACATTTCGCTTGATGGAGTCGATGCCAATCACATCATGATTTAACTTCACCAGTTCGGTTGCAACAGTTGCACCGAAACTTCCCAGTCCAATTACTGCAAATTGCGCCATATAAAAAACCTTATTGCTATTTTTCGGCTATAGTTTCATAAAAATCAGTGTAGTAGTTTTTGTTTGGGTTTAAAGCACATAAATGTTACGAAACAGAGTATAGAAGTCGATCATAAAAAAACCAGCACATACGGCTGGTTTTTTTATAGCTAGATCGCTTTATTTAAGAAAGCGTTTATAGCCGGCATTGTGAGTAATTTCTTCATATGGATAATTGATTTGTTCGAGCGTCTGAATCAATACGTCAGGATTTTCCTGCACATCAGTTGCCTGTAATCCAACCAGTACGCGACCTTCCGCTGCGCCGTGGTTTCGATAATGAAACAGACTGATATTATGTGATGGACCTAAACGTTCCAAGAAGGTCAATAGTGCACCCGGGCGCTCAGGGAATTCAACACGAAATAGACGTTCATTGGCGATGTTGGCATGACCGCCAATTAAATAGCGAATATGGAGTTTAGCCACCTCATCGTCAGACAAATCATCCACATCATATTGGCTTTTGAGTAATTCATGAATGTCATGACGCTCTTTTTCACCCGATTTTAAGCTAATGCCGACAAAAACCTGAGCGGCATCACTGTCACTGGCACGGTAGTTAAATTCAGTAATATTACGACCATGGAGTGCGCGGCAGAAATTTAAAAATGCACCTTTTTGCTCTGGAATGCTCACCGCAAAAATTGCTTCTTTACGTTCACCAAGTTCGGTACGCTCTGCGATATAGCGCAGACGGTCAAAATTCATATTGGCGCCGCAAACAATCGAGACAATATTTTTATGACTTAAATTATGTTGCTCGATATATTTTTTGATGCCTGCCAGCGCCATTGCACCTGATGGCTCAACGATACTGCGGCACTCGTCATAAGTATCTTTAATGGCTGCACATATTTCATCAGTATTGACCAAGACCACATCACGCTCAACGATTGGGCCAGAGTTGTCAGATTTTTGCAATTGAATCACTTCAAAGGGTTTTTCACCAATTTGTGCAACTGCGGTTCCATCTGCAAACAGCCCCACCTGTGGAAGCACCACACGCGCATTGTGTTCAAATGCCGCTTTCAAACATGCAGATTCATCATATTCAACTGGAATGACTTTAACATGGGGGGCTACATCGCCTAAATACGCCGCAACACCTGCAATCAGGCCGCCACCGCCCACCGCCACAAACACATATTCGACATCTCGCCACTGGCGCAAAATTTCATTGCCAATCGTTCCTTGACCTGCCATGACCAGTTCGTCGTCATAAGGAGGAATAAACGTCATGCCTTCATCTTGAGCACGCTGAATGGCGTATTTATTGGCAACATCAAACGAATCGCCATGCAACACCACATCGCCACCCAAACGTTTAACCGCTTGAACCTTAATGTCTGGCGTTGTTTTTGGCATCACGATAATGGCGCGAATTCCCAGTTTTTGACCAGATAGCGCCACGCCTTGTGCATGGTTGCCTGCCGAAGCCGTAATCACACCGCGTTCAAGCTGTGATTTGGGTAACTGGCTGATACGGTTATAGGCACCTCGTAACTTAAACGAAAAAACGGGCTGTAAGTCTTCACGTTTAAAGCGAATATTGTTGTTTAGTTTTTCACTAATTCGTGGCGCTGCTTCGAGTGGAGTTTCGATTGCAACGTCATAGACCGTTGCTTGTAAAATTTGTCGAACCAAACGAGACAGCATGTTAATTTTCCATGTAACAGTTTAAAATAGCCGCTTATTGTAACAAACCCCTGCACATTTGCGTTTTAAAATTGCGCAAAAGGTGAAAAAAAGTTGAGTGATGTCATGAGTCTATATGCTACCCAAGATGAGAAAAAACAAGCAGCAGCGAAAGCTGCTTTAAAACACTTACCTAAAGGGGGCATTTTAGGAGTGGGAACCGGAAGTACAGTCAATTTTCTGATTGAACTTTTACCTGAACTACAGCTTGAAGCAGCGGTTGCCAGCTCGGAAGCCACAGCTAAACGCCTAAAAGAATTGGGCATAGAAGTGCTCGACATGAACCATGTGGGCGGTTTAGACGCATATGTCGATGGTGCCGATGAAATTGATCGTCACATGCACATGATTAAAGGTGGCGGTGCCGCGCTCACACGTGAAAAAATTGTGGCATCAATTGCAAAGAAATTTGTATGTATCGTAGATGATTCAAAATGGGTTGAACAGTTGGGTCGTGAGTTCCCGTTGCCTGTTGAAGTGATCCCTATGGCGCGCTCTGCTGTTGCGCGTAAACTGGTGAGTCTTGGCGGCGATCCTGTTTACCGTGAAGGTGTAGTCACAGATAATGGTAATGTGATTTTGGATGTATACAACCTGAATATCCTCAATGCGATTGAGCTTGAGAAAACCATTAATGATATTCCAGGTGTGGTGACCAATGGTATTTTTGCCCTAAATGCTGCAACCATTGCAATTGTTGCAACAAATAACGGCATTGAAGAGCGCACAGCGTCTTAATGATGACTGATCTTCCCGAGATCAAAATTGTCAAACACGTAAGGGCAAAACGCTTGCGCTTACGTGTTGAACCAGACGCGGTGCGCCTCACCGTTCCCGTCTTTTGTACTCAAAAACAGATTCAAGCGTTTTTAGCGCAATCACAAACATGGCTTGAAAAAACGTGGCAGCAGCAAATGCAGCAACGAAATGCTGCTATTTCCAGTTCATCTGAAGCCCTGACTTTTTTCAATGATTCGACCTATCGAATCGTTGAGCATGAGGCGATCAAACTCTATCGTTTCGATCACGACAACAAGCAATTACTCATTAACGCGGCCCATCGGGCATACGCTTTAAAAGAGGCCACCTTTAATTACGCCAAACAAGTTTTGCCTGACTACTTAATGCAGATCAGCCGCGAGACTACACTTTCTTTCAATGGATGCACAATCCGTCGACCTAAAACACGATGGGGCAGTTGCACCGCTCAAAAAGATATCATGCTGCATGCTGGCTTGGTGCTCATGGATATTGCTGTTGTGCGGTATGTGTGTATTCACGAATTAGCACACACGCGTCATTTTAATCATGGTCCCGAGTTTTGGACAGAAGTACAACATCATGACCAAGCCTTTCAAAAACATCGACAACGCCTGAAACAGACGCAGTTGCCACACTGGTGGTACAGCGCATAACGTAATTTGATTGGTGTATCGCCAGTAATAAATACGGATTCACTTCAATCATTCCAATAAAAAATCACAGTGCATTCGATAAATAGTTTTGAAAATCAGTACATCCTGTCATACTAGGCAACATTCTGTTGAACTTTGAGGTAAGACACGTGATTTCTGTCGGAATTGTAGGTGGAACTGGTTATACGGGCGTTGAATTGCTGCGCTTATTGCTTCGTCATCCACAGGTAACTGTTCGTGTGTTAACGTCACGTACAGAGGCAGGAAAGCGCGTTTCAGAGATGTTTCCAAGTTTACGAGGACATACTGACCTTGAATTTTCCGACCTTAATGAAGATCTTTTAAAACAATGCGATGTGGTCTTTTTTGCGACACCGCATGGTGTAGCCATGAAGCATGCCAAAGTATTGGTTGAGTCGAGCGTAAAAGTGATTGATCTTGCCGCTGACTTTCGTTTGCAAAATCTTGAGCAATTCGAAAAGTGGTATGGCCTACAGCACGAATGTCCAGATGTTTTAAAATCATCGGTCTATGGTTTACCTGAATTAAACCGTGAAAAAATTAAGACGGCGCAGGTGGTGGGTAATCCTGGATGTTATCCGACTACGGTACAGTTAGGTTTGGCGCCACTTTTACAAGCCGATGTAGCACTGATTAAGCCATCAAGTATTATTGTGGATGCCAAATCGGGTGTTTCTGGAGCAGGGCGTAAAGCCAGCCTAGGCATGATTTACACTGAAAATGCAGATAACTTCAAAGCGTATGGAGTTGCAGGGCATCGTCATCATCCAGAAATTGTGGAAGCGCTTGAAAATATCTCAGGGCAAACTGGCGTATTCGATCAGCTTTTGTTTGTACCGCATTTGGTGCCAATGATCCGTGGCATGCTTAGCACCATTTACATCGACCTGACCGATGAAGGTGCAAACAGTGATTTGCAATCTTTATACGAAGTGTATTATGCACACGAACGATTTGTCGATGTGATGCCAGCCAATAGCTCGCCAGAAACCCGAAGTGTTCGTGGTTCGAATGAGCTTAGAATTGCGCTGTACAAGCCTCAGCCAAATAAACTGATCATATTGTCGGTACAAGACAATTTGGTGAAAGGGGCTGCTGGCCAAGCAGTACAAAATATGAATTTAATGTTCAACTTCGATGAGGCAACCGGTCTGGACGGGATTGGTTTGCTGCCATAAAAACAGCTTAAGACTTCACACACATTTAAATTTCGATTTAAATGTGTGTCAGGTACTATCTTTAAATCGAGATTGCGATGCAAGACACCGAACACGTGGCGACTTTGTCTGATCAACGATCACCCAAAAAGCCATTTTTGAAAACAAACCTACCTCTGGCGATTGCGGCAGTTGTTTTGATTGCAGGAAGCTTTACATTGGGGTATACAGTAGGTAACCGCCAAGGCTTGACTGTTGTTGGATACGACGCCGATGCAGCTCAACTGGTGGATGTGGTTCAAAAGCAAAAAACATCACTTGATTCAGTCAACAAAAGCCTGAATGCGGCGGTGCAAGAGCGCGATGTTGCAGTAGACAATGCCAATAACTTGTATCAAGCATTAACACAAGCGAAAAATGACAATGCACAAATGATGAATATGAGTGCATTTTATCGTGAAGTGTTACGTTTGAGAGGTGGATTGCCTCTGACGATTCAAAATATTGCGGTGAAACCTTTGCCTGAAAATGCCTATGAATATCAGGTAGATTTGGTTCAGGTGAGTCCGGGTAAACAACGTGCGATCGGCAGTATCGAATTGCGCTTGATTCAAGGTACTGAAGTGTTGGTCGTTCCAATGAACGACAAAAACTTCAATTTTTATGATTATGAGCGTTTAACAGGGCGCTGGACAATGCCTAATGGATTTACACCGCAATTTATTGAGGTGCGAATTACAGATAATGGCGCGCCAGTAGTTAAACGGTTTAGCTGGCAGCGAGGGAAACCTGTCGAGTCATCTTCGGCCTTTGTGGGCGAGATCCCACAAGCTGAAGCAAATGCAAATTAATTGTGAATACAAGAGTCTATGCGAACATACAAGCGCCAAATTAGTTTAAATGAAGTCAAAGCATCCTTTTATCAGACAGGATATGTTGACTGGCACATCAATCCACGCTTGGGTGATTCGCAAACCGATGCGCCCGATGGTGATCTTGCTGTCAAGACTGCTCCCCCAGAATTAAAGCGTCCACCCCTTTATGCTGTCGTTTTAATGAACGATGACTACACCCCGATGGACTTTGTAATTGAAATTTTACAACAATACTTTGCATTGAATCTTGACCAAGCCACTCAAGTAATGCTAACAGTACATTATGAGGGAAAAGGTGTTGCTGGCGTATATCCAAGAGACATCGCGGAAACGAAAGCAAACCAAGTTAATAACTATGCTCGGTCTCAAGGTCATCCATTACTTTGTCAGATTGAGCCCAAAGATTAAGGGGGTCGTATGCTCAGTCGTCAATTAGAGGTGTCCTTACGTTTGGCTGTAAGCATGGCTCGTCAAAAAAGGCATGAGTTTCTCACTGTAGAACACTTATTGCTGGCTTTGCTCGATAATGATTCAGCAGTCAATGCACTTAAAGCATGTGGCGCAGACATCGTGTCATTACGTAAAGAACTAGAAGAATATGTGGAGCAACATACACCAAAACTTGGGGAAAATAGCGAGCAAGCACCGCACCCAACTGAAAGTTTTGATCGTATTTTGCAGCGCGCGATTTTCCATGTGCAATCAAGCGGTGGAGATCGTACAGTCGAAGGTGCCGACGTGCTGGTTGCGATGTATTCCGAGCGCGATTCCTTTGCGGTTTATTTGCTCAAACGTCATCAAATTAATCGTTTGACCCTGACTCAGTATTTATCTCACGGTACACGTAAAGATGAATCGCAGTCTGAAGAAGAAGTAGAAGACATCGAAGGTGAAAGTTCAGCTTCGTCTAATGCAGGCCCTCTAGAGCAATTTACGCTTAATCTGAACAATGAAGCGCTCAAAGGTAAAACCGATCCGCTGATTGGTCGCGAAAAAGAAATTGAACGTACGGCTCAAATCTTATGTCGTCGTCGCAAAAATAATCCACTTCTTGTGGGTGATCCGGGTGTGGGTAAAACCTCAATTGCAGAAGGGTTGGCATGGCTAATTGTAAATGGTAAAGCACCTAAGCCACTAGCTAATGCTGAAGTGTACAGTCTTGATATCGGTGCGTTAGTCGCGGGTACTAAGTACCGTGGTGATTTTGAAAAACGCCTTAAACAGCTACTCAATGCACTCAAGAAAAATCCAAATGCAATTTTGTTTATCGATGAAATTCACATGATTATCGGGGCTGGCTCAAGCATGGGCAGCACCATGGATGCTTCGAATCTCATCAAACCAGCGTTAGCAAATGGAACTTTGCGTTGCATTGGTTCGACCACTTTCCAAGAATATCGTCAGGTATTTGAAAAAGATCATGCTTTATCGCGTCGTTTCCAAAAAATCGATGTAAACGAGCCAAGTATCCAAGAAACGATTGATATTTTACGTGGTCTAAAAACGAAGTTTGAAGACTTTCATCATGTGGAGTATGACGATAAGGCCTTAGTTGCTGCCGTAGAGCTTTCTTCGAAATTTATCAATGATCGTTTCTTGCCAGACAAAGCAATCGATGTGATTGATGAAGCCGGAGCGCAGCGCCGTCTGAAAGCAGAACTTGATGACAGCTTGATTACGGTCGAGAACATCGAAGATATTGTTTCTAAAATTGCGCGAATTCCGCCTAAAACGGTATCGAAAGATGACAAAGCAGTGCTTGAATATCTGGAGCGCGATTTAAAACGCGTGGTATTTGGTCAAGACGAAGCCATTACTGCACTTGCTTCTGCTATTAAACTATCGCGTGCAGGTCTGAAAGCACCAGATAAGCCTGTCGGTAATTTTGTATTTGCTGGCCCAACCGGGGTGGGTAAAACCGAAGTCACCAAACAGCTTGCAAAACTTTTAGGTGTCGAACTGGTTCGCTTTGATATGTCGGAGTATATGGAGCGTCACGCGGTATCTCGTTTAATCGGTGCGCCTCCTGGATATGTCGGTTATGATCAAGGTGGTTTACTGACAGATGCAATTCATAAAAATCCGCACTGTGTATTGCTACTCGATGAAATTGAAAAAGCGCATCCGGATGTTTTTAATCTGTTGCTTCAAGTGATGGATCATGGTTCTTTAACCGATAACAACGGACGCAAATCTGATTTTAGAAACGTGATTATCGTGCTCACAACGAATATTGGTGCTGAAAGTATTTCACGCAACAGTATTGGTTTTACCGAGCAAGACAACAGCAACGATAACCAAGAGGCCATGAAGCGCGCATTCTCTCCAGAGTTCCGTAACCGTCTTGATGGTGTGATTCAGTTTAAAGCATTACCAACCACTGTGATTGAGTCAGTAGTTGATAAGTTTCTTACTGAGCTTCAAGCGCAACTCGATGATAAGAGAGTGGTACTTGAGGTGGATCAGTCTGCACGTGACTGGCTCGCGGCCAACGGGTATGATCGCTTAATGGGTGCACGTCCTATGCAGCGTTTAATCCAAGAGCATTTGAAAAAGCCACTGGCTGAAATGATTCTATTTGGTGAACTGGCCGATCATGGCGGTAACGTTGCGGTATCTGTTAAAAAAGAAGACGGTAAAGAGGTTGGATTACAGCTTTCCGTATTTGAGGACCAAACGGCAGAACCTGCATAAATGTTATTAGAAGACTTCTCTGCAACCCGAATACTCAGTGTATTCGGGTTGTTTTTTGTGACTGCGGTTGCAGAAATTCTTGGTTGTTATTTCCCTTATCTGATTTTAAAAGAGGGTAAGTCGGCTTGGCTCTGGATTCCAACGGCCTTGAGTTTGGCTCTTTTCGTTTGGTTGCTGACGTTGCATCCCGCAGCGTCAGGGCGTATTTATGCGGCTTATGGTGGAATCTATATTTTTACTGCACTCATGTGGCTGAGGTTTGTAGATCAAGTTGCTCTAACGCGTTGGGATCTATTGGGTGGAGCAGTGGTTTTACTTGGTGCAAGTCTGATTATTTTGCAACCCAAATAGCGCTCAATTAAATTTTATGCAAAAAAAAGCCTGATATTGGAGATCAGGCTTTTTTAAAATTTATGCTTAAGATCGCTTTAAATTTTCATTCAATAAAAATTCCATCAATGCTTTTTGTGCATGCAATCGGTTTTCAGCTTCGTCCCATACCACAGAGCTTTTATGATCGAGCATGTGTTCAGAAATTTCTTCACCACGATGTGCCGGTAGGCAATGCATAAATAGACAATCTGGATGAGCAAGTTCCATCAGTTTTTCATTGACTTGAAATGCGGCAAAAGCTGCTTCACGTAACTTTTGTTCTTCTTCTTGTCCCATGCTGGCCCACACGTCGGTCACGATCAAATCTGCATTTACAGCCGCATCTTCAGCATTATTAAATACTTCAACACAGTGCGCAAATTCAGCCATAAATTCAGGTTTTGGTTCATAACCTTTAGGTGCACCAACCTTTAATTTAAAGCCCATCATGTGCGCAGCTTCAATATATGAATTACACATGTTATTGCCATCGCCAATCCATGCAACGGTTTTGCCTTGAATACTTCCACGATGTTCTTGATAGGTTTGAAGATCTGCAAGTAGCTGACATGGATGATGATCATCTGTCAGACCATTGATCACAGGGACAGAAGAGTAAGATGCAAAGCGCTGCACAACATCGTGACCAAAGGTGCGAATCATGACAATATCAAGCATGCTTGAAATAACGCGTGCAGAATCTTCGATCGGTTCACCACGGCCTAGTTGTGTATCACGTGGTGAAAGAAAAATTGCACTTCCACCAAATTGAGCTATTCCTGCTTCAAATGAAATTCGAGTTCGTGTGCTTGATTTCTCAAAAATCATTCCCAACACTTTACCTTTAAATGGCTGAAACAGTTCATTATTGTGTTGCTGGCGTTTTAGTTCGCTTGCTCGATCAAGGAGATTCTTTAATTCAGTAGAAGAAAGATCGCGTAAAGTAAGAAAGTGCCGTAGAGCCATGGTTACTCCACAATAATTGTTTTATAACAATTAGTTGCTGGTTGGTGAACGAAAAAAACAATCGATTAATATACTATATGATACAAAAAATGCAAAAAAATTAGTTTAATTTGTGCGCGTTTAAAAAAAGATCAACGCAATAATCGATGTGTTCGTGAATGTCCTCACAATCGGTCGTTAAAGGAACCCCCATAATAATCTTCCATTCAATATTTCGAAGGATACCAAAGTACATCATGGCTGAATTTAAGGGTTTTTTGCACTCAATCTGTCCTTTTTCTGCGGCATATTGCAGTGCATCAGCAATGCATTTTTGAATATATTCTGGACCTTTTTGGTGCAAGTACAGGGCTAGATCTGGATTACGCTGTGACTGCTCGATTAATAAACGCATAAAAGCAGAATTTTCTGTGCAGGTAATTTTGGCAAAGAAGTTATATAAGGTGCTGGTTAAAAAGGAACGAAGATCATCCTGTTGAGCGTCGTAAGAGGCACAGATATTTTTGAAAAAAAGTTCGCGACGATAATCACAAATCGCAGTAAACAAACCTTCTTTACTACCAAAGTATTTATAAATCGAGGCTTTCGATCCACCTGCATGATTTACGACATCATCTAAAGACACCGCATCATACCCTTTTTCAAGAAACAGTTCTGTCGCACTAAGTAATAAAGCCAGCCAGCGCTCATGCCCCCGACGTGTTAAGGGGAGATCGCACTTTGTCGGGCAGGGTTGTCGTGTCATCTGTTTAGACATAAAAAAGGAGGGTAATACTAATCGTGTATTTAAGTATAACAAATTGTTTGATGTTGTGCTTTTGGGGCTGGTGCAGGGGCTGAGAGGTTTTTAAAGTGAGAGCCCACATGTGACTCTCACTTTAAAGTATTTAGATTTCAGATTCTTCTTCTACATCGTCTTCAGCCGCAATACCGAGCTCTTTGAGCTTTCGGGTAAGCGTGTTTCGACCCCAGCCAAGTAACTCAGCAGCATGGCGTTTTCGACCACGAGTTTGTTGCAGTGCCGCGTTAATGAGTGTTCTTTCGAACATTGGCGTGGCAATATCCAAAATTTTCATCTCACCATTTTTGAGCTTTTGAATCGCCCATTGGCCTAATAGCTCATCCCAGTGATGTAGAGAAATGCGATCAAAGTTTGGTGTCGCAATATTTGTATCTGCTGATTTCTGGATCGGGATTTGTTTGAGTTCAGAAGGTAAATCTTCCGGATAAACTTCTCGACCAGTAATCATGACCGTCAACCAGCGGCACGTATTTTCGAGCTGACGCACATTACCTGGCCATGGCAGTTGCTGCATATAGTCAGTTGTTTCGGTACGCAAAATCTTGGGACTCACCCCAAGCTCTTTTCCAGCTCGGGCAAGAAAGTGCTGCGCCAGCATTGGAATGTCTTCGCTGCGGTGGGCCAGCTTAGGAATATGAATACGAATCACGTTTAAACGATGATACAAGTCTTCACGGAAGCGTCCTTCATTCACCAGTTTTTCCAGATCTTGATGCGTTGCTGCAACAATACGTACATCGACCTTAACTGGAATATGGCCACCTACACGATAAAACTCGCCATCTGCAAGTACGCGAAGTAGTCGTGTTTGCGTTTCAAATGGCATATCGCCAATTTCATCTAAAAATAACGTACCACCATTGGCCTGTTCAAAGCGGCCTTGACGCTGTGTATTGGCACCAGTGAAAGCACCTTTTTCATGACCGAACAACTCGGTTTCAATTAAGTCCTTTGGAATGGCGGCCATGTTGAGCGCAATAAAGGGTTTGCTGCTACGTGGCGAATGCTTATGCAGTGCATGTGCAACCAGTTCTTTTCCGGTTCCCGATTCGCCATTGATCAACACAGTGATATGCGACTGAGAAAGGCGCCCAATTGCTCTGAATACTTCCTGCATGGCAGGCGATTCGCCAATGATTTCAGTTGATTGAGCAACCGATGCTGACTTGCTGGCTTCTTGTTGCTGTAATTTATTGATATGCAAGATGGCACGATTGACCAGTGCAAGAGCTTCATCGATATCAAATGGCTTAGGTAAGTATTCAAAAGCACCCGTTTGATAGCTAGACACAGCCGATTCAAGATCTGAATGCGCTGTCATAATAATCACAGGTAAATCTGGATTGCTGTTTTTGACTTTACCTAGAAAAGTAAGGCCATCGATACCTGGCATACGGATATCGGTTAAGATCACATCCGGTGCATCGTCGAGTAATTGGTCAAGCGCAGTCTGAGCTTCTTCAAAACTGGTGACATCAAAACCTTCTTCTTTAAAGGTTTTCTCTAAGACCCAGCGCATGGCGCGATCGTCGTCAATTACCCATATTTTATTTCGCGACATGGTCTGTCTCCCAAGGTAGATATAAGCTAAATACAGTTTTTCCGGGTACAGATTGGCATTCAATCATCCCGTTGTGTTGATGCATAATATTTTGAGCAATACTCAAGCCCAGTCCTGTGCCTTTGGCGCGCCCAGTAACCAGTGGGTAAAATACAGATTCAATAATATCTTGCGGAATACCCGGGCCATTGTCTTCTATATCAATTCGAATGGCTGAGCGGTTTAATACCCCATTAATGGTCACAAGTCGTTGAATACGCGTACGTAACGATAAATGTGGCGCTTCTTCAACGAAAAATTCCTTATTTTCTGTCATGGCTTGAATGGCATTTACACTAATATTCAGCATGACTTGAATGAGTTGATCGCGATCTGCTTTGACATCTGGCAGTGAAAGATCGTAGTCGCGCGTAATCTTAATTTTCTTTTTGGTTTGATTGACTATTAGTGAGCGCACACGCTCTAAAGGCTCGTGTACATTGACATCTTCATAACTTGGTAGCTGTCTCGAACCCAGCATGGTATCGGCCAGATTTCGAAGACGATCCACTTCGCTGATAATAATATCAGTAAACTCTTCGTATTTCGGATCGTTAAGACTACGTGCCAGAAGTTGAGTTGCGCCGCGAATACCACCAAGCGGATTTTTGATTTCGTGAGCAACGCCGCGAATCAGTTGCCGTGCAACTTGATGTTGCTGAATAAAGTTTTCTTCTTTAGAAATTTTCAGCATCCGATCAATCGGATTTAACTCGATCAATAGCAATGGATGATACGGTTTGCCGGTATTAAGCTGTGAAACGGTATAGTCGACATGAATGTCTTTGAAATTGACATTAATTACCGCCTCACGCCGCGTATAATGCTGCCCAGAATTCAGGGTGTTTAAAAGCGCCTCGTAGGTATTAAAGGTATCATCAGGTGCATGCATTAAGTTAATGGCAGGTTGACCGGCAGCCCTTAATAGGCTGATGTCGAATAGTGCTTCACAGGATGAGTTCAAATAAAACACATTCAGATTGCTATCGACCAATAAAATAGCAGTGGTCATATTGTCCACTAAAAGTCGGTAGTCGATAGTCGGTTGGTGATCCATTAGCGGAAGTATCCTGTTTTAAAATGGCGCAATGGCATCTTGTTAAAAAATATCTGTCCTTGTTATGAGATATATCCGAAGCAAAATGCACGCCAACTTTGCCAATTAAAGTGCAATAGCAATATTTTTGAGTTAAAAATGTGCTACATGATCTATTAGTGAATTTTTTTAACACATTCTTTACGTCATGATCTGTAATTATGCATTTAATTGGTGCATTTTGATGAAAATATAAATTTTTATGAATTATTTTGGTGCGCTAATGAATCGTTAATGAATCGACCTGTTTTTCTTTTCAGAAACATCATACAATACGCGGATTCTAGTGGAGTGCAGATTCATGAAATCCCCCAAAGTCGGTTTTGTATCTTTAGGTTGTCCTAAGGCATTGGTAGATTCTGAACGAATTTTAACTCAGTTGCGTACTGAAGGTTATGAAGTAGCATCAAATTACGATGGTGCAGATTTAGTTGTTGTGAATACCTGTGGTTTCATTGAATCTGCAGTACAAGAGTCATTAGATGCGATTGGCGAAGCCATGAATGAAAATGGCCGTGTAATTGTGACAGGATGCTTGGGTAAAGACGAAGACAAAATCCGTCAAATGCACCCAAATGTGCTTAAAGTCACTGGTGCAGCAGCGTATCAAGATGTGATGGAAGCGGTACACGAGTATGTGCCTGCGCCGCCTAAACATAACCCGTTTATCGATTTAGTTCCAGAGCAAGGTATTCGTCTTACACCAAAGCATTATGCTTACCTGAAGATTTCAGAAGGCTGTAATCATCGCTGTACCTTTTGTATCATTCCAAGCATGCGTGGTGATCTAGTATCGCGTCCAGTTGGATCGGTGCTTGAAGAGGCCGCAGCGCTTAAGCGTTCTGGCGTTAAAGAAGTTTTGGTGATCTCACAAGATACGTCTGCTTATGGTGTCGATACCAAATACAAGCTTGATTTCTGGAACGGTCAACCTGTAAAAACCAAATTTTACGACATGTGTGAAGCCTTGGGTCAGATGGGTATCTGGGTACGCTTACATTATGTTTATCCCTATCCGCATGTCGATGCCGTAATTGATTTGATGGCTCAAGGCAAAATTTTGCCGTATTTAGATATTCCTTTTCAGCACGCCAGTCCGCGCATCTTAAAATTGATGAAGCGACCAGCCCATAGTGAAAATACTTTAGAGCGTTTAAAAGTATGGCGTGAAAAATGCCCGGATCTCGTCATTCGATCAACCTTTGTGGTCGGTTTTCCGGGTGAAACTGAAGAAGATTTCCAAATTTTATTGGAATGGCTTAAAGAGGCCCAGCTCGATCGCGTAGGTTGCTTTACCTATTCACCTGTTGAAGGTGCGACAGCAAACGATTTGCCAGATCATGTTCCAGAAGAGATTAAACAAGATCGTTACGAGCGTTTTATGCAAGTTCAGCAAGAAATTTCGGCTGCCAAATTGCAAAAGCGTATCGGTCAAACCATGACTGTTTTGGTGGATGATCTTGAAGATGAATTTCCAGTAGCAGTGGCTCGCTCTTATGCTGATGCACCTGAAATCGATGGGAACGTATTTGTCGAAGATATTGATAAATCCATGATTCAGCCTGGCCAGTTGCTGGAAGTGGAAATTACCGACGCTGACGAATATGACTTATATGCCAAGCTGATCAAGATCAAAGCAGCTTAGTTGCGCGTTAACAAACAGAATTCAATTTAAACATCGCATTTTGGAGCATAATTATGGCTGATACGAACAGTCCTCGTTATTCACGAATTTTGTTAAAGCTGTCGGGCGAAGCATTGTCAGGCAATAAAGATATGGGAATCGATGCTCAAGTGCTCGATCAAATGTCTTTATCGATTGCACACTTGGTCGGCTTGGGTGTGCAGGTTGGTATCGTGGTTGGTGGTGGTAACCTATACCGTGGCAGTCAATTGCAAAAAGATGGTTTGGTAGGCCGTGTAACTGGCGATCAAATGGGCATGCTGGCGACGGTCATGAATGGTCTAGCGATGCGCGATGCACTAGTACGCCGTAACATTAAAACTCGTTTGATGTCTGCTTTGTCGATTGGTACTGTGGTAGAACCATACTCAAGTCGTGATGCAATTCGTTATTTGGGTCAGGGTGAAGTCTGTGTATTTGTAGCAGGTACCGGAAATCCATTTTTTACAACGGATACAGCTGCATGTTTGCGCGGTATTGAGATTGAAGCTAATCTTATTTTAAAAGCCACAAAAGTTGATGGTGTTTATAATAAAGATCCAAGTAAATACGATGATGCTGTTAAGTACGATCAATTGAGCTTTGATCAAGTGCTTGACGAAAAACTCGGTGTAATGGATTTGACTGCGATTTGCTTATGCCGTGATCATAATGTGCCGTTACAAGTATTCGATATGAATAAGCCAGGTGCATTATTGTCGGTTATCATGGGTGAAAAAGAAGGAACCCACGTCACCAACAGATGACGGCGCCTTTAAAGCTCTTTATACTAGCCCACTAATTTAGTTTTACACTTTTTGAATGAATAAGTAAGGAAGATCATATGATTAACGATCTCAAACAAGACAGCGAACAGCGTATGCAAAAAACTCTAGAATCGCTAGAGCAAGGTTTTGCAAAAGTTCGTACAGGTCGTGCACATCCATCAATTTTAAATGGTGTCATGGTTCCTTACTATGGTTCAGATGTGCCGCTTAATCAGGTTGCCAACGTGGGTATTGAAGATTCACGTACGCTTATTGTTCAGCCATTTGAACGTACGATGGTATCTGCAATTGACAAAGCGATTCGTGAAAGCGACTTGGGTTTAAACCCAATCACTGCAGACGCGATTCGTGTGCCATTACCCGCTTTGACTGAAGAAACACGTCGTGACATGCAAAAAGTTGCACGTACAGAAGCTGAAAATGCCAAAGTTGCGATCCGTAATATTCGTCGTGATGTACTTGGTGATATCAAAGCATTGTTGAAAGAAAAAGAAATTTCTGAAGATGATGAGCGCCGTGCAGGTGATGATATTCAAAAAATTACCGATAAATATGTTGCTGAAGTTGATAAGCGTTTGGCAGCAAAAGAAGCAGAATTGATGAAGGTCTAAGTTTTTATGACCTTATTAGAAGAGCACCATCTTCCAAAACATGTTGCCATCATTATGGATGGCAACAACCGTTTTGCCAAAAAAAATCAAATGCAAAAAGGAGATGGTCATCGAGAGGGTAAAAATAGTTTAGACCCGATTGTTGAGCATTGCCGTTCAAGAGGAATTCAGGCCTTAACGGTCTTTGCTTTTTCGAGTGAAAATTGGAATCGTCCGCAAATTGAGGTCGATTTGCTGATGAAGCTTCTCGAGGAGGCGATTCATGAGCAATTGCCTCGCATGCGTAAATTCAATATTCAGTTGCAGTTTATTGGTGATCGTTCGCGGTTATCTCCTCATTTGCGTGATCTTATGCGAAGTGCAGAGCAAGAAACAGCAAGTTTTAGCTCCATGACGCTAACCATTGCTGTGAGCTATGGTGGGATGTGGGACATTGCAGAGGCGGCAAAACAAATTGCCAGTGATGTACACACGGGTCATCTGGATATTGGGCAAATTGACGCTTCCTTATTTGGTCAGTATGTTAGTCTGAACGAGCTTCCACCAGTCGATTTATTGATTCGAACTGGAGGCGATTATCGTTTGTCTAACTTTTTGCTTTGGCAGGCTGCCTATGCAGAGCTTTACTTTACAGAAACATTGTGGCCAGAGTTTTCAACTCAAGAGTTCGACCACGCATTAGATGTTTTTGCTGGCCGTGAACGCCGTTTTGGTAAAACATCAGAGCAAATCCAACAAGATAAAATTGAGAATTAATAATGTTAGAGCGGATCCTAACCGCGTTGGTGTTAGTGGCAGTGGTGCTGATCTGCATGTTTGCTACCCAATCGCATTATCCTATGTTTGGATTGATGATCTTAGCGGCAGGTGTTGCAGGCTATGAGTGGTTCAAGCTTATGCCAAGAACCACACCACATGTGGTCAAGCCTAAAGCATGGTGCTATGGTGCTGTAGTTGCACTGATTGCAGGGCTGGCGTTATTTTATAATGACGTGGCACTCTTACTATGGTCGGCATCCATTTTGACATGGTTGGTGAGTAGCTTCTGGGTGAAATCTTATCCGGAGTACGATGGCTGGTACAACGCGACATTGTATATACTTGGTCTAATTCTGGTGAGTGCTGCTGTCACTGCGATCTTTGAAGTATGGAAAGCATCTCCGTGGTGGCTGATGTATCTATTTCTTCTGGTTTGGGGTGCGGATACTGGTGCTTACTTTGTTGGGCGGAAATTTGGTAAGCGAAAACTTGCACCAACGGTCAGTCCAAATAAATCAATCGAGGGGTTGATTGGTGGTGTAGTGATCACGGTTGTCGTGATTATTGTGGTTGAGTTCTTTTATCTAGATCTATCCCTTGCACAACATATTCTTTTTCTGATTTTATCTTTATTGACTGTATTTGCCTCTGTTTTAGGTGATTTGTTTGAATCCATGATTAAGCGTCGAGCGGGAATCAAGGATTCAGGACGTATCTTGCCAGGTCATGGTGGTGTACTTGACCGAATTGATTCATTGTTGGCTGCTGCTCCTGTTTTTGCTGCAGGAATTTATCTATTGAAGCTCATTGGTGTAGATTTATAAATGACACAATCTGTTTGTATATTGGGTGTGACCGGTTCGATTGGGCAAAGCACTTTAAGAGTTTTAGAGCAGCATCCAGATCAATATTCAGTATATGCTGTTACCGCATATAGTCGAATTGATGAACTACTGGCGATATGCAAACGGGTAAATCCTCAAGTTGTGGTGATTCCTGCTGAAAAATTTGTTCAGCTTAAACAGCTTTTTATCGATGCTCAACTTGAACACATTGAGATTCGGGTCGGATCTGAAGGTTTGATCAGTGTGGCTTCTGCTCCGGACGTAGACATTGTGATGGCGGCGATTGTAGGTGCGGCGGGTTTGCTGCCAACACTCGCAGCAGTTAAGGCAGGTAAGCGTGTATTGCTTGCAAACAAAGAATCGCTGGTGATGTCTGGTGATATCATGATGCAGGCTGCTCGCGAACATCGTGCCTTGTTGTTGCCTGTCGATTCAGAACACAATGCGATTTTTCAGTCTTTACCACATAATTACTTGAGTCTGTCCCCAACAGGATCTCCTCAGCTTGGTGTATCTCAAATTTTATTGACTGCATCGGGTGGGCCATTTCTGGATTATCCAGATGATTTGTTGTCACAAGTAACTCCGCAACAAGCATGTAAACATCCAAACTGGTCAATGGGACAAAAAATTTCTGTTGATTCCGCTACACTCATGAATAAAGGGCTTGAGTTAATCGAAGCCTGTCATTTGTTTTCAATTTCCGAACATTTTGTTACAGTTGTCGTTCATCCACAAAGTATTATTCACTCCATGGTTCAATATGTAGATGGTTCTACGTTAGCGCAAATGGGGAATCCAGATATGTGTACACCAATTGCGCATGCACTGGCGTGGCCTGAGCGTATAGCAACAGATGTCCCAGCTCTGGATGTCTTTGCTCACGCGCAGTTGAATTTTAGACAGCCTGATACACAAAAGTTTCCTTCCTTAACGCTTGCCAGAGAAGCGATGCGATCTGGTGGTTTGGCGCCATGTATACTTAATGCAGCCAATGAAATTGCAGTTGAGGCATTTTTAAATCATAAAATAAAATTCACTTCGATACCGGAAGTGGTTGAGCATGTGCTGAATCACGTGCAAAATGATAAGGCAACCAGTATTGAGCATGTTCTAGAGATCGATGCTGTAGCACGACAGGTTGCAGGTCGTTACATCCAACAGATCAGAGGCTAGAAAGATGAGTGTATTGTATATTGTCATCGCTGCAATATTGCTGCTAGGTCCTCTTATTGCGATACATGAGTTTGGTCATTACTGGGTGGCTCGAAAACTGGGCGTGAAAGTGTTGGTCTATTCAATTGGTTTTGGGCCAACATTACTTAAATGGACGTCTAAAAAATCGGGCATACAGTATCAGCTTTCGGCGTTGCCGCTCGGTGGATATGTCAAGATGCTTGATGAGCGTGAAGGTAATGTGGCCGAGGCTGACTTGCCGTATGCGTTTAATCGTCAATCGCCATGGAAACGGATTGCAATTGTCGCGGCAGGCCCTTTGATTAACCTACTGTTTGCTGTGGTTTTGTTTTGGATTCTCTTTTTACCTTCACAAGAACAGCTCAATACGCGAATTGGGAAAGTTATTCCCAATACACCTGCAGCCGAAATGGGATTAAAAGCAGGTGATCAAGTAGTATCTGTCGATGGTAAAGAAACACCTACTTGGGAGCGTCTAAATTTTGCACTGGTTGATCGTGCAGGTGAAACGGGTCAAATCCGTGTCATGGTCAATGATCAGGGTACAGATAAAACGGTAAATTTGCCGATACAAGATTTTTTGAAAAATCAGAGCCAATCAGCGCTTGATGTACTTGGTTTTCTGCCGTATCGTCCCGCCATGCCAGCAGTCATTCATCAGTTGAGTGAGGATGGTGCTGCAATACGTCAGGGGATGAAGGTTGGAGATCGCATTTTAAGTATAAACGGCTTAAAGATGAACGATTGGTTCGATGTGGTCGATATTGTTCAAAAATCACCTGAGAAATTGCTTAATATAGATGTCTTACGCGAGGGGCAGCTTGTTCATTTACAAGTGATGCCACAAGGTAAACGTGACAGTATGGGTAATGTTACAGGAATGCTGGGTGTTCAAAGTAATCCTGGTAAGGTAACGATTCCTGCTGAATATAAGCAGTTAATTCAATATACTCCTATCCAGGCAATGGGTATGGCTGTTGATAAGACCGTGCAAATCTCTGGCATGATATTGAATTCCATTGTGAAAATGGTTCGTGGTTTGATTGGTCTTGAGAATTTATCAGGTCCGATTACAATTGCTAAAGTTGCAGGTCAAAGCGCAGAAATGGGCTGGCAAACATTTATCTCTTTTATGGCTCTCATGAGTGTGAGTTTGGGGATTTTAAACTTGCTGCCGATTCCTATGCTGGATGGAGGACATTTGGTTTATTACTTTATTGAAGCCATACGCGGTAAACCTGTTTCCGAACAAATACAAATGTTCGGTCTAAAAATTGGTATGGTACTGCTCGGTAGCATGATGCTTTTAGCGCTTTTTAATGATTTTATGCGTCTATAAACGCTGATATGGAAAAATTAACTTACTGGAAAAAACTGGCATGCGGCACACACATTTATTAATGCCTTTGGCACTTGTTAGTGCTATGGCAGCGGTACAACAAGCATATGCAGCAAATGGTTTCATTGCACGCGAAGTAAAAATAGAAGGCTTAGTCCGTCTTACACCTTCAAATGTTTACAATATGTTACCGATTAACAGTGGGGATCGTGTTGATGATCCTACGATTGCCGATGCCATTCGTACATTGTATGCAACGGGTCTTTTCGATGACATCAAAACCTATAAGCAAAACGATGTCCTCACCTTTAGAGTGGTTGAACGGCCAGTCATCTCTAAAATTGAATTTAAAGGCAATAAGCTCATTCCTAAAGAGGCCTTGACTGAAGGTCTGAAAAAAATGGGTGTGGTTGAAGGTGATGTGCTTAAAAGCTCAGCACTACAGACCATTGAAACGGAACTTGAGCAGCAATATGCGCAGCAAGGTCGCTATGATGCAGACATTAAAGTTGAGACCATCGCGCAGCCAAATAACCGTGTTGCTTTAAAGCTGGATTTCTATGAAGGAAAGCCTGCTAAAGTTGTCGAAATCAATCTGATTGGTAATACTGTATTTAGTGACAGTGATATCAAGCAAGCCTTTGCCATTAAAGAGAGCGGCTGGTCTTCAATTGTTACGCGTAATGATCGTTATGCACGTGAGAAAATGGCGGCAAGTCTTGAATCACTGCGCGCGCTTTATTTAAACAAAGGGTATATTAATTTCAATATTAATAACTCTCAGTTAAATATCAGCGAAGACAAGAAAAAAATCTTTGTTGAAGTATCAGTTACCGAAGGCAGTCAATTTAAATTTGGTCAAACCAAGTTTCTTGGCGATGCGCTTTATCAGCCACAAGAGTTAGAAGCTCTCAAAATCTATAAAGACGGTGATACTTACTCGCAAGAGAAAGTAAATGCTGTTAAGCAATTGCTTTTGCGTAAATACGGTAATGCTGGTTATTACTTTGCAGAAGTGAATGTTGTTCCGCAAATCAATAATGAAACCGGTGTAGTTGATCTTAATTACTATATCAACCCGGGTCAGCAGGTTAAAGTTCGTCGTATCAATATTACGGGGAATACCAAAACCGCTGATGATGTATTGCGCCGCGAAATGCGTCAGATGGAAGGCGCACTTGCAAGTAACGAAAAAATTGACCTTTCAAAAGTGCGTCTGGAGCGTACAGGCTTCTTCAAAACAGTTGATATTAAGCCAGTTCGTGTACCAAACTCACCAGATGAAGTTGATCTTAATGTCAATGTGGAAGAGCAGCATTCAGGTTCTACAACCTTAGCTGTAGGTTATTCTCAAAGTGCAGGTATTACCTTCCAAGCAGGTTTAAGTCAAACCAACTTGCTCGGTACGGGGAATCGTTTTGCACTTGACTTGACTCGTTCGCAAACACAAGACTATTACAACTTAAGTGTTACAGACCCTTACTTTACCATTGATGGTGTAAGTCGTGGTTACAACCTTTACTACCGTAAAACCAAACTCAACGACGAATACACTGTTAATAACTATGTCACGGATAGTTTTGGTGGCAGTTTGTCATTCGGTTATCCAATTGATGAAAATCAAAGCTTAAGTGCATCTTTGGGTATCGATTCGACTAAAGTAAAAACTGGCCCGTATGTCTCTACTTATGTACGTGATTACTTATTGGCGAATGGCGGAAAAACCACAGGTACATCGACTTATTGTTTAACTGATTTGGATACGACAACAGGTTTATGTCCTGAGGGGCAAACTTCAAAACCTTATGGTTCTCAATTCGAAAGTGACTACTTAACTTACATCTTGAACTTAGGATGGTCATACAACACCCTTAACCGTCCGATTTTACCAACCTCAGGTACGTCACATCGTGTTAACCTTGAAGTAGGTTTGCCGGGTAGTGACGTCGATTACCAGAAGTTATCATACGATACGCAAGCCTATTTCCCATTAGGAAAAGACTTCGTACTCAGAGGCTACGGTAAACTTGGTTATGGCAACGATTTGCCATTCTATAAGAACTTCTTTGCTGGTGGTTATGGTTCGGTACGTGGTTTCGAAAGTAGCACATTAGGTCCGCGTTATCCGGGTGTTATTTATCAAGAATCTGGTAAGACTGATCCTGATTGGGAAGCAGTGGGTGGTAATGCACTGGTGCAGTTTGGTACAGAGCTTGCACTCCCTGTACCGTTTAAAGGTGACTGGGCGCGTCAGTTCAGACCAGTGATCTTTGCTGAAGGCGGTCAAGTTTTTGACACCAAATGTGATCTTCCATCTGGGAAATATTCGATTAATGGTGTAGATGCCAAGAAGTATTGTGAAGATAACTACGGCTTCGATCTGGGTAACCTCAGATATAGTGTGGGTGTAGGCTTTACGTGGATTACGATGATTGGTCCATTATCTTTGAGTTACGCATACCCACTTAACAAAAAAGATGGTGACGATACACAATCGATCCAATTTGAAATTGGCCGTACTTTCTAAAGTACGGTTCACTTTTGATCTGTATGTTTTCCTGATTAAGGGACAGTTATGAATAAAATGAACAAAATTTTACTGGTTCTCGGTATTGCATCATCGGGTCTTACACATGCTGCTGGTATTGGAGTGGTTGATCTGGCTCGCGTAGTCGATAACAGCACCTA
This sequence comes from Acinetobacter sp. V89_7, assembly GCF_029967895.1. NCBI lineage: Bacteria > Pseudomonadati > Pseudomonadota > Gammaproteobacteria > Moraxellales > Moraxellaceae > Acinetobacter > Acinetobacter sp. V89_7. The sequence continues at coordinate 40,477 of NZ_JASCAJ010000027.1, forward strand.
TCTAAAACAGCAAAATGCAAATTTGAACCAGTCGGTAAAGCCAAGTACAACACGTTTAGAACAGTTGGGTAAAGAGCTTGATGCGCTTCGCCAAAAAGCTGAAACTGAAGGGCGGAGTATGAAAGAAGCTGATATTCAAAAGCTGAATCAACAGTATCAGGCCAAATTAAGTGAGTTCAATTCAACCCAGCAAAGCTTGCAGACCAAAGTTCAGGGTGGGTTGCAGAATATGAACAACACCTTTGAAGCACGTGTCAAACAAGCGGCTGAGCAACTCAGAAAAGAGAATAATCTGGATTATGTATTGAATAAAAATGCAGTGATCGCATCGGATACAAAAGATGATTTAACTGACAAGATGATTCAAAAAGTGAATGCAATTAAATAATCCATGAAAGTTCATCAATATTCTTTAGAAACATTGGCTCATCTTGTACAAGGTGAGCTTTTTGGTGATGCAGCACTGAAATTGTCGGGTTTGGCAAGCCTTGAGCATGCTGATAACCAACACATTGCCTTTGTGAATGGAGAAAAGTATCTTGATGCTGCAATTTCCACACAGGCCGGTGCACTCATTGTTCAGCAAGAGTTGAAAGAAAAGCTGACACAGCATCAAAATTTTATTGTTGTGGATAATCCCTATCTGGCATTTGCTAAATTGACGCATGTTTTTGAAAAAAAGCATACGCAAACTGGAATTGAAGCGACGGCCCAAATACATCCATCAGTCGTTGTTCCTGAAAATGTCTATATCGGCCATTATGTAGTCATTGGTGAAGACTGCAAGATTGGTGAAAATACCGTTATTCTTTCTCATACTGTGTTGGCAGATAATGTATCTGTTGGTCATAATTGCATGATCGATTCACATGTTTCTTTGCTTGAAGGCACCACAATTTTGGATCGTGTACGTATCCATGCCAATACCGTAATTGGTGGGGAAGGATTTGGTTTTGCGCCATATCAGGGTCGATGGCATCGTATTGTGCAATTAGGCAAAGTTCGAATCGGTAATGATGTGCGTATTGGTTCAAATTGCTGTATCGATCGTGGGGCACTTGATGACACCATTATTGAAGATGGCGTGATTATTGATAATCTTGTGCAAATCGCTCATAACGTCCATATCGGTGCGAATACTGCAATTGCAGCCAATTGCGGGATTGCAGGCAGTACCACAATTGGCAAAAACTGTATCCTTGCGGGTGCCTGTGGTGTGGTCGGTCACATCAACATTGCAGATAATGTGACGTTAACGGGAATGTCAATGGTCACAAAAAGTATTTCTGAAGCCGGAACTTATTCTTCAGGTACAGGTCTTTTGGACAATCATCATTGGAAACGTACCATTGTTCGCTTTAGACAATTAGCAGATGTGCCATTGACCCAAGTCATGAAACGACTCGATCATATACAAGCTCAAATTGAGTCTCTTGAATCAACTTTTAAATTGCGTAAATAGAATATGATGACTGAGTCAAACACTCCTGCGTTTACGATCCCTGAATTGCCAATGGACATTCAAAAAATTCGTGAATACTTACCGCACCGCTATCCATTTCTTTTGGTCGACCGTGTAACTGAAGTCGGTGAAAATAATATTGTAGGCTATAAAAACGTTTCGATTAACGAAGAGTTTTTTCAAGGCCATTTTCCAAACTATCCAATTATGCCTGGTGTTTTGATTGTCGAAGCACTGGCACAGGTAGCAGGTATTTTGGGTTTCATTATGAATAATGAAACACCAAAGCCGGGTTCTTTGTTTCTGTTTGCAGGTGCAGAGAAAGTACGTTTTAAAAAGCAAGTGGTTGCAGGTGACCAGCTGGTGTTAAAAGCTGAGCTTGTGATGCAAAAGCGTGGTATTTACAAGTACAATTGTATTGCGACAGTTGACGGTAAAGTCGCGACAACCGCTGAAATTATAGTTTCACATTTAAGAACAGAGCAGGCATGAGCAATAACGACCTAATTCATTCTACCGCTATTATTGATCCGTCTGCTGTAATTGCAGCAGATGCTCAAATTGGGCCGTATTGTGTAATTGGTCCCAACGTCACGATTGGGGCTGGAACAAAACTTCATTCGCATGTCGTTGTTGGTGGTTTCACCCGAATTGGTGAGCATAATGAAATTTTTCAGTTTGCAAGCGTCGGTGAAGTGTGTCAAGACCTTAAATATCAAGGTGAAGAGACCTGGTTAGAAATCGGCGATCATAACCTGATTCGTGAGCATTCTAGTCTGCATCGCGGTACAGTACAGGACAATAGCTTAACCAAAATTGGTAGCCACAACCTGTTGATGGTGAATACGCATATTGCCCATGATTGCCAAATTGGTGACCATAATATCTTCGCAAATAACGTGGGGGTTGCAGGTCATGTGCAAATTGGCAGCCATGTGGTTGTAGGTGGAAACTCAGGTATTCATCAGTTCTGTAAGATTGACTCGTATAGCATGGTAGGTGGTGCATCTTTAATTTTAAAGGATGTTCCAGCTTATGTTATGGTCTCTGGAAATCCAGCACATGCATTCGGTATGAATGTTGAAGGTATGCGTCGTAAAGGCTGGTCAAAGCATGTGATTCAATCTTTACGTGAAGCTTACAAGCTGATCTATAAGTCAGGATTGACTACGGAGCAAGCCATTGAAAAAATTCGTACCGATATCTTACCCGAAACGCCTGAAGTTGAACTTTTAATCGACTCAGTAACTTCTTCAAAGCGTGGTATTGTGCGTTAAGTCGTTAATAAAAAAAAGACACTACAAAGTGTCTTTTTTTTGGCCTATTTGAAGTATTTTACTTCTTCAGCTTGAGGATAGGTTTTTAATAGCTTGGTCTTTAGTTGGTTGGCTGCTGTCGTGTTGTGTTCAACATCTTTGGCGATACTATATAGCTGATAAAGTGAACGTGGCGCCTTGCTTGATGTTGGATAGCGTTTTACGACAATATCATAATTCTTTTTAGCTTCTGAATAGTTCACCGGATCTGTAGCCAAGTTAAATTCTGCTAACCAGAAGTAAGCGTTCCCTGTATAGATGCTATTGGGATGATTCTTGATAAAATTTTGCATGGGAGCAATCGCTTTTTTTGCACCGCCTTGTTTATAGGCATCTAAAGCAACTGTGTAAGCGGCCTTTTCAAGTTCTACTGGATCTTGTTGATTAGCAGTAGGGGTAGCGTTATTGCCAGCTGGAGCTGAATTTGAGGCAGCTGAAGGCGCAATGGTGGTATTTGTAGGGGATGCTGTGTTTGTTGGAGAATTGGCAGGAGGTGCTGTATTCGACTGCGTATCCGGATCAGCAGCACTGCTATCAGGATCAAGTTTCTGATTCAATAACTCCAGTCGTTGATCAAGATCGGTATAGCGATTTTGTAAGTCATTCTTCAGTTTTTCAATTTCGTTGTCTTGTTCTTCTAATTTACCGCGTAAGCTACGAATCTCGTTTTCGAGCTGCTGGTTTTTTTGCATGAGCTCCCAGTTAATATTGATGGGTGCAGCAGGAGATGTACCAGATAAAGAACTACCAGTGTTTTGACTCAGACCGCGCGATTCAATGGGAATATTTGCATATGTTTGTGCGCCAATAGAAAGAAGAACGGCTGTAAAAAGCAAATGCTTGTTGAGCATAAGAGAATTCCATTTAAAAACTTAGAAAAATGCGCTATGCATAAGACGAGCAGAGTCATCTTAAATACTGTTGTCATTTCATGTAGTCATTAAAGCATTGGTATATAGAAATGCAAGATGTACTTACAAACTTGTAGCATTTTAATAAGTGAAAGCATGAAACGATTCAATTGGTTTAAATTTTGCCTTTAAAATGAATGAGCTGATGATGAATTCACCACTTGAAACTGATTTTGACTTAAAACCTTAATTAGTACTTGCAAGGCTTATAAAAATCTCTATACTCTGTTCTTGCAATGGTAGCCCTGCTGGTGGCTTCGCAATTGTACTCTGTGAACCCCGCCAGGACCGGAAGGTAGCAACGGTAGCAGATCTATAATGTGCCGAGGTTTTGCTAGTAGGGTTACCACCATTCTAATCTTCTGCTGTGTAATTTATCGCTTTCAAAATAATATCCATATCAAAACCTCTATATTGTAAGAACCGAATTTGCTTTGCTTTTTGTTTAGGATCTTTCTCCACAGTATCACCAAACTTCTTTCTTTTTAATTGATATGCCTGTTCAAACCAGTCGATATCATTGAATTCATCATCAATTAATTCACGGTCAAGCGCTTTCTTCTTTAAAGCGTGTTTAATTTGATTAGGACCTTTACCTTTGCGCATTTGACTGGCCAGAACCATTTCTGCAACACGCTGATCACTTTGATAGTTTTGATCTGATAACTCCTCTACCAATTGTATGACTTCGGCTTGATCAAGCGCGTACAGATTGAGTTTCTCAATTAATTCAGCTTTGCTGTATTCTTTTCGCGTTAGAAGTGCAAATGCTAAAGAGCGAAGGCGAGTGCCTGTTAGGGTGGGATTATCGGGTTTCTTTTTTTGGAAATACATATTCAAACTCATGAAAAAACGCCCCAGAGGGCGTTTGATAGTGTCGTGGCTTAACTTTCAATAAAGTCGGGCTGTTCTTCTGGCTCATCATCATGCGCAGCGGCTGGATCTGTATTTTTGGTGAGCAATTGTTCGCGAATAGCGCGTTCAATTTCTGCCGAAATACTTGGATTTTCCTCAAAATAACGAATCACGTTATTTTTACCTTGTCCAATTTTGTTGCCTTGATATGAATACCAAGCACCTGCTTTTTGAACAATATTTTGTTGAACTGCGAGATCGACAAGTTCACCTAACTGGTTAACACCTTTGCCGTACAGGATCTGGAAAATAGCTTCGCGAAAAGGAGGGGCCATTTTGTTCTTAACCACTTTTACTTTGGTTTCAGAACCGACGATTTCGTCACCTTCTTTTACTTGGCCAATACGACGGATATCCAATCGAACAGATGCATAGAATTTAAGTGCATTACCGCCCGTTGTGGTTTCAGGGCTTCCAAACATTACACCAATCTTCATACGAATTTGGTTAATGAAGATCACCATGCAATTAGAGCGTTTGGCATTACCCGTAATTTTACGTAGCGCTTGACTCATCAAGCGGGCTTGCAAGCCCATATGTGAGTCGCCCATTTCACCTTCAATTTCAGCTTTTGGGGTCAATGCGGCAACCGAGTCGACCACGATTAGATCAATCGCACCCGAGCGAACCAGCATATCCGCGATTTCTAGGGCTTGTTCACCATTGTCTGGCTGAGAAACCAAAAGATTTTCAATATCAACACCGAGCTTGCGTGCGTATTGAGGATCTAGTGCATGTTCTGCATCGATAAATGCACATGTACCGCCAGATTTTTGACATTGAGCAATTGCCTGTAATGTCATGGTGGTTTTACCTGAGGATTCAGGACCGTAAATTTCAACAATACGACCCTTCGGTAAACCTCCAATGCCAAGCGCAATATCAAGCGTGAGCGAACCTGTAGAAACAGCTTCAACGGCTTGCACGGTATTGTCGCCTAAGCGCATAACTGTGTTTTTACCAAACTGTTTTTCAATCTGGCTTAAGGCAGCTTGTAATGCCTTACTTTTATTATCATCCATCTCACAACCTCAAAACTGTGTAATATCACTTTCATTCAAAGTGGATGTATTGAATTTCAACCTCGTTCCACTGATGTATAGTGACAGATTTGCTCTTTCTCTTCTATGTCGATAATGTGCTAGTACGACACATTATGACGCTCAAAACGCAAATGAGTTTACTCATCATTGTATGACCACGATTGATCGAACTGCTGATCATTATCTTGCTTGAACCGATTGATTTGTCTTCTATCTTTTTTGGATGGACGATGATCTGGTCGAGCTAAATTATGCAATTTTCTTTGCGAAGCAATCAACTCTCTTCGTGCAATACTGACAGGCGTTTCTTCGTATAACTGTTGTGCAACTGGAGCAGGGCCACGCATGCTCGATAGTGCTTTAACCACAACAGTTTTACGCTCGATTCCCTGCTGAATGGTAAGCTCCATTCCGATACGCACATCTTTGGAAACTTTTACGCGTTCATTGTTGTGGTGAACTTTGCCACCTTCAATTGCAGCTTTTGCTATTGAACGTGTTTTAAAGAAACGAGCTGCCCATAACCATTTATCGACTCGCATTGAATCGATACTTTTTTCTTCATGTTGCTGTTTTGACATCAAAATCCTTACAAAAGCCACAAAGCAGTTTGATTTTGCCTTTTTACTTCTAGGCACGCTACAGATTCTAAATATAAGGGCTTTCTGAACAGTTTCAATAGTTCCTTTAATTTTTTACACATTCAGTTTTATATTGTTCAAGCGAGACAAAATGATATAAAAAGCGGACAAAATAAAGTATTTTTTGTTGTAATGAAAGATTAAAAAAGCCACATCAGTGGCTTATTTGGGGCTAATCACATAAAAATAGAGGACTAGAAATAGTAAAACGATTGAGGTCATGAATAGATAAGTATTGGCCGTATTGAAACTCTTTAAAAATTTAATTAAGTTCATGTTAGTTTGATCCAGATTATATTAATTAGTGCTGTAGCGATTCATATTTTAATTTAATTTGAATTTTTTGTCTCATATTATTGCTTATTTGTTATGCATTTGTGTAATTGGTTGATTTTTTAATTAAAACTTAATTTTTAATGTAAATTTTTTAAATATTTTATTAAAAAAACAAATCTTCTTTCAGATTATTTTAAATAAAATAATTTAAATTCTAAATAGATAGAGAAGATCTAGTTATGTTTGTTATATCTGATCCGGTGTCTCATGATCCATTGTTGTTGAAAATTCTTGATATTTTAGCTCATGCCTCGAAAATACTGGTTCAAGAGTTTGATACTTATGCGTCGGGGAAAGTGTTTAAGATTGATCGGAAGGAGGATACTTCTCCAGTCACTCAAGCGGATCTTCGCGTCAATCAGTATATAACTGAGGAGTTGGCAAAACTTGAGCTGTTCTATCCTGTACTTTCTGAAGAAAGTGAAAGTGTGCAGCGATCCGAATGGAAAAGTTTCTGGATGCTTGATCCACTCGATGGGACAAAAGAGTTTTTACATAAACGGCCAGAATTTACGATCAATTTAAGTTTGGTGTGTGGTGATAAAACAAACTTTTCAGCTTTGGTTGTGCCTTGTAAAGGTGTTGCTTATTTAGGATATCTCGATCAACATCCATATAAATACGAGTTTCAGTCCAAACGCTGGTGGCGTTATCAAGCAGATAGCGATCAGCATTCAAATGTAATTCGAGTTGGCTTAAGTCATAACAATAAAAATGATCAGTATCAGCAACTCATGACGTATCTGGAGCAACACTATACTGTTGAGCGTTTGGAAGCGGGCAGTGCTTACAAATTTTGCTTAATGCTTGAAGGTGAGATTGATCTTTATCCACGTTTTCATCCCACTTCTGAGTGGGATACCAGCGCAGGTCAGGGGCTTTTAGAAAGTATAGGCGGAGGGTTGGTCTCTTTGAAAGGATTGCCTTTTAAGTATAACGTTCGCGATACCTTATTGAATAAAGGCTTCTTAGCATTTGCCAGCCCTAAGTATGAAAAGCTTGCCAAAGACCTGTTGAGTCATATGGACAATTATAATTGAGTGTTTTTTGTTGCGTGGTATAGTGATAACGTAATAAAGAATTAATGATTTTGATCATGACACTTAAATTGCTTCCTCCCAGCATGTTCCGAGCTTTAGATCTACTTCCAGATCCAAACATACCTGTGACTTTGTTTACCCGCCATTCGCTGAGAGAGTTGGTGAATGGGCAAGGGTTGGCTGGGTATGATCTACAGTTAACTGATCAAGGACGTGAGTTAGCCAAAGCGTGGGGGGCTTACTTGATTGAAAACACTGGTCGAACCATTCAGCATTGTATTTCAAGTCCCATTCAGCGCTGTGTTGATACTGCTGCATTGATCATTGAGGGTGCCGATGCGGTGGCACGTTGCCCAAATACCCATACGATTGAAATTGTCGAGCAAGGTTTGCTGGTGGAGCCAGGAAGTTTTGTGCTTGATATCAAACAAGCTGCACCTTTCTTTAGACAGCAGGGTGCGCTTGGTTTTATAAATAGTTTTGTAAATAACGCGCTACCCGGTATGAAACATCCGATTACGGGTGTATTCGATGTGCTTGAGTTGATTTATAACACGCACCCTTCTGCACCTTATGGTTTAAGTCTTGCGGTCAGTCACGATACAATTATTGCAGCGATTGTCGCAGTCATGGCTGGGCGCCAACAAATTGATCAAGAAGATTGGCCTGCCATGATGGAAGGTTTATTTGTATGGTTTGAAGGAGATGATTTTGCTGGGAGCGAGCTAAACTGGTTGTGGCGTGGTGAACGACATCATTTGAGGGTTTCTGATTTCTTAAATCGACATGAGTAATGACAAAATCAGATAAGCTAAATAGCAGATATAAAAAAAGCCCCATCGGGCTTTTTTTATGAATTACTTAGTTAGAAGCAAGTGCTTTAACTTGAGCATTCAAGCGGCTCTTGTGACGAGCTGCTTTGTTTTTGTGGATGATGCCTTTGTCAGCCATACGGTCGATTACAGGAACAGCTTTTTTATAAGCTTCTGTAGCAACAGTATAATCACCAGCTGCAATTGCATTTACAGTACGTTTGATGTATGTACGAACCATAGAACGCAAGCTTGCGTTGTGTTTGCGCGCTTTAACGTTTTGACGCGCACGTTTTTTTGCCTGAGCAGAGTTTGCCACTCTTGCACTCCTTGAAATTTGATTGGTCTGGGCGGGCTGAAGCTTTACTTAAAAAATAAAACAATCACCAGCCCGTAAACAAGTGCCATATTTTGATGAATCCCTGTCGGTAAGTCAAGCCTTGAGACGTTTTTGCTACGTTTTTGATGCTGATTAATGCCAAAGAAAACGTTAAATTAGCTATAAAAATAATTCGGTAGTAAAAAACATGTCTAATTTAAAAAATAAAGCACTGGTTTTGGGTTCGACAGGTTTGGTTGGAAGCGCATTACTTGAACAGCTACAAACTTCAGCATTCTTCGATGCGATCACCGTTATTGTACGGCACAAAAATGACGCATTGAATGATATTCCTCGTGTTGAACAATATGTGCTCGATGATTTTTTATTATTAAATGATGAAGATTTGTCTGGATATACCCATGTTTTTAGCTGCTTAGGCACAACTTTAAAAAAAGCAGGGTCTAAACAAAAATTCTATGCGGTGGATTACGAGATCAATGCACATGTAGCAGATTTGCTACAGAATCAGCAAACACACTTTCTATTTATCAGTGCATTAGGTGCAAACGTATCTTCTATGTTTTTTTATAACCGCGTGAAGGGGGAGCTCGAAGAATATATTAAATCGCTTGGGCTATATCGGGTCTCGATTTTCCAGCCGTCACTTTTAATAGGCATGAGAGACGAGCAGCGTTTACTTGAAGGAGTTGGACAGCGCGCATTTACTGTTTTTGAGCATCTTGTGAAAAAGCCATTTTTATATAAGCCGGTTCATGCAGATCAAGTGGCTAAAGCAATGCTAACTGCGTCAAAGCAGCAAATACAACCTTTACAGATATATGATAATTTGCAGATTCAAACAATGACATAAATGGAGAATAAAATGACAACAGTGGTACCGTTTGTGACCTGTGATTTACTTGATGATCATCCAGACAAAAATATTCAAGTACTGGTGCCATCGCTAGACGGTAAGAGTTTTAAAAGTTATGGCGCACGCCAAACCTTTGGGGGAGAAATTGTTACAGTGAAATGCTTCGAGGATAACTCTCGAGTAAAAGAGCTGTTAGCAACGCCTGGGCATGGAAAGGTGCTAGTGGTAGATGGCGGTGCATCGATGCGCTGTGCATTAATGGGTGATATGATTGCCGCATCTGCTGTAGAACATGGCTGGCATGGAGTCGTGATCTACGGGTGTGTCCGTGATGTTGACGTACTACGAACACTTGATCTGGGTGTGCATGCATTGGCTGCAATTCCTCAAAAAAGTCATCGCAAAGGGATAGGCGAAACACATATTCCTGTTTATTTTGGAAATGTGAGATTTCAGTCTGGCCATTATCTATACGCCGACAACAATGGAATAATTGTGACAGAAGAACCACTTCATCAATTTTAATAAAGGTTGTTTTATGCTGATTCATCAAGTTAAAGTTTTACAATCCGTTGCTGCCAGTATTATTGAAGGCGGGCGCGGAGTGACTGGAACTGCATTTCCAAAGCAGCCAGAAAAACCGATTAAACTCTATGAGTTTGAAGGATCGCCCTTTTCTCGACGTGTTCGAGAAGTTCTTACCTTATTAAATCTGGATGTTGAAGTCTATCCATGTCCTAAAGGTGGGCAAAAGTATAGGAAACTTGTAAAAGAAAAAGGCGGTAAGACTCAATTTCCTTTCTTAATTGATGAAAATACGGGTGATCAGCTGTATGAGTCAGAGGTGATTATTCAGCATCTATTTAAGCATTATGGACAAACAGGCAAAACACCTGAGAAATATACTCATTATCCGAAATTGCCTGTTGCAGGGATACTGGCAACACTTGTCAATACAGCACGTGGTGTATGGGTCAATAAGAAAATTATTGATCGGGCAGCGCCAGAGCAGTTACTTGAGTTGTGGAGTTTTGAGGCGAGTCCTTACTCTCGTTTGGTTCGAGAGACGCTAACAGAATTGGAGTTACCTTATCGTTTGCATAATGTCTCTAAAGAGCGTTGGCAAGATATGGGGCCGGCTGTTTTACGATTGAAACCCGGTAAATATTGCCCACTGAAAGGTGGGAAGCGTGAAAAGCAATTGCCACTCATGCAGGGGAAAATGCAAGTGCCGTATTTGTATGATCCAAATACGCAAACCAAATTATTTGAGTCGGCGCTTATTGTTCAATACTTGAAAAAACAGTATGGACATTCTTAAACACCCAATCTAATCAATTTGGACATAATGCATGAGATTGCCAGAATGCGTGTTACGTGTTCTGGCATGACGAAATCGGGTAAAATTGAACATCCTGATTGAAGCTGAGACAAGACATGTTTAAAAAAATCACGGACTGGATGGGTGGCTCCAAAAACAATCTAGAAGCCCAGTATATGAAAGATCATGACATCTCATATCATCCTGAACAGGGTTACTGTGTAAACGGCATAGTGGTAAACACGCTTTCAGAACGACTCGAATATTTTTCGAATCGCCGTCTGAATCGTTTCGATGATTTGGCAGCGCTTTACCTTGCAAGTATTGTGATTAATGAAAAAATCGATCTTGAAATTGCTACTGGAAACTATGTGCAGCGGCTACAAAATAACGAGAATAACTTACGAGAATTCAAGGCAATTATTGAAAAATTGAATCATTATTATCGAGAGTTTAAACGAGATAAGTAAGGCATAGATCAATTCGGACATGCTAAGATACAGCGCATGTCTACTAGATATGCGACCTCAATGTTCCAACACGAAATTTCACAACTCAAATTACAGCAATTAAAAACAGGCGAGAAACGCTGGATCGGTTCACTCTTGGGTTCATCTGGATCACTTCTATTCAAAGAAATGTCTGCCCAAATCTCCTCACTGATTGTGGTGGTTGCAAAGAATAGCCAGCATCTTGCACAACTTGAAAGTGAATTGGAATTTTATGGCATAAAACCGGTTATTTTTCCAGATTGGGAAATTCTTCCATACGATCGTCTTTCACCGCATCAGGATATTGTGTCTGAACGTCTAGCAATATTGGCCAATATGCCGCAGCAGGGCGTATTATTGATTTCAGCTTCAACGCTCGCACAAAAAATTGCACCAATTTCTTGGATTGTGGGGGAGCATTTTGACATTCAGGTTGGGCAGAAATTTGACTTAGAAAAAGAAAAATTAAGATTGATTCAGGCAGGATATCATTTAGTCGATACTGTATATGACCATGGTGAATTTGCAGTTCGGGGTAGTATTATGGACATTTACGCCTCTGGACAATCACAGCCCATTCGTATCGATTTGTTTGATAATGAAATTGATACATTAAAGTTTTTCGATCCTGAAACCCAGCGTACGACAGAAAGTTTAAAGCAATTTCGTGTTTTACCTGCTAAAGAGTTTCCGTTAAAAGAAGGTCGATCTGTTTTTCGTGAGCGTTATGCAGAAGCATTTCCAACTGCAAATCCGAAGAAAAATCCGATTTATCAAGATGTTTTAGACGGTATTGCATCGCCTGGTGTTGAGTTTTATCTACCCCTATTTTTTAGTAAAGAAAGTGTACAACAGGGTAGTTACTTTACTTCGTACTTACCTAAAAATTGCATTGTCATTACAAATGATACATTGGATGAGATTTTAATCTCATTTTGGAAAGATGTGTCACAGCGTTATGAAAGCCGCCGACACAATATCGATCACCCAATTTTGACGCCAGAAGAATTATTTTTAACGCCTAATATAGTGTTAGAGCAACTCAATCAACTACCTCGTATTGAAGTGTCAGCTGCACCAGCTTCATCACGTGCAGGTGCAATTAACTTACCAACAGCAGAACCTGTACGATTACCTGTCGATCCAAAAAAACAGCAACCTTTTGAAGTCGTAAAAAACTATATCGATTCGGCTGGTCATCCGGTTTTACTTGTTGCAGAAAGTGCCGGTCGCCGTGAAACCCTAAAGGATGCGCTACGTCCAAGTTTGGGTGATATCCCAACAATCGACAGCTTTCAAGATTTTCTAAAGCAGCAGCATCCTATTTCAATTACCAGTGCGCCTCTTGATCGTGGTTTGGTGATTGTTGATCAACTGTCGGTTATTTCTGAAAATCAACTTTATGAGCATCGAGTCGTTCAGCGTCGTCGAAAACGCCAGCAAGATGTCTCTGAAGAGTTTCTGATCCGCAGTTTAACAGAACTTAATATAGGTGCCCCGGTTGTACATATCGATCATGGTGTAGGGCGTTATGCCGGTTTGGTCACGCTGGAGATTGATGGACAGGACTATGAGTTTTTGCAGCTCGATTATGCCGATGCTGCAAAAGTATATGTGCCTGTCACCAATTTACATTTGATTAGCCGCTACAGTGGAGGGGATCCAGATTTAGCGCCATTACACAAAATTGGCACTGATGCATGGAATAAGGCCAAACGTAAAGCACTGGAGCAAATTCATGATGTGGCTGCGGAGTTGCTTCACATACAAGCACGACGTCAGTCTAAGCCGGGATTTGCGTTTGAGCTGGATCATAGTCTGTATATGCAATTCTCAAGTGGCTTTGCTTATGAAGAAACACTCGATCAAGCTAATGCTATTGAGGCGACCTTGCATGACATGCAACTGGCTAAGCCAATGGATCGTTTAGTATGTGGTGATGTTGGGTTTGGAAAAACTGAAGTGGCCATGCGTGCGGCATTTGTCGCGGTGCAAAACAATAAGCAAGTGGCTGTATTGGTTCCCACGACACTATTAGCCCAGCAGCATTATGAATCTTTCAAAGATCGCTTTGCCGACTGGCCGGTACGTATTGAAGTATTATCGCGATTTGGTTCGAATAAAACCCATCAAAAAAATATTGAAGATTTAGAGGCGGGTAAAGTCGATATTGTGATTGGTACACATAAGTTACTTCAGGAAACCGTCAAATTTCATGACCTTGGACTGATGATTGTCGATGAAGAGCATCGCTTTGGTGTTCGTGATAAAGAGCGAATCAAAGCCATGCGTGCTGATGTCGATATGTTGACCCTTACAGCAACACCAATTCCGCGAACTTTAAATATGGCATTTTCGGGCATGCGCGATTTATCCATTATCGCAACACCACCAGCCAGACGTCTAGCAGTCAAAACGTTTGTTCAAGAACATACCGATGACTCCATTAAGGAAGCCATTTTACGTGAGTTGCTTCGAGGTGGTCAGGTTTATTTCCTGCACAATGAAGTGGATACGATTGAGCGTGCAGCAGAAAATATTCGTAATTTGGTGCCAGAAGCGCGTGTCGCCGTGGCACATGGTCAAATGCGCGAGCGCGAACTTGAGCAAGTGATGCAGCAGTTTTATCACAAAGAATATAATGTTTTGGTTTGCTCAACCATTATTGAAACGGGTATTGATGTACCCAATGCCAACACCATTATTATGGAGCGAGCCGATAAGCTAGGTTTGGCGCAACTCCATCAGCTTCGTGGCCGTGTTGGACGATCGCATCATCAAGCTTATGCCTATCTATTGGTGCCTTCAATCAAACATCTTAAAGGGGATGCAGAAAAACGTCTGGATGCGATTCAACGCGCATCAACGTTAGGGGCCGGTTTTATGCTGGCTACAGAGGATTTAGAAATTCGTGGTGCAGGCGAACTATTGGGCGAGCAGCAAAGTGGATCTATGCAGGCGATTGGTTATAGCCTGTATATGGAAATGCTTGAAAAAGCAACCAAAGCGATTCAAAAGGGTAAAACGCCTAACTTTGATGCGCCGCTCACGCTCACAGCCGAAATTAATTTACATATGCCGGCTTTGATCCCGGATGAATATTTGGGCGATGTACATCAGCGCTTACTGTTTTATAAGCGTATCAGTAATACCGACACTCAAGAGAAACTAGACAATATTCGAATGGAATTGATTGACCGGTTCGGTACACTACCACCTGCTGTGAAGCAATTGTTTAGTATTCATCACATTCGACTGCAAGCTGAGCAGTTGGGAATCACCAAGATTGATCTCAACACGCAAGGTGGCTACATCGAGTTTGCTCAAGATACACCAGTTCAGGCAATCAGTATTATTCAGCTTATGCAAAAGCAACCGACCTACTACCGTATGGAAGGTGGGCAGCGCCTTAAAGTCATGGTTCAGCTTGAAGCATATGATAAACGTATCCAATTTGCGCAGGATTTATTATCTAAACTTATTAATGAGTTGAATGTATAAAAGCAAATTAGCGTGCTGTATTTAACTCGATTTTTTTGAACAAAATCATTGATATTTGTAAGTAAACACTTGGCTAATAATATTCACATCACAACTGATGTGATAGTATTAGCCATCACTGTTATTGTGTCATTTATAAAGATATGTTTAGTTTGCATCCACAACTTGCTCAAGATACTTTTTTTGTTGGCGACTTTCCGCTTTCAACATGTCGTTTAATGAATGATATGCAATTTCCATGGCTTATTTTAATCCCACGTGTTCCTGGGGTTTCAGAGCTTTATGAACTGAGCCAAGCTGATCAAGAACAATTTTTGAGAGAATCAAGCTGGTTGTCGAGCCAACTGGCGCGCGTGTTTCGTGCAGACAAAATGAATGTGGCTGCACTCGGTAATATGGTGCCTCAATTACACTTTCATCATGTTGTGCGTTACCAAAACGATTCTGTTTGGCCGAAACCGGTATGGGGAACACCTGCGGTCCCGTATTCTAATGATGTTTTAGCGCATATGCGTCAAACCTTAATGCTGGCATTGCGTGGTCAAGGTGATATGCCATTTGACTGGCGTATGGACTAAGTCCAATGTGCTGCATCTGGAATGATGCAGCCTAAGCTGCGAAGTGGAGGATAGGATGCTCACGAGATTGCTTGAGAGAGAGCCTCAACAATTTATGTATTTTCATCGGATGATGGGATACTTCATTCTCTCACTCAATTTGGTGATATATGCCTTCACTTCACCTTATTCAACTGTTCAAATCTTTGTTCCTGCGCTTTTCCTAGCCATCTTAATTGTTATTCCAAAACTTAATCGCTACTTAGAAGATAAGTTTGAAAGAAAAGTTGTTCTCAGCGTTTTTTTTATTATAGATACCATTGTGGTATCAATGTTTCTGGCGGGTGTTCATTTAAATCTTGTTTTAACTTTTGTTAGCCTGTTTGCACTTTTATATAGTGCGATCAACAGCCGAATTCCATTTGCTGTGATGGCTCTGGCTGTATTATCTGGTATTGCCTTTTTTTACTTCAACACACTGTTTATTTTCGGTTTTCATGGTTATCTCGGAGCGACTAGCCAAGAATTAATCGTGATCAGTTTGATTTGCCTGATTATTTTTATCAGTATGGGCAATTACTATCAAAATTTATATATTGAAAAACTCAACTTAGAGCGTCAAGACTATTACAACCAAATGACGCGCTATATGACATTTGCTAATCAGTTAAGCCGTTATGCACCTTTGCAGTTATGGCAGTCGATTATGCGCGGAGAGTCAGAAGCTAAAATTGAATACAAACGTAAAAAATTGACCGTATTTTTTTCTGATATTCAGGGATTTACCGAGCTTTCAGAAACATTGATTCCAGACGATTTGGCTTTTTTGCTCAATGATTATTTGAGTCATATGACTGAAATTGCCAATCAGTACGAAGCAACAATTGACAAGTTTATGGGCGACGCCATTTTAATTTTCTTTGGTGATCCAAATTCTCAGGGTGTTCAGCAAGATGCCAGATCCTGTGTTGAGATGGCCATTGCGATGCGTCAGCAAATGAAACTGTTACGAGAGCGCTGGAAAAAAATGGGATATCCCGCTTTAAATATTCGGATGGGAATTAGTACGGGTTATTGCCACGTGGGAAACTATGGTGCGACATATCGTATGGCCTATACCATAGTAGGTCGTGATGTTAACTTGGCAGCACGTTTGCAATATGCAGCAGAAGTTGATGAAATTTTAATTTCGGATGAAACTTACCAGCTCATTAAAGATGATTTTTTATGTGCGCCGAAAGCGCCAATTTATTTAAAAGGTATTCAAAACGCGGTTAAAACTTGGCAAATTCTTGAAAAATATACGGGAAGCCATGAGGAGTTTCAGCGCTGGTTTGATTATGAGTATAAAGGCTTTCATCTACTGTTAAATTTAGAAGAAGTACAGCGTTATGAATACGCACAGCTGATTGAAGTGATGGAAAAAATGATCCAGCGTATTCAAGATCAGCAGGCAGTCACCAATAGTGAAGGCGTGGTGAAGTTGTCACTTGAAGATGAAGTAAAATCCGAATAATCCGCTAAAGCATATAAAAAAGCCATCGTTGAACGATGGCTTTTTTTTGATTAATGATTTTCTGAGGCATGATTGATGGTGTATTTTGGAATTTCGACTTCCAAATCTTCAGTCACAACTTTTACTTGGCAAGACAAACGTGAATCTGGCTCTAAGCCCCAAGCACGATCAAGTAAATCTGCTTCAACATCATTCATTTCATCAAGGCTATCAAAGCCTTTACGAATAACCACGTGGCATGTGGTACATGCGCATGACATGTCGCAAGCATGTTCAATCTTAATGCCGTTTGCAAGCAAGCTTTGACAAAGGTTGGCATTTTCTTCTACTTCAAACTCAGCACCATCTGGGCAAATTTGTGTATGCGGAAGAACTTTAATACGTGGCATAGTAATTCACCTGTTTTATTTCTGTGAGTTTGACCAATCTTCAAGTTTGGTGCCTTTAAGTGCATGATCGATATGACGATTCATGCGCATAGCAGCAAATTCATCGCTATGCACCTTAAGCTTGGCGGCAGCTGCTTCAATTTGAGCAATATCATTCGATTGTAATTGTTGCTGAAGCGCTTCTCTCGCTTGAACAAGTGCTTTTGCCTGCGATGAATCGAGTAATTCAGCATCGGCTTTCAATGCTTGTTCGAGTGCTTCGAGTTCGCGTTGTGCTTCAACTTTGGTTTCTTGCAAGTGACGAAGATTTTTATCTTCTTCGGCATGCTCAAAACCTTCTAACAATAGGCGTTCTGTATCTGCAGAAGAAAGCCCATAAGATGGTTTAATATCGATCTGTGCTTTGACGCCGGATGTGGTTTCTTGCGCAGAAACATTGAGCAAGCCATCTGCATCCACTTGAAACGTAACTTCAATGCGTGCCTGACCCGCAGTCATTGGTGGAATACCATACAGTACAAACTTACCCAGAGAACGACAATGTTCAACCAGATCACGCTCGCCTTGAACCACATGAATCAACATTGCAGTCTGGCCATCTTGATACGTGGTAAATTCTTGGCGGCGTGCCACAGGAATTGCAGTGTTACGAGAAATCAGTCGCTCAACCAAACCACCCATCGTCTCTAAACCTAAAGACAATGGCGTAACATCCAATAGAAGTGATCCATCTTGTGTATTACCAATCAATTGATTGGCAGTGATCGATGCACCAATTGCCACGACTTCATCAGGATTGATTGAACAGAGTGGTTCTTGTTTGAATACTTCACGCACCACATTTTGAACGGCATACGAACGTGTAGAACCACCCACCAAAACCACTTTCTCAATCTCATCTAAACTGAGTTTTGCATCACGTAAGACACGTTTACAAACACTAATGGTTTTATCAAGTGCAACTTGAATAATCGACTCAAAATCACTACGGGTAAGTACGATCTGATGATCCAGTGCTTTAAAGGTCACTTCAGGCAATTCAGAAAGTTGTTCTTTTGCACTACGTGCAGCCACAATAAAGGCTGCATATTCGTGATCATCGAGTGATTCAATCTGTAACTGTTTTTTCACCCATTTAACAATGAGTCGATCTAAGTCATCACCGCCTAAAGCCGTATGTCCACCAGTGGCCAGTACTTCAAAAACACCTTGTGAAAATCTTAAGATGGAAACGTCGAATGTTCCGCCACCCAAGTCGTAAATCACATAATTGTGGTCTTGAGCTAACTGGTTTTCTTGATCTAAACCGTATGCAATTGCCGCCGCAGTGGGTTCGTTCAATAAACGCAACACGTTTAATCCAGCAAGCTGGGCAGCATCGCGCGTTGCCTGACGCTGTGCTTCATCAAAATACGCAGGCACTGTAATTACAGCACCATTAATCGGATTTTTTAGGCTATCTTCTGCGCGAAGTTTGAGCTGAGTCAAAATGGCTGCAGAAATTTCGACTGGCGTTTTACGCCCTTGCGCCGTTTCAAATGCAGGCATTTCATTGTCATTACCCACCAGTTTGTACGGGTGCTGAAACTTAATATCCGCTTTTGAGCGCCCCATAAAGCGCTTGACCGAAACAATGGTATTTTGCGGATCAGTAGTCAAAAATGGTTTGGCATCGTTGGCATATTCAATCGACTGATCGGCGTAATGCACAATCGAAGGAAATAAGACATGGCCTTTTTCGTCCTGTAACACTTTGGCTTGCCCAGAAAGAACTGTTGCAACCAAAGAATGTGTTGTTCCAAGGTCAATACCAATCGCAATGCGATGCTCGTGTGGGGCACTTGATTGACCAGGTTCAGCAATTTGCAAGAGTGCCATGTAAAATCCCTTGAGTAAATCTATGCAGTAAAATTAAAAGTCGTCATCAAGATCGAAGCTATCTTCATCAAGTAGCTGATCTTCTGCTTTGTCTATATCGTTTAAGACTCGTTGAAAAAAACGTAATTTTCGTACGGTGTCACGTGCTTCCGACCAGTCTTCATCGTTATAGTCAATTTTAAATTCGCGAATAAGACCATCGATCCATTGATTCACTTCATTTTTGAGTAAATCAAGCTCAGATGGAGTCGAGGCTTCATCAAGCTGCTCTCTAATTTCGAGTGCAGATTGTAAAAATTCAAAATCATGAATAGATTGGTCGAGGTGATGATCTTGTTTTTTCAACGCCAACATATAGGCAGCACGACTATCGACATTACTTAAGGTTTTGTAAGCCTGATTAATGTCACTAGATTGAATAAGCGCCTGTTCTTTATCTACAGCTTTATCTGGATGATACTGCTGTTGTAATTTCAGAAAATTATTTTTTAAAGCGACTAAATCAATGTCGAGTGCTACCGGTAAGTCAAACAACTCAAAATGATTCATGGGAGATGAATTCCGAAGTTAATCATAAATTAAAAACAGTGAAGATCACTGTTTTTAATTAAGAAGAAGGGAAGGTTAAGGATTAAACGGTAAAGGATTCACCGCAACCACATTCACCTTTTTTATTTGGATTATTAAATTCAAAGCCTTCATTCAATCCATTTTTGACGTAGTCCATCTCCAAACCTTCGAGATAAACTAGACTTTTTGGATCTACAAACACTTTTACACCATGCTGTTCAAAGATTTCATCGTGCTGATTAACATCATCGACAAACTCAAGCACGTAAGCCAAACCGGAACAGCCAGAAGTTTTCACACCCACCCGAATGCCTTCGCCTTTACCACGGTTGAGCAAATAGTTGCGCACATGAGTTGCTGCATTTTCAGTTAAGTGAATCATGAAAACTCCGTTGTAGTGCTAATTAAGCTTTTGATTGCTTGTTGCGATAATCGACAATTGCGGCTTTGATTGCATCTTCTGCAAGTACTGAACAGTGTACTTTTACAGGAGGTAATGCAAGCTCGGTTGCAATATCGATATTTTTAATCGCTTGTGCTTGATCAAGCGTCTTACCTTTTAGCCACTCTGTTACCAAAGAGCTTGAGGCAATCGCAGAACCACAGCCATAAGTTTTAAAGCGTGCTTCTTCGATAACGCCTTCATTATTTACTTGGATCTGTAAGCGCATTACGTCGCCACATGCAGGAGCACCAACCATGCCAGTGCCTACATTTTCAGCATTTTTGTCTAAAACACCAACGTTACGTGGGTTTTCGTAATGATCAATTACTTTTTCGCTATAAGCCATGTTGCTTCTCCAAACCTCGGGGTCAGCCTAATATTAAATATGAGGGTTAAAACACCGATTTCAATTAAAATTAGTGTTCAGCCCATTCAACCGTAGAAAGGTCGATACCTTCCTTGTACATATCCCAAAGCGGAGAAAGTTCACGAAGTTTCTCAACAGCGGCTTTGGTTACTTCTAGCACGTGATCAATATCCGCTTCTGTGGTGTATTTACCGAAGCTAAAACGAATTGAGCTGTGTGCAAGTTCATCCGACAAACCAAGAGCACGTAATACATACGATGGCTCAAGCGTAGCAGATGTACATGCTGAACCACTTGATACAGCAGCATCTTTTAATGCCATCATCAAGGATTCGCCTTCTACAAAGTTAAAACTTACGTTAAGGAAGTTTGCAACGTTTTGTGTCGGATGACCATTTAAGAAAACTTGCTCTAGACCTTGCAAGCCATTCCATAATTTGTCACGTAAAACACGTAAACGCGCTTGTTCTGTTTGAATACTTTTTCCTGCAAGTTCAAACGCTTCACCCATGCCAACAATTTGATGTGTTGCCAAAGTACCTGAACGCATACCACGCTCGTGACCACCACCGTGCATTTGTGCTTTTAAACGAACGCGTGGAGTACGACGAACATAAAGTGCACCAATACCTTTAGGGCCATAAGCCTTATGCGCAGAGAAGCTCATCAAGTCAATTTTCATGGTCGAAAGATCGATTTCGACTTTACCTGCTGCTTGGGCAGCATCGACATGAAGGAATGTTTTATTGGCACGTGTAAGTTCGCCAATCGCAGCAACGTCAGTTACCGTACCCAATTCGTTGTTGACCAACATAAGTGAAACAAGAATGGTGTCTGGACGAAGCGCAGCCTTCACCATCTCAGGTGTAATCAAACCTGTACGTGGCTCTGGCTCTAGATAGGTGATCTCAAAACCTTCTTCTTCTAGTTCGCGGCATGGATCAAGCACAGCTTTGTGTTCGATTTTGCTGGTAATAATGTGCTTACCTTTCGAACCGTAGAATTGTGCGATACCCTTAAGCGCAAGGTTGTCAGATTCTGTTGCACCAGAAGTCCAAACGATTTCGCGTGGATCTGCTTTAATTAAATTGGCAACTTGTTCACGTGCATATTCAACTTTTTCTTCAGCTTGCCAGCCATATGCATGTGAACGTGATGCAGCATTACCGAATGTGCCTTCAAAAGTAAGACATTCCATCATACGTTCCGCTACTTCTGGAAGAACGGGAGTGGTGGCTGCATAATCAAGATAAATCGGACGTTTCATGTCAAATACCTGTAACCGAAAGAAGCGGTGAATCGAAATGAACTGAATTTTGACGTAGTGCAACGGTTTGAACGTTGTCGCGTGCGATCAAGTCAGCCAGTGTGATTTTTGCTAAGTAATCGGCAATGTGGTGAGAAAGTTCTTGCCATAAGTCATGTGTTAAGCACATTGCACCGTTTTGGCAGTTGCCTTTATGGTCACAACGCGTGGCATCGACAGTTTCATTAACTGCTTCAATGATTTCTAAAACCGTGATTTCGGCAGAGTTGCGTGCCAAGTGGTAACCACCATTTGCTCCGCGAACACTCGAAACCAAGCCATGACGCTTGAGTTTTGCAAAGAGTTGTTCGAGATAGGCCACTGAAATGGATTGGCGAGCTGCAATTTCTGCTAGCGTGATCGTTTGTTCAGTTGGCTGCAAGGCTAAATCAAGTAAAGCAGTCACTGCGTAGCGACCGCGAGTTGTAAGACGCATGATTCGGTACACATGTTGAGACTAGATAATGGAATTTTATGAATCCTGACTAAATTAGTCAAGTTTTTTCACTGTCATTTAAATCGCTTTAGATAATCAGATTTTTCTATTAGTTGTAATTCAGCCACGTAGTATACACCAATAACAAAACCAAAACGATTGTCGTAATACCAAAGCCGATATTGGTGATGCGCTGACGACGCTCCAAGCGACGTAAACGGTTTTTATATTGTTTTACTTCGACAGTTAGCGTGTTGATATGGGTGCGTTGCTGATCGATCTTGTCCAAGAGGGGAGCGATTCGCTTTTTTGAACCTAAAATATCATCTGGAGAAGCCGGTTGGTTTAACCATTGTTTCCAGTCTGCAAAAAGCTTAGGTACACTAAAGTGAAGAATGATATCTTTGAATTGTTCTTTAAGCTGTTCGTCGCCTTCAATACGCATTTTTTTGATGCTATAGCGATTACCCACAGACAACACTTTAAATAAATCCATTAAAGTCGTATTGACGGTAAGATCTACTGGATGCTCTGGCGCTTTATAATCGAACAAAATGCCTTTTTCACAAAACTGCACATAACAGTCGAAATAAGGAAGATAGCTGTTGATGCGGATGGTCACTTTGTTCTGAACAAACTTTTTTGCTTGCAAAGCAATGACACCGTCGTTCTTTAAGATAAAAGTGAAGACAGTTTCAAGGATGATCAAAATAATATTGAGCAACAAATAACTTTGTTCTTTTCTTTGTTGCGCTTCGCTCATAAAAAGTGAATCCTTAGATAACGCATGTGTTGAGTAATACAGCTCGATATAAAAATCAATTTAGTTTGCTTTGTAGAACACTTTTAATAAACGATCAAGTGCTGGCTTGTTATTATAGAAGTATTTTTAATACAAATCCGACAAAGTGATGCGAAAGTAATCAGGAGTAAAGACGAATGGAAAAAAAATCAGTCAATGCAGATGATCTAGACAATGAATCAGAAAAAAAATGTGAAAAAATAAAAGCTTCTCGAAAATCGGCTTTAGATTTTAGAAAATATACCAAGCAGATCTGGTTGGCTGGTTTAGGGGCTTTCTCACGTGCAGAGGAAGAAGGGAACAAGCTTTTTGACTCATTGGTCAAAGTTGGAGAAGAGCTTGAGTCAAAAACCCAAGATGTTGCCGATCAAACTGTACATCGGGTAACTGAAAAAGCCAAAGAATCTGTCGTCGATACAAAGGACAAAGTTGAAAAGATGATTGACCATAGTGTCCATCATTCGCTGAATCGGATTGGTCTTGTGACTACAAAAGACGTTCAGCATCTGGAGCAAATGTTAGTACAACTTACGGCAAAAGTTGATTTGTTGATACAAGAAAATCAAAAGTTGCAAGCGAAATTAAATGAAAAGTGAGAAAAAACTGATTTTGGCAAATTTCTTCATAAATTCGTCGTTATTTTAACTAAAACAGCTTAGGTAGTATTGCGTTTCCCCCTAAAGCATTGCTATAAAGGCGTCATGGCCTTTTTAAACTTCAGCCTTGGATCTCAAATAAACGAATTAAGAGGACGTTACCTTCATGAATAAATCAGAATTAATTGATGCGATTGCGGAGAAAGGGGGATTGTCTAAAACTGATGCTGGTAAGGCATTGGATGCGACTATTGCTTCTGTAACAGAAGCGCTTAAAAAAGGTGATTCTGTCACTTTAGTAGGTTTTGGTACATTTAGCGTGAAAGATCGTGCTGCGCGTACGGGCCGTAACCCAAAAACTGGTGAAGAGCTTCAAATTAAAGCGACCAAAGTACCAAGCTTTAAAGCTGGTAAAGGTTTAAAAGATTCTGTTGCTTAATCTTTTAATAAAATTAAACGCGCCATCTTAAGGCGCGTTTTTTATTAAAAAAAGATGCGTCTCTGAGTGTTTCATACATTCATTCAATAGCGTTTTTCAGTTAAAATCCCTCCGAAATAAAATATTGGAATATTTATGGAATCGTTTCGTAAAGTCATTAAGGGTTGGCTTGGAAAAGTCCTGCTGATTTTGTTTTTGACCCCTTTGGCGCTCGTGGGAATTGAAGGCTATTTTGGCGGGGGAAACAAAGCAGATGTTGCTAAAACGGTAAATGGTCAAGATATCTCCAAAAAGGATTTGGAAAATTTAACCAAAACCTATAAAGAACAGTATTTGTCGCTAGTGAAAGGTGATGAAACCTTATTAAATCAATCGTATATTCAAGAAAATGCGCTCAATACCCTTATTGCTCGTAGTCTATTGTTACAGCAAGCAGAAAAATTAGGCATTTCTTTGAGCGATGCACAAATTGAACAAATGCTGGCTCAGCAACCAAGTTTCCAGGAAAATGGTAAATTTTCTGAAACCTTATACAGCAATTACTTGCGCTCGGTTGGCATGACCAGTCAGGCATTGATCGCAAGTCTTCGTCAAGATCATGCTTTGAAAATGCTGACGTCAAGCGTGGTCGATACAGCACTGGTGAGTAAACATGATCTCCAGCAAGTTGCTGTCTTACAAACAGAGCAGCGTACGTTGCATTTGGCTAGCATTAAACTTGATGAATATAAGAAGAATATCAGTGTAACCAATCAAGAAATTGCTGACTATTACAATGCACATAAAAACAGCTTCAAACAGATTGCAAGTGTAGATGTCGACTATATTGTGGTTTCACCATCACAGATAACGACGGCACCGGCTGCGGTTACTGAAGCAGAATTGCAACAGGCTTATAGCACTTTTGTAGAAAATCAAAAGAAAGATGCCAAACGAAATGTAAAGCACATCTTGATTACTTTGGATAACCGAACTGATGCACAAGCATTGAAACTGGCCAATGATGTTTATGCCAAGATTCAGGCTGGAACTTCATTTGCTCAGGCCGCGCAGCAGTATTCAGATGACACCAGCTCAAAAGCTAATGGTGGTTTAGTCGATGCTTACCAACCGGGTGTCTTCTCGGCAGATTTCGATCAGGCAGTCCAGTCATTGAAAAATGGTCAGATTTCCAAACCTGTGAAAACGCAATATGGTTATCATATTATTCAGGTTGAAACGGCTCAGCAAAATGTGCCTTCGTTTGAGGCAGAAAAAGCCAGATTAACTGCTGAATCACAAAAGTCTAAAGCAGCAAATGCATACTCAGACACCATCAATCGTTTAAATGAAATGGTGGTGAGTAGCGATGCATTAGATTCAGTTGCTCAAGAAGTAAAAGGCAGCAAAGTTGAAGCACTCAACGGCGTCACAGTTGGAACGCAACACCCACTATTGAGTCAAGCCAGTGTCAAGGCAAAACTCTTTAGTGATGATGTAAAGAACGGTGATCGTAATGCATCGACCAACATTCAGTTGGCCAATGGTGATACGATTTGGGTGAAAGTCCGCAATTATCATGCAGCAGGTGTAAAACCTTTAGCCGCTGCAACTGCCCAAGTGCGTGCTAAACTCATCGAAGATAAGGCCTTTAAAGCTGCTCAAGCAAAAATTCAAACGATTCTGAATGACTTTAAAACACAACCTGCGGCACAAGTGGTTGCAAAAAGTGGTTTACGTTTTGAAAATGCAGGAGTATTTGCTCGCTCTCAAGGCCTAAAACGCGAAATTGAACGTACAGCATTTAGCCTAAGCGCACCAAAAGCCGGTATGTGGTCTGTAGCTGCGACTAAGCTACCCGACGAAATGGTTGTGGTTGCCGTATCTGATGTCAATTCAAAAGCAGTTGATGCATTGAATCCAGAGCAGCTTCAAGAGTTGAATAAGCTTTATCAACGTTTCCGCGGACAACAGGAATTGGATGATTACACCCAATATCTGAAGTCTCATGCAAAAATAAAATAAGTTTCAATCAAAAAAAGCGCCGAAATGGCGCTTTTTTTATTCGACATTTACATTAATACTTTGTCGATACTGTTTGGGTGTTTGTTCAAACTGTCGCTTAAAGGCTTGACTAAATGCAGTTTCAGAAGCATAACCCACCTTATGGGCAATTTGCTGAATATTGAAGTTGCTGGTTCTGAGTAGTTGGACCGCGAGCCGTAAACGATGTTGCTGTAAATAAGCCAGTGGTGTTTCGCGTAGTACACTCTGAAACAAACTGGCAAATTTTGAACGCGACATACAGCATTGATCTGCGAGTGTTTCGACCGTCCAAGGCTGTTCGGGATATGCATGAATTGCCGCTAGAGCGCTAGACAATTCTGGATGTTTCAGTGCAGTAAGCCAGCTTTCTTGATCGTCAAGCTGTGCAATATAATCGCGAACACATTCAATGAAAAGAATACTCATCAAATGATCAAAAATTTTATCTCGACCCGGTTGAATCCGCTGCGTCTCGAGTGCCACAAAATACAACCCGACGCGTAGCCATTCAGGCCCAGTCGAACTCATGGCATGATGAATATGAAGAAATGCAGGTAAAGCATCGAGTAGTGGCCCAGCCATATGCATATCAATATGACTACGCACAGTAAAGATCAGGGCGTGTTCATTTGATCCAGAGCCGAATTCAATCGCGTCATTGAGATGACCATTGAATAGATGATCAATACTCATGCTGTCAATCAGCTTACTCTGCCTATCATTCGAGACGTGATGTGCTTTTCCAGAGGGAATCAGCACAATATCGCCTGCCTGTGCTTCAACCTGCGTGCCATCGGTGATGTAAAATGTTGCACTTCCCATCAAGATGATATGAGTCACCAATGCATCTTGTGCACCGCAATGAAAAGCCCATTCACCTTGGGTTTTAAGGTATAAATATTCAGACTTATTTAAATGAATATCATCAAAGATTTTACTCAGTGCATCCATACCGCGTTTCAGATTCTTTTTATGTCTTGATTATATTACGTGATTTTCTCATCTACATGTGATTTTAGGTCATTGAAATGGATGAAAATGCCAAAGACGTTTAAATAGGTTTTTTGGACGCCTACGACTGTTTTAACGGCGCAGAATACATAATCATAGCTTTAACACAAGGCAAGAAAAAGAAAGGATGCACAATGAACGCACCAGTGAAAGTGGACCCGTCTTTAGAAGACGCCATTCAGGCAACTAAGTCGATGCGTGAGATTGATCGCAAACGCTATTTATGGATGATCAGTCCTGCGCTTCCAGTTTTGGGTATCGGAATTTTGGCAGGCTATCAATTTTCTCCTCGTCCGATCAAAAAGATCTTTGCATTGGGCGGTCCATTACTTCTGCACGTAATTATTCCGACGATTGATACGCTGATTGGCAAAGATGCCAGTAATCCGAGTGTGGAAGAGATCAAACAACTCGAAAATGATCCCTATTATGCTCGGTTAGTCAAAACATTCATTCCTTTGCAATATATCGCCAACGTATATGCTTGCTATCTAACGAGCCGTAAACAAACATCCTTTTTAGATAAAATCTTACTCGGCATTTCAATGGGGGCGATTAATGGCATTGCCGTGAATACAGCACACGAATTAAGTCATAAACAGGATCGCATTGATCATCTTTTATCACATCTGGCTTTGGTTCCGACTGGCTATAACCATTTTCGGATCGAACATCCTTACGGGCACCATAAACGTGCGGCAACCCCAGAAGATCCCGCGTCATCGCAAATGGGAGAAACCTTTTATGAATTTTGGCCACGCACCGTATTTGGTTCACTTAAATCTGCGATCGAAATTGAAACAACGCGTCTAAAACGTAAAGGTAAAAAGTTCTGGTCGAAGGAGAATGAACTGTTGCAAGGCTGGGGTATGAGTGCTGCTTTTCACAGCAGTATGCTGGGTATATTTGGTAAGGGGACACTGCCTTATTTGGTGACTCAGGCATTTTATGGCATTAGTTTATTTGAAATTATTAACTATATTGAGCATTACGGTCTATTACGGCAGAAAAAAGAGAATGGTCAATACGAACGAACCATGCCTGAACATAGCTGGAACAATAATAATATTGTGACCAATTTATTTTTGTACCAGTTACAGCGTCATTCTGATCATCATGCTTATCCAACACGACCATTTCAGGCGTTACGCCATTTCGATGAAGCACCTGAGTTACCAAGCGGATATGCCAGCATGTTATTGCCAGCCATGATTCCACCACTTTGGTTCAAAATGATGGATCAGCGTGTGCTGGCGCATTATAAAGGCGATTTATCTAAAGCCAATATATATCCTAAACGCCGTGCCAAATTGTTTGCAAAATTTGGTCTAACCGATCCAACGCAATCATCTGAATAAATAAAAAAGCCTCATTAGAGGCTTTTTTTAAACTTAAAAAATTGGATTACTTGAGCTCGCTGGACGATTTACCGAGTTCTCGCCGTGCAATAATGAGTAACTGAATTTGTTGAGTTCCTTCAAAAATATCCAGAATTTTTGAGTCACGCGCCCATTTTTCGAGTAGTTCATCTTCGTTATAACCCAAACCTGCCGCGAGTTCGACGCATTTTAGGGTGATTTCATTACAAATCCGTGCAGCTTTGGCTTTTGCGATTGAGGCCTCTTTCGAGTTGGGTTGTTTATTGTCAGCCATCCATGTCGCTTTAAGGGTCAATAAACGGGCCGCTTCCCATTCAGCTTCCATTCGATAGACCTGCGCCGCCAAATGAGAAGTCTGTAAATAGGGGGTGCTGTAATGCGAATCGAGATGATCTTTTAACAGTATTTTAATGCGCTCAAGTGATGCCTTGGCACATCCTATGGCCATAGCAGCAACCAGTGGGCGGGTGTTATCAAAAGTTTCCATAACTCCTGCAAAGCCTTTGGCAACATCGATCTCGGCATTGCCAAGCAAGTTTTCGGCACCAATTCGACAATCGACAAAACTAATTGCAGCGGTATCTGAGGCCTTAATTCCAAGTTTATGCTCCAGACGTTCAATGGTCATGCCCGGCGTACCTTTAGGCACCACAAACGACTTAATTGCAGCTCGACCCAGCTTTCGATCCAGTGTTGCCCAAACCACCACGGCATCAGCACGAGCACCCGATGTTACATATATTTTCTCACCATTTAAAATGTAGTGATCACCGTCTTTTACTGCGGTGGTTCGAATGGCAGCGGAGTCAGAGCCACAATTGGGTTCGGTAATGGCCATTGCAGCCCAGATGCCTTTAAAGCGTTTCAGTTGTTCGTCATTCGCTACTGCTGCAATTGCAGAGTTACCAAGTCCTTGACGCGGCATACTGAGCAGTAATCCGGTATCGCCATAGCACATTTCTATAATACCGAGTGCGGTTGACATATTGGTGCCGTTTCGAATGCCTTCTCGATTTTCATCGCCGCGTTTGCTCGCACCCGCTGCGCCTGCATTGATTCCGTCACCACCTTCATTCATGCCGTCAATCAGTGAGGCAATCATATCGAGTTCTTTAGGATAGGCGTGCTCAGCTTTGTCATATTTACGTGAAATGGGGCGTAAAACATTGACTGCGACATCATGCGCCTGACTGACCATCATTTTAAATTTTTTGGGAGTTTGTAAGTTCATGGCATATCCTTTCTTCTGCTTGTCGTGTGTTTATGCATGTAAGCCCGAGTGAACAATCGCAGTTGCGCGCAAATCTCGATACCAGCGTTCGACAGGATGTTCTTTGGTAAAGCCATGACCGCCCAGAATTTGCACGCCATCTGTGCCGATCCGCATGGATTTTTCGGCACACAATAAACGAGCCAAGTACGCTTCACGATGAAAGGATTGACCAGCTTCTGCAAGACTGGCCGCATTCCAAACCAGCATCCGCATTGCATCAATCTCTATCGCCATATCGGCCACCATAAATGCCACACTTTGACGATGCGAGATAGGTTCGCCAAAGGCGATCCGATCATTGGCATAGTCAATACAATAGCGTTTGACCGCCTCGCAAGTGCCAACTGCCATGGCACACCACATCAAGTTACCCAAATCGACAAATGCACTGTAGTCAAAATCATCGTCACCTAAGCGCTGGGCAGGGGTCTGCTGAAACTCAAGTGTTACCGTTTCAGTCGCTTTTAAACCCATCGCCGGCGATGACTTTATGGCAATGGTGTCACTTCGCTCAACTACAAATACATCGGGCTGGCCCTCAAGCATGGCACTGACGAGGTAAAGATCGGCATGCTCACCTAAAAGCACCAGTGTTTTTTGTCCATCCAAGTAAAAATGGTCACCTTCACGCTTGGCTGTCGTTTTAAGCTGGAACGGATTAAATGCGGCAGTATTCTCTTGCGTTGCAAAAGTGGCTTTTAACTGACTATCTTCAGCAAAAGCGGATAAATAACGTGATTGAATGCTTTGTGATCCCCAGCGAGTGATCGCATTGATGGCACTAAAGCTGCTTAAAATCCCTGCGGCTAGACTAAAATCACCTTGCGCCAGATCTTCTGCAATTAAAATATTACTCACAATATTTTGCTCACTGGCTACACCTCCTGCAGCTTCGGGAAGGGCGTAATAATTCAGGCCAAGTTCATCTAGATATTGCCAAATAGTTTCGGGGAATTGTCCGTCATGATCAGCTTGATGTGCATGTATATAAAGCACTTCCTGTGCAAATTTGCGCATGGCTTCGCGCGTCATGGTTTGTTCTTCGGTCAAACTCAAATCAAATAAATCTTTGTTTTGCCGAGGCAGGCGCTGTCGATCAATTGAGTTGGATTTAAACGTTTTCTGCGCTTTTGAAAGCGCCTTAAAGCCTGTTTTTGAACCTTGATAAAGTGATCGCTCTACAAACTTTCTAAGTTTGAGTTGATCAAGTACGTCACTTCCTGCAAGTTTGGTAATCAATGATAGTCCTAAACCTTGCGCCTTACTCACCATATTTGACATTGCAAACTCCGTTGCCCTGAAGGGAATACGAACTATGCTGACATGCTGTAAAAGTAAAGACTATGTCATGGATGACAGGTGAAAAAAATTCGACTAACGGTAAAAGACAATTTTTTATTTTTATAAGTGTATGAATATTATGGAATTTAATCGATTTTTGAAAATGAGCTTTTAACGGAATTGACTAGGATGACAAATGTCATCCTAGTCAATTGAATCATTGAACAAATTTTTGAATCATACGGCGAACATTGGTTTTGGCTTCAATCACGGTCATAAAGGTGTATGCACCAATGAATTTACGGCTAATAAACATAAACTCTTTAGGCGGTACAGAAAAATAACGCGAGGCCATCGATTTGCTGGCTTGTTGCATCACACGGCTATGTAGCTGGCTTTTTTTCCAGTCATAGCGGTTATCCTGATCCATCAGACCTTCTGGCATGTCTGGATTATTTTGTGGTGAACTGAAAGCTTCAGTTGCCAGCAAGAAAACCTTGGCCATATCTGGCTTGATGCTTTGCGGGATTGAGTCAAAGAAACCGTAACCTGTCATGGCTGCAACCATTTCTTCACTGCTGTGATGATAGCCAGCCTGAATCAAATTACGTGCAACGTTGAGCAGATGATCATCGAATTGGCGGATCGCACCAAAATCGAGTAAAACAATTTTGTCGTTGATGTCCTCGCCATTGCCCAAACGTACCAAATAGTTGCCGAAGTTTGGATCGGTCTGCATTTCTCCCCACTCAAAAATCTCGCGGACAGCAATTTCAAGAGAGGCTTCACCCAATTGATTACGGCGTTCTTGTGGCAAAGACAACATCACGGGGCTATTAATTGGGACGCCACGTTCATAGGTCATGCATAAGATTTTGCTTGTACAGTAGCGATCGACAATTTGAGGAACAACATAACGTGGATCGCTTTTTAAGCGCTCTGCAAAGCGACGCGTAGTTGCAGCTTCAATATCGTAACTCACCTCACGGTGCATCATTTCTCTGACTTCTTCAAACCACTGATCAAACTCACGTGTTTGCGGCACCATGCGGGTGAGTTTCAGCATGTTTTTAAACAGGCTCATATCCGAGTCAATAGCTTCGGCCACACCTGGATACTGAATTTTTAATACCAGCTCTAGACCGTCAGATTTACGTGTTGCGCGGTGAACCTGTGCCAATGAAGCGGTACCGATAGGTTCATGATCAATAATAAGATCATCCAGCTTACTGCCCAGTTGCGTTTGTAAATGCGATTTGATTGCAGGCCAAGCCAATGCGACGGTCTGGTTATTGAGGGTATTGAGTGCCTGAGTAATTTCCTCAGGTAGAAAGTGCTCGCCGTAGAGTGCCATCATCTGGCCGATTTTGACGATAGAGCCTTTCAGCTTGCCAATTTCAGAAACCAAATAATTGGCTTGCTCGGTCATGGCTTTTTTTCTTTTCTTTTCCTTTTCTGCTTCACTTGAAAACATTGAGCTTGCACTTGCAGTGGCCCAGCGCGTGCCTGCGAGGAACGAGGCTTTTGCGATCGATAAGCGTCGATCCATCGAAGAAGTTTTTAAATTCTTAAGCTTATCGTTCTGATTTGACATATAAAATCCTTTGCTGAAACACGCAGAAAAGTAATGAAGACAATTGTAACGAATACTACAGGCTCTAATCGTATTAAAACAGTCATAGGCTGTTTAAAAGATGAAAAGTATTACTGCAATCAGACGCTGAAATTGAGGGTATCGTATTTTAAGGCAATTTTGTAAGTGAATAAAACTGAATTGTGATGAACTGCAGTCGATTTATCTGAATTCATTCAACTTTTTCACCAAGTATTGTTATTCAGTATCCAGCTTGACTACATCGCATACTGAATCTTGATCTGGTGACGCTGTTTGAGTTGAACCTTGTTAGCTTCAATATGCTTGGCAATCATGCTCTTGACCAAATCGTGAGTAAAACCCAAGGCGTATCCTTTTACAATAACAATACTAGGGAGTGTAAAAAAGAAGTATCGGGCATCGTCCAGTGAAGGCTGATCAAAAATTTTGTGTTCTTGCAAGGTTTCGCAAAAGAACGTTTTTTCATTTTGCACATGATGTGAAGCGTTGTCACTCCAGTACTTTTCACGCATTGCCATAAGATTATTATGCTTATAACTCATATCGGATGTACCTCTAGATGGATCAATCAAAACTTATCACATTATTCGCTCAGATGAGTTTAATCAACTCAATGTGAAATCTTTGCGAAGCGTGTTGGTCCGCTGTTGATGAAAGTCCACAAGTAAATGAACAGACTATAATGAGTAAATTACAAAGAAAAAAATACAGTGATGAAGATTAAGCCATGAACATGGTCATGTTTAAGCTACATCACTGTATGGCTGAAATCATGAATTATTTTAATCGTTGAGTAGTTTTTCTGTATTGCCGCGTTTGACCGAATAGCGGCTATAAAAATAAATCACGAGCCCGAGCAGGTACAAAATACCAGACAACAATAACAAAGACAGACCTGCAGCATATAACAGCCACACCGCATATAAGGTTGCGATACCGGCAATAAAAATATGTTTGCCACGTTTGTGGCGTGCAGATTCTTTCAGATAAAAAG
Organism: Acinetobacter sp. V89_7; assembly: GCF_029967895.1. NCBI lineage: Bacteria > Pseudomonadati > Pseudomonadota > Gammaproteobacteria > Moraxellales > Moraxellaceae > Acinetobacter > Acinetobacter sp. V89_7. The sequence goes on from NZ_JASCAJ010000027.1 coordinate 74,341, forward strand.
CAGAAACCAAAAAGTAAGGCAACAGGATCATGACCGATGAGATCAGTAAAAGCTGGGTGTAGTTTTTATTGAAAAAACATACTGCAATCAATGAAAGCTGTACCACAATCGAGGTCAGCCACAATGATGTAATCGGTACATTATTGGTATTGGTTTTTAAAAAACTTTTTGGAAAGGCGCCATTTTTTGCAGCCAAAAATGGAATTTCGGTTGCAAATAAGGTCCAGCTTAAGTAGGACGAAGAAACTGAAATAATCAGTCCCAATGTAATGACAATGGTACCCGGCAAACCAATCAATTGCGCAAGGATACTGGCCATAGAGGGATTATGCATGCCTGCAATCTCTGCACGTGTATTGATACCATATGACAATACCGTCACCATGACATAAAAGCCCAGTGCCAATAACACACCCAGTAGAGTTGCTTTACCGATATCGTTTCTACGTTTGGCGCGTGACGACAGGACAACGGCGCCTTCGATACCTGTAAATACCCAGAGCGTAATCAGCATGACATCACGCACTTGTTGCCATACTGGCATTTGTAAGGATGTATCGAGAAAATTTAATTTGAATAGTTCAAGCTTGAACGCCACAAACGAAAACAAAATAAATACGACAAGTGGCACAATCTTGGCAATTGTTGCCAGCAAATTGACCAAAGCCGCTTCTTTAATGCCTCTACTAACCAGCCAGTGCACAAGCCAGACAAAAATGGATGAGCCTATAAGCGCATATAGGGTATTGCCTTCACCAAAGTAGGTATGTTCAGGCGTATCGGTAAACATACCCACCGCAGAAAAAGCAATGACCACATAGCCAACAATCCCGACAGTGGTACAGAGCCAGTAACCCCAGGCAGAACAAAAGCCGATCAAATCGCCAAAGCCTTCGCGTGCATAGTTGTAAATCCCGCCATCCAGATCTGGACGTTGACGGGTCAAATGTAGCAAGGATATCGCCAGAAAAATAATACCGACGCCAGTGATCAGCCATGCAAACAGTAAAGCAGAACCATTGGCAACAGCAGCCATATTTTGTGGCAGACTAAATACGCCTGAACCGACCATGGAACTAAACACCAAGGCGGTGAGGGAGAGTAAACCAATTTTAGAAGTGGACATGCGGCTTAGTCTTGAAAAAATTGAGAGAGTTTCTGAATATGTTCAGGACCAATACCACAGCATCCCCCAATCATACTGGCGCCAGCATCTTGCCATTGTTTGGCAAATTGCAAATACGCGTCTGGATCTAAGTCTTTTCTGATTTCATCTAGACCATCATTGGCTGTGGCTTCACTGTTTTGTGGCGGAAATGCATTCGCATAGGCACCAATTTTAATGGTGTCTGGAATGAGTTCACGAATTTCTTGAATCGCTTGAAGAATGACTTCTGGCTGACAGCAGTTGAACAGTACGGCACTGACATTTAGTGATTTAATCAGTTCGGCAGTTTCTGCGATGCTTTCGCCAGAACGTAGCTGTGCAGCAGGAAGCGCCTGATCATCTTGGAGGGTAAAGGAAACCCAGAATTCACGACCGTCTTGAGGTAAAAGCTCACGAACAGTACGAACTTCTGCCAAACACGACTGAGTTTCTGCAAGCCATAAGTCAACGTCAGGCGACAATGCTTCAATAATAGGGCGTGCCAAAGTGGCTGCTTCATCTGCCTGAAATAAATCGGCGCGGTAAGAACCAAAAAGTGGAGGAAGACAGCCCGCAATCTGCACCGCAGCGCCACTTTCTTCAACTGCACGTTTGGCCTGAGTAGTGGCAACCTTGACTAAATCAGTGACCTCTTGATCAAAACGGTCTTGACCAATATGAAAAGGTACAACTGCATAGTTGTTGGTGGTAATGACTTCAGCGCCTGCACGAATAAAATCTAGATGAACCTGCTTCACAATATCAGGTGCTTCGGTAAGTGCCAAAGCTGACCATTCAGGTTGTCTAAAAGGTGCACCACGACGAGCCAGCTCGCGCCCAAATCCGCCATCTAAAATTTTCATAAGATCTCGAATACAAAAAAAGTTGATTATAGAGGATATAAGCATCGCCACCTGTGTAAAAAATTGACAACTGGGGGTATGCTTATAAAAAAATAAGCAATTTATATGAATATTTTAGATAAAGAAAGATTAATTTGGTTCAATCCTCTTAATGAAAGATGACCCAGATTCATCGATCAATTTCAAGTGCATGACCTCGGCAATTGAGATACAACTGTTGATTGTGCCACGCGATTTGTCCCGATACGATGGTGGTGGCGACGCGATACTGAAAACTTTTATGCTGAAAAGGGGTCCAGCCACAGTGCATGTAAATCGGCTGCTCGGCAACGGACCATGGATTTTTTTCGACTAAAACCAGATCGGCCCAATAACCTTCTCGAATATAGCCGCGCTCTTTAATTTTAAATAAATCGGCCACGCGATGTGAGGTTTTGTTGACCATATCTTCGATACGCAATTGGTCTGCCGCAACCAGCTCAAGCAATGCAGGCAGGGCATGCTGAACAAGGGGTAAACCTGCTGGTGCATTAAAGTAACTGTTTTGTTTTTCATCCCAAGTGTGCGGAGCATGATCTGTACCAATAATATCTAACAAATCACTTGATGAAAGAGCTTTAATCAAGGCATCTCGATCAGTTTTTGTTTTGATTGACGGGTTACACTTGATCAGATGACCGAGCTGGTCGTAATCTTGGGCATCAAAATGTAAATGATGAATACATACTTCAGCCGTTATGTGCTTTTCATGAAGCGGTTTATTTTCAAAAAGTGATAATTCTTTGGCTGTGGTCAGGTGCAGTACGTGCAATTGTGTTTGATATTTTTTTGCCAGCTCGACTGCCATTTTTGAGCTTGCGTAGCAGCAAGCTTCATCGCGAATCAGTGGGTGGAGATGCGCAGGAACATTCTCACCATATTGCGCCCGATACAGCGCCTCATTGGCAGTGACTATGGGGCTAGATTCACAGTGCGTGAGTAAAATAGTGGGAACATGAGCAAATAAAAACTCAAGCGCTTTTGGATCATCTACCAGCATATTGCCAGTAGAAGAACCCATAAAGACTTTCACGCCGCTGACCAGCTTTGGATCGAGCTGCTCAATAATCGACAGGTTGTCTGCACTTACACCAAAATGAAATGCATAATTGCCATGACTCGAGCGCGCTGCAATTGCTTTTTTGGCATTCAAGGCATCTAAGTTTAGCGTAGCGGGCTTGGTATTGGGCATGTCCATGAAGCTGGTAATGCCACCTACAGTTGCTGCTGCCGACTCAGAGGCAATAGTGCCTTTATGTGGCGCACCTGGATCACGAAAGTGAACCTGATCGTCAATCATGCCGGGCAGTAGCCAAGCGCCATTGGCCTCGATCTCTTTTGCACGATGTATGCCTGTAATCGAGGACTGTATTTTGGAAATACGGCCTTGCTGAATCAAAACATCACAAAATTGGCTATGACCTTCATTGACCAGATGTGCGTTACGAATAATCAGGTTGGGTAAGGCATTAAAACTCATTAGATAATGCCTTATATCCTTGAACCAATTCAATGTTGGTGGTCACCACGCTTTCTGAAAATTCGGTAATCGAGACGTCAATTGGGGGATACGCCGCCAAGTCGGTTTTGGCGTTGATATAACTCATGGCAGGGACATAGAAGTTAGGCGGTAAATCACGACCATCGACAACGGCATTATGACGAATGGCGCTGTTATTACCGATTTTGCAATTAAATAGTACACTGTTAAAACCGACAAAAACACGCGCACCGATGACGCATGGCCCATGAATAATCGATCGGTGCGCAATTGATGAGTTTTCACCAATTTGAACGGCTGCACCGGCTTTTGAATGAATAACCACACCATCTTGAATATTCGAATTTGCACCAATCACGATCGGTTCCATATCACCATTTTCATCGGTTTCATCTGCACGAATGACAGCGTAAGGCCCAACAAACACATTGGCGTGAATGATGACTTTGCCACAAATGATGGCAGTCTGATCAATGTAGGCAGATTGATGAATTTGCGGCAAATGGCCTGATGGGTTTTTACGAATCATAGTCAATATTATTAAGCAGTGAATAAATGGGAGCTACAGTGATCTGTATTATTGTTATGTTATAACATAACAATAAATTCAATCAAGTCATTCAATCTTTAATTTTTGGCCTAAAATGTTGTTCATTCGTCCTTTGATTCAGGAATGGGCTTGAATTTTAATTGCACGCATAATCCATTTAAAAGATTAGACGTCTTAAATTGCATAGATGCATCGAGTGACTGCAATGCGGTATTGACAATCGAAAGCCCTAAACCACTTCCTATTGCATTATGCTGAGTTTTTTCTAAACGAACAAAACGTTGCAACACATGGTTGTATTGATGCTCTGAGATTCCCGGGCCATTGTCGTGGATATCGACACAGATCATTTCATGATCGTATGAAACTAAAATACAGACCTGATTTTTGGGTGGGCTGTATTTAATGGCATTATCGATGAGGTTGATAAATATACTTTGCAAGGTATTGGGGCGCGCCAAAATCATCACTTGCTCGAGAGCGGGCTCAATACTGACTTGAATTTCGATTTGTTTTTTACGCGCATTGGCCAATAACTGACCGACACTTAAGCGAAGTGCATTGACCAGATTGAGTGACTGTAGTGGCTCATCTTGCTGAATTTCCTGATGTGCCAAACTCATGAGCTGATCGACCAGATGTGACATGCGTTTCAGACTCAGAGATAGATCATTCAGATTTTCTTGATAAAACGGATGATCTTGTGGTGTTTTAAGTAAAAGTGAGGTTTGTAGCTTTAAAGCAGTCAGTGGCGTTCGAAGTTCATGAGCAGCATTGGCAATAAACACTTGCTGCTGATTTTTTGCCTCATCAATGCGCTTAAACAAATAGTTGAGTTCATCTATGGCTGGGCGGATTTCCATCGGCAAATGATCAATTTTGACCTCTGACAGATCGGTGTAATTGCGCTCTGAAAAGGTACTACGAAGTTTGGTGAGCGTTTTAAGGTGATGACGAATCAAACGATATACCCCATAAATACCAAATGGCATAAAAAAGATATACGGAATCAGCATGTTAAATGCCAATTCTTTGGCCAGATGTCGCCGAACTTTGATTAACTGACTAATCTGAATTTGCTTGTCTTTGGCAGGATACACATAAATTTTAAGTTCGCCGCGGATGGTTTTTTTTCTTGTGAAATATGGGGTAGAGGAGTATGGCAAAATATAGTCGTATTGTTGGCTTAGTTTTGCAAGTTCGGTATCTTTAATAATATCAATAAAGACATCGGTTTCATCATACTCAGCTTTAGGATCATAAGTAGATAAGCGTAATGACAAGTCGTTTTTATCGAGAAATTCCGCCATTTCCTGCATTTGGCGATCGATTACCTCCTGAGATTCTTCTAATGCAATTCGATACGCCGCAATTCCGATAAAAAAAAGCAAAAAAATACTGAAAAGCGAAATGCTCCACGTCATACGTTGGCTGAGTGGTTTTTCGCGATAAAAGGATCGAAGCTGACTGAACCTGAATTTCAGGCCTCGGTGGTCATTTGTCTGTGCTTTCAACACAATAGCCTAAGCCTCGCACATTTCGGATAAAATCTTTCCCTAGCTTTTGTCTTAAATTATGAATATGGACCTCAATGGTATTGCTGTTCACTTCATCATCGCAATCGTAGAGTTTTTCTTCGAGCATATTTTTAGAAAAAATCTGATTGGGATACATCATCATTGGTTCTAAAATGGCCCACTCTTTATTTGAAACATTAATGGGCTGGCCTTCTTTGAGCAGTCGATGTGTATTTGGAAAAAGCTGAATCTGACCCACTTTAAAACTAATTTCACTTAAAGAGGAATAATTACCGCGTCGCAAAACGGATTCAATCCGTGCCACTAACTCATCAAAATCGTAAGGCTTGACGATATAATCATCTGCGCCGAGCTTCAAACCCTGAATCTTTTCTTTACTCTGATCGCGGGCACTGATAATAATCACTGCCAGCTTGTTTAGCTCCATTTTTTTACGAATGTGCTTGAGTACGTCTAGGCCGTCAAGTTCCGGCAAGCCCAAATCGAGTAAAACCAAGTGATAAGTCTGGCGAAATAAAAAATCGAGTGCCTCGATGCCATTTTTGGCCCAATCGACTTCAAACTTCTCATGCTGAAGCAGCTTGAAAGTCGTTTTACCGATCATGACATCGTCTTCTATGTATAAAATTCTGATCACGCTACAGTTTACCTCTGCATTGAGCGGTCAAATCCAAGCTTGAATCCAATACCTGTGTTCGAATATGCAACAAGCCCAACACGGTTGGAAACAAATTATCTTGACTGACCGGATTATTTTTTTGTCCGTTTAAGCACTGCTTGATTGTTTGTTGCTGTGGCCATGTCGTTGAAAACCAGAATAACATAGGAATGTGCGTTTGTTCTTTCGGCGCCATAAAATAAGGCGTACCGTGGAGATACAATCCATTTTCACCAGTCGATTCACCGTGATCCGATAAATACATCAGACCTGTCGAGACCGGTAAAGCATCGAGGGTATGAATCAATGTACTCAGTACGTGATCGGTATACAAAATGGTGTTGTCGTAGCTATTGATCAAGCTTTCGCGTGAGCAGTTTTGAATATTGTTGGTGTCACAGGTCGGCGTAAATTTTTTAAAAGCAGCAGGGTAGCGTTTGTAATAAGCTGGCCCATGGCTCCCTAGTTGATGCAATACAATCAATTGATCTTTTTTGAGCTGTTTTAAGTCAAGCGCTTTAAGATAATCCTTTAAGGCATCGATTAAAATTCCGTCATAACATTCGCCGTCTTTACACTCATTTTTGTAACGTGGATCATCTTTAGGCGAAATATAATGTTGTATACGATCACATGCGCCTTTGCAGCCCGAGTTGTTGTCAATCCATGTCACTTCATAGCCTGCGCGCTGTACAATATCTAACAGGCCTTCACGATGACCCGCCAATGCTTCGTCATACGCGCTACGCTTCATGCCTGAAAACATACACGGCACTGAAACTGAGGTTTGCGTACCACAAGAGGAGGCTTGAGTAAAATTTACCAGATCAAGTTTACTTAGCTCTGGATTGGTCGGTTTGTGATAACCATTTAGGCTAAAGTTTTCTGCACGCGCTGTTTCACCCACCACCAGCACCATAATTTTAGGTGCATGTGCACCCACAGTATGTACGATGTGTGCATCTTCACCGTATTTGACCAAAGGCAGATCGCGTTTTTTATATTGCCGGCGGGAATAACTCCAGCTACTCGAGATCACATTTAGCGGTGAAATCTGTGCTTTAAGCTCTCTATTTTCGCGAAAGATCGGCGCATATTGGCTATAAAAAGAAAAAAGCCCAGCACCTATGATAAAAAGTGCTACAGCCAAGCTGCCGAATTTACCAATCAACAAATGCTTAAGGTTATTTGCTGGCTTGATTTGAATAAATAAAAGACCAATTAAAGGTACCACAATGATTTTAAGTACCCATAACAACAGGGGTATAGAGAGCAAATCCAAAGCTTCACGCGTATCGGTTTGCATGACATTTTCAATCTGCGCGGTATTGACATTTACACCGAGTTGATTGACAAAGTAAGAGGTTAACCCCGTTAATACAATCATGATCACAGCGACAGTTTTGGCAGATGCTCGCCAACTGATCAATTGTAAAAAGATAAAATTTACGCCAGCAATCAGTAAAAATGTGGCACTCATAAACAGTACTTGCATCAAACCGTCAAATGCACTGAGCTGCAAAACTTTATGATAAAAACTGCCATTGGTAAAACTGGCCAACCAGCAAGCCAGAACAGCATTAAAGGTGTGTATCGAGACACGCCATTGTTTGTTTGGTGTTAAAGCGGCAAACATATTTTGGTCTTTAAATGTTCATTGAGATTCTAGGTATATTAGAAAACTCAAAAATTAAGAAAAAATTAGATTTAGAATGAATTCACGATCTTCTCATTGTTAGAAGTTACATATTTTCAAGTGCTTAATATAAGAAAATGGCCATTTTGATCGATCTTTTGTCTTGTAGAAAAGATATTTGAAATTTTTTTAATGATCATTTGTTTTTAGGTTTTTGTTTTTTTTAGATTATTTAAAATATTGATGTCTGTCATTGAGATCTTTTAATTGGATAAGTTTTGTGCGCTAACGCAAGATGAAATTAGATAAAACAACACTCAAAGGAATTGTGTGATGAAAAAAGTTCGTATTGCATTGGTGGGTGGTGGTATTGCGGGAGTCGCGCTTGCAGCCAACTTATTTAAACAGCCGCATTTAGATGTTTGCTTATATGAAGCAGCACCTCAATTTTCTGAAATTGGTGCCGGAATTTCATTTGGCGCGAATGCGGTTCGTGCCATTGAGCTACTTGGTTTGGCTTCGCAATATACCGCGATTGCAGATCAAGTATCTGCGCCATTTCAGGATGTATGGTTTCAATGGCGAAATGGCTATAACGATGATTATTTGTCGAGTTCAATTTCTCCTCAGGTTGGTCAGTCTTCGGTGCATCGTGCCGATTTCTTAGATGCTATTTTAGGAAATATTCCACAGCACCAGTGTAAGTTTAATAAAAAACTCAAATCGATTCAGGAGTACGATACGCATATTGAATTGAGTTTTGAAGATGGGACACGCGCCGAAGCCGATTATGTCATCGGTGCAGATGGTATACACTCCGCCACGCGTGATTATGTGCTGCAAACCCATCAGTTTGCTCCAGTACGTCCTAATTTTACTGGCACGTGGGCTTACCGCGGTATCATCAAAGCGACAGAATTTAGACAGGCCATTGTGGCAGCCGGCCTAGATGTAGAAATTGCCGACGTACCACAAATGTTTTTAGGCAAAAACAAGCACATTTTGACCTTTCCGATTCGTCAAGGTGAAGACATTAACATTGTGGCGTTTAAGACAAACGCTGAGCAGCTTACGCTTGCAGAACATACCCCATGGACACGTGCGGTAGACAAACAGGAAATGTTGGACGATTTTCAGGACTGGAGCGAAAGCTGCCGAATTTTACTCTGTTTGATTGAGCGTCCGACCTTGTGGGCACTGCACGAACTGGCCGAATTGCCGACTTATCAAAGTCACTCTGGCCGCGTCATATTAATGGGAGATGCTGCACACGCTATGCTTCCACATCAGGGTGCCGGAGCAGGACAAGGGCTTGAAGATGCACTTACGCTAAAAGTGTTGTTTGAGCACACTGAGCTGACTGTTGAAGATTTACCGCGAGTTTCTGCAATTTATGAACAGATCCGAAAAGAACGCGCCTGTAAGGTTCAGCGTACTTCGCGTGAGTCTGGGCAAATATATGAACTTAACTCAGCGCTGTATCCAAGCTTTGAAGCAGTGGGTGCACATTTGCAAAACCGTTTTGACTGGTTATGGCAGCATGATTTAGCAAAAGACATGTTAGCGGCCCGAGCAGCGCTATCGCCTGTTGCAACGATTTAAACACTAACAATTTGGCACAAGAGTGTTTTAAACGACTTGTGCCTTTAGCACAATTCTATTTTGAAAAAGTTAAATAAAAGTGTTTATGATAGGATTAAATTAAAATCATGGAAGATCTTAAAACGTGGACTTAAGTCTGATCCGTATTTTTATTTGTGTTTATGAAAATAAAAATATCAGTAAAGCCGCTGAGATTTTAAATCTGAGTCAACCTTCTGTTACCTATAATTTAAATCGATTACGTAAGCATTTAAATAATCCTTTATTTGAACGCACGCAATATGGTGTGGAAGCAACTAAATTATCGCATGAATTATATCCTGTATTTAAAGAGTCGATTTTAAAAATTGAAATAGCAGTCGATGAGGCATTAAATTTTAATCCACTCACTTCCAATAAAATCTTTCGAATTGGTTTATCAGATATTGGTGAAATTTGCTTGTTACCGACATTAATCGAATACTTAAGAGCACATGCCCCAAAAATAAAAATAGAAGTAGAAGAGATTAAAATTGATCAAGTCGAAAAATGGTTAATCGAAGGATTTATTGATGTGGCTATTTTTAATAGTACACATTTGGAGTTTAAGCATCTTGAATATGAGACTCTTTTTCTAGAGCGATATGTTGCACTGGTGAATATGAATCATCCGCGAATAGGAAGTACGCTCAGTTTTGATGCGTATTTGAATGAATCTCATGTGGCGATAAAGTCATCTACCGGGCATACTCAGGTCGATCATGTATTAAAACTAATGGGGCATCAGCGTAAAATTGCTTTGGAAGTGCCTCATTTTGGAGTTTTACAAGGTGTGCTGGATAAAACAGATTTGATGGTGACGCTGCCCAGTCGTGCTGCACAGCAATATTTAAATCAATCCCATGTCCGTGTTTTGGAGTTGCCGTTTCAAATGTCTGAATTTTATGTGGGCTTACATTGGTTTGCCCAAACCAATGAGCCCCTTGCTCGGACATGGTTGATTCAAACCTGTAAAAAGGTTATTTCAGTTTTGTAAGACCGCGGGCTAAGCCCAGCAGTCTAAACAATTAATCATGACTGGCTTCAATAATTTTAGTCGCCAATTCCTGAGGGCGGGTAAACATTGCTTCATGGCTTCCACCCATTTCAACCAACTTGAATTCTCCGAGTCGGCTCGACATTTTAGGATGCCAAAAGCCAGCAGGCAAAGCTTGATCTTCGGTGCAGTTCAGGTAGCTTTTGGGGATATTCAGCGTATAGAATTTTTTTAGATCCAGTCGATCATGAAAGGGCTGACAAGGCTCAGGCGTAAGCATCTTGTATGTTTCCTCGGCCATTTGATCATCTGCATCATTGATGAAAGCATGACGCCATACTTCATAAGGCAGTAAAACAGTATTATCACCCGATGCTGCGGCCAGACTCGTAAACAGCTCGTAGTAGGCTTCCGGCATGTTATCAAACATATTTTCGCCGTCTTGTAAAACAAAAGCATTCCAGTAAATCAGCCTTTGAATGCGCTCAGGAATGGCCTCGGCGACTTTGGAAATAATGGTGCCACCATAGCTGTGCCCAAGCAGTACAATCTCGCTGAGATCATGCTTTACGATATAATCCGCAATCGATTGACTGCACTGCGTGTGAGTCACATTCCGGTCGGCATTTGGGCCATGGCCTGCCACAGTCGGACAGTGCACGGTGTGGCCTTGAGTACGTAAATGAGTGGCTACAGGTTCCCAGAGAGAGCCATCGTGCCATGAGCCATGAACAAGTACATATGTTGTCATTTTGATCGTCCTTTAATGTATTGATCGCGTTTAAAAGTCTTTTGAAATTCCGAGGGTAATCACATGGTTCTGATTACTTAAATTGGTACCTGTGCTGTTTCCAGTGCCATTTAAGGTTTTGTTCACCGCATATTCATAGCTAAGATTGAGTGTTGCAAAACCAAGATCACGGCCGTAGCCAATAGTCCATGATTGATTGGCGACGGCATTGGCATAAAAATTCACCAATGTGTCTTGAGCATCTACAACTGAGTCTGCATGGCTATAGCCAAAACGCAAATGATCATGAGGTGTGAACTGATAATCCACGCCAGCTCGATAAACCGTTTGATTTTGCCAGTTAAAAGAACCTTTTTTTCCTAATCCATCAGCATCTTGCCAATTGATGCGTACGATATCGGCTGCTAGAGTAAGCTTTTGATTCAGTTTGTGTTTAATCCCGATTCCATAACGTTCTGGCAAATTAATTCTGCCTTCACTGCGTGCCAATAAATCATTTTTATAGTCATCGAGCTTCGAAAATTTCATTTCAGTGCTATAGCTCGCGCCAAGCCACCAATTGGGTTGAAATTCCCAAGTCGTACCTACACTTGCACCAATTCCATAGGCCCATTGATTACCATGGCTTTCTAGAAAAATAGGCGTGCCTTGTCCATCGACTCCTGCAAGTACACCTTTTGACCTAAATTGCTGAATGCCTAAATCTAAACTCGCACCCAAACTGAGATTCGGTAAAACCTTGTACGATACCGTTGGGCTTGCCTTTATAATCGCCAGATTATCTTTGGCTTTATCGGCTGGAAACCCATGGATTGCAGGCTCATCATAGTCTACTGAAGCACCTGCACCCGTGAGACTTAAACCCCAACTTAAGCGGTCGTTATAATGCTGCACCAAAGCCAGACTTGGAATCGGAATGACTTTATTGGAATAAAAGCCTTCTGATTGATTCAGTAAGGTTGCTTTAGAACGAATATTTAATAACGAATGTTGGGCATCTGCACCACTGTTTTGAAAAGACAGATTGGCAGGATTATCATGAATCGAGGTTCGATCCATACCTTGAGCAAGACTTACACCGCCCATACCGCTTGAAACCTGTCCAGATCCAGTATTATAAACGCCATTAAATGCATAGCTTGATAACGGCATACAGCCGATCAGAACCAGAGATAATTTATGAGGAAACATACTCAAAATCCTTGTATTTGATAAGTCAAACCATTTGACTTTTATTTATCTAAAATTATTTAGAATATTTTAAATTTTAAATGATTAGTTTTATATTTTTAGTCATGTGAGAGTATATATTTATACATTATTGATATAATAATTTTATGGGTAAATTAAAAAGGTTCTTAATAAGAACCTTTTTAATTAAAAAATGATTATTTGGCTTGTGTATTGTTTTTTAACCATGCTCTTATTATATTGATTGTCTCTTTCGTTTTATTGAGTACGCCATACATTTCAAAAAAACTATGTACCACACCTTTTATTTCATGATATTCAGTATTTACTAAACTGCTTTTTAATTTTTCAAAATAAACACGACCCTGATCACGTAAAGGATCAAATTCGGCTGTTATAATTAATGTAGATGGAAGATGTTGGTGACTTTGAGCGAGTAGTGGTGAGGCAAGCCATTGATAAGCAAAATCTTCATTTTTCAAATAGATTTGTATCATCTTTGACATTTGTTCGGCAGATAGAGGAGGAGTGAGCTTCTGTTCTTCAAAGGATGGATATTTATTGTCATGTATTACGGTCAGATCAATACATGGGTAGATTAAAATTTGCCCTGCTAAAGAAGTTCTATACGTTTGTTCTTTAAAAGTGAGAGCAGTGATTGCTGCCAGATTGCCTCCTGCGCTGTCTCCTGCAACATATAAATGGTCTGGATGAATGCCAAGAGCAGATGCATGTTCAAAAATCCACTGTGTGGCATGAATCGCATCATGAGCAGCTTGAGGGTATGGGTATTCAGGCGCAAGACGATAATCGACACTAATGACATTAACATCTAGATCATTCACCAAATGTCGACAAAGTAAATCATGCGTTTCGATACTCCCTATACACCAACCTCCGCCATGGAAGTAAATCAGTGTTTCACATGATTCACTATGCTGGCGTTGAGTTTTGTACAATCTTAAGCGTAAGTTACCATCGTCTACTTGTATCCATAAATCTTCTACGTCTTGAAGTTCAATGAATTGCCCCGCGACGTGAGGACCAAAATTGAGATACCAGTTTCTCATTTCATTGATATTTGGATCATTTAGAGTACCAATATCAAATGCAGGTGCACCTTGAGCTTCAAGCATTGCAAAAAAACTTGCCAGTTGTGGATCTAAACTCTGTAACATGTATTAAAAATCCTTTTTAAATCATTTTGATTTATTTACGATTTGAGAAGTGATGTCTTGTTCAAGACATCACTTCTCAATGCTTAACCAATTTTTAAAATGGGTTTGAGTGTGATGCCTTTATGGCTATCAATTGCCGCCTGATTAATATCTTTAAAATCATAGAACTTAACCAGTTTGTCGAACGGAAACTTACCTTGCTGATACAGCGAAACCAAAGCCGGAATAAACTTTTTCGGTACGCCGCTACCTTCTACAACGCCGATAATCGATTTGCCGCCAAGCAATAAATCATTCACGTCAAATGCTGCGGTCGTTCCTAAAGGAGGGGCACCCACCACTGCAATGCTGCCAAGAATACCGAGCGCATCGATCCCTTGTTTCAAAATTTCTGGGCGTCCAGTCGATTCAAGAGCAAACTTTACACCACCGCCTGTGATTTCCTTGATGGCTTCGACAGGATCTTGCGTTTTACTGTTGATAACATGGGTCGCACCAAGTTCTTTGGCTAACGCCAAACGAGACTCGACAATATCCACTGCAATAATAGTGGTCGCACCACATACTTTTGCAGCAAGAAGTGCACTGAGTCCGACTGCGCCTGCACCCCAAGTGACAAAGCTACTGGCAGGCGCGACTTTCAGCGCATTGATTGCAGCACCTGCACCAGTTTGTATGCCGCAGCCGAGTGGCCCCAAAAGTTCAAGCGGTACATCTTTACTCACTTTTACGGCATTATTTTCACGGCTGATGGCGTAGGTTGCAAATGAAGATTGCGCAAAGAAATGATCATGAATTTTATGATGATCGTGCGTGCATACGGCAGAATGCCCATCTGGATCTCCACCACTGAAGTTTCGACCAAAAAAATCCTGACAGTAGGCTGGTTGTCCGCTGCTACACTGCTCACAGCTTCCACAAAAGCCATAGCTGAGCACCACGTGATCACCTATAGCCAAATCTTTGACATTCGGGCCAATGGCTTCAATGATGCCTGAACCCTCGTGACCAAGCACTGCTGGTAATGGAACAGGATAATACTGATCACGCACAATCAGATCGGTATGGCACATTCCCGTTGCTACAATTTTAACCAATACTTCATCGTTTTGAGGTTCACGAATCTTGAGCTGTTTGAGCTCAAAGTCTGCGCCTTTGCATTCGGTCACTGCTGCTGTGATTTCGGTAAACTTTGTCATTTCTGTACATCCTGTATGAGAAAAAAATTAAAATGGATAGTGTGGCGCCTCAGCCTGAATGGTCATCCATTGCCACTGAGTAAATTCATCTGGATTTGCTGGCCCACCAATTCGTGTTGCATTGCCAGATGCGCCAAATCCGCCAAATGGATTAATCGTTTCATCATTTACGGTCTGATCATTGATATGTAACAAACCGACATTTAGCTGTGCACCGAGTTGCATGGCACGCCCCACATTGGATGAAATAATGCCAGCCGAAAGCCCATAATCCCCCATATTGGCCAGTTCAATCGCTTGTTCATCGCTTGCAAAAGGAATCAGTACGGCCACTGGCCCAAAGATCTCTTCACTGAAAATTGGATTATCTGCTTGCACCTGTGAAAGTACGCTTGGCTCAAAGAACGGGCCATTCGCTTTACCTCCAACTTCAAGGGTCGCGCCGTGTTCAACCGCGGCTTGAACCAATGCTTCTACGCGCTTGCTTTGCTTTTCATTGATCAAAGGGCCAATGGTCACGTTTTGCTCTAAAGGATTACCCACCACAAAGCGTTTGACCTTTTCGATTACGCGCGCTTTGAGAGCATCGTAAATTTTTTCATGAATCAAGATTTTGCCAGATGTCATGCAAATCTGGCCAGAATGCAAAAATGCACCCCATGCAATATTCTCGGCTGCTAAATCGAGATCGGCATCGTCAAGAATAATCAGCGAGTTTTTGCCGCCAAGTTCTAACGAGACTTTTTTCAAAGTTTTGCCGGCATTGGCACCAATGATACGGCCCACCTGCGTTGAACCCGTAAACTGAATGCTGGCAATATGTGGATCGAGTGTGAGTGCCTCACCTGTATCGGCGCCACCTGGTAATACATGCAGTAATCCCTTTGGTAGGCCAGCCAGTTCAAAAATGCGGGCAATTGCGTAACCACTACATACCGCCGTTCGTTCATCTGGCTTAAGTACCACCGCATTACCAAATGCCAAAGCTGGCCCAACCGCACGAAGCGCCAAATAAAGCGGAAAATTAAAAGGTGAAATTACGCCGACCACACCCAACGGTAAGCGTTTGGCCAAGCTTAATTTACCGTTGCGGCTCGGTAATACGTTCCCCTGATCTAGCTGCGGAAAGGCAATACAGTTTTTAAGCATTTGAATGCTTACTTTCACTTCAAACTGAGCTTTAAGTGCCAGTGAACCACTTTCACGAATCAGCCAATTGACCAGTTCATCTTGGTGCTCTGTGGCAATCTGTACGGCTTTTTCAAATACGGCTTGGCGTTCTAAATAATCGAGCGCCCACCACTGCCGCTGTGCCGTTTGCGCTTCTTTCGCTGCTTGAGCAACATCTGTGGGCGATGCAGAGCCTGTCTGGCCGAGCTGCTCACCTGTGGCAACTTCTACCACACCATAGGGTTGTCCGCTTTCAAACCAACCGCCGTTAAATAATTTTTTGTTCCAAATTGAAGCATCAAGTAATGTCATATAGACCTCGTAACGTCCTGTTCGTGCTTTTTCGATAATTTCGTTCTTACGATTGTTTAAAATCACACAGACTAAAATCGTATGTGTAGTATCGATATCACACCTATTGCAGGGAATGTGCCAATATTTAAATTATTGTTTTTATTTAATTAATTTTTTAAATTTTCGGGTGGTTGTTCAGGGGCTGAACACTATTGAATTGTACATTGTCCAGAATCTGAACAATGTACAGTACTACTTTTAGGATTTATTACTGTAAATACTTATACAGTGTTGTTCTTGAGATATTGAGTCGCTTAGCGGCTTGAGAGATGTTGCCTTTTTCTTGTTGCAAAATGTCTAAAACGAGCTGTTTGGTCATCTGATTCAGTGAAGTTTGAGGCTTATTTGCTAGGGAGGATTGGGGCGTAACTTTTCGTTGCTGTGGTACATGTAAATGTTCAAGATGCGCATGTTCAAGAGAATCATGCGCTATAAGCGCCGCAGAAAGTTGAATCACATGAGCCAATTCTCGAATGTTTCCGGGCCAATCGTAGCGATCGAACTGTTCTTGAACATTGACCGACCAACTGTAAATTTTGGCTTTGGCCAGCAGTGTCTTAAAAATATCAATTTTATCTGGACGGTCTTTGAGTTGTGGTAACTCGATCTGATAGCCACATATTCTGTAATACAAATCACTTCTGAAGTCATGGTTGTCAATCATTGCCAATAGATCTTGATGGGTGGCAGAAATTAATTTGAACTGACTTTGAATCGGCTTATGACCGCCTACACGATAAAAAAATTGATCTTGTAAAACGCGTAATAATTTTGCCTGTAAATGTTTGGGTAAATCACCAATTTCATCTAAAAACAAAATGCCCTGATGAGCAAGTTCGATCAAACCACGTTTGCCTTTGGCACTTGCTCCTGTAAAAGCACCTGCTTCATAGCCGAAAAGTTCAGATTCAAGTAAGTGTTCAGGAATAGCTGCACAGTTAATCGAAATAAATGCCTGATCTTTTGCCGCAAATTCGTGAATTTGACGTGCCAAATGATCTTTACCTGAGCCTGTGGCACCCGTAATTAAAATGGGTACATCGGAATGCAAGATTTTGCTTAATTTGGCAATATCTTTGAAATCGGGTGTAGATATGCTGAATAGGTGGCTTGCTTTTTTAGTCATTTGAGGCGTGTATAAACGTGCATAAAACAGCGCTTCGTCTTGACTACGTATAAATTGCGTCTGCTGCTCAAGTGAGGCGAGGGTACTGATCGAACTGAAATAGTTCGAGATGGGCTTATACAATAATTGATCAATAGACGTATTGAGTAAAGTTAGTGCCATTTGATTGGCTTTTTGAATCTGCCCCGTGGCATCAATTTCAATCATGCCAGTATAGGCTGTTTTTAATAAATCTTCTGAATGCTGAAAATAAAGCAGCTGATGCTGTGCTGGCATATTCTTTTTTATAATTTCATTTTCAACCACATATCCCTGATAAAGCAGGTGTCTTAGCCAGTTACTGGCCAGTTGTTCACGATACGAGGTGATGTCCAGCGCGCCCAGTATTTTGCCCTGACCATTGAACACAGGTACAGATGCACAGTAAAAGTCAGAGAATTCATTTAAATAATGCTGGTGGCCCATCATAATGATCGGCATCTGACTCAAAATACTACACGAGGGCGCAATACTGCCAAACTGTGCAATATCCAGAACTTGACCTTGCTTTAAAAAATGATAGGGCGAATGAGGGTCAGGATTTTGATATTCGGCAATAATTTTAAATTGGGTATTCAGGAAAAATGTACAAATATTCTGATGTTTAAACAGCGCCCAAATATCTTTCAAAATAGGAAAAACCGTTTCAGATAGACGCATATCGTCTGTGGTTAGGGGCTGCTGTGTCGAGGCTGGAACTGGCGTGAACGGGCTCAAGCCCGCTGCTTTGGCTTTATGCCACATCTGTAAAATGGTTGGATCAAGCTCGGTTTGTTCTGGAACTTGACCCGTTTTATAAAAATAATCTTTAACTTGGCACCAGTCACGACTTGATGAAATTTGCATAGTTTGAATCCTTCAAAAACAAAGAAACGTTGCTCGCGACTACATCAGAAACAACATCATCTTTTCATCGTCCATTGAATCTTTTTTGACTATAGCAAAGATACTTTTTGAGTTGTGTATAAAAGTTGATTTTATAGATTTCAGGCGTTTTATCCGCATTAACATATCCTAAAGGTATGAATATATGTATTTTTGAATATCGACACACGTGATTAAAAAAAATAAATTAGCGATCAATAATTATTTTTATTACATGATCAGGATGATCTTTTGGGAAGGACCTATGCAATATTCAACAACGCGTCTTTATCAGTTTATGCTACGAATGGGGGTTACTTTTGGCATGGTAGGCTGTATCGGTGTGATACCGACAGTGGTCAATGCTCAAGATAACTGGACACTTAGCCTCAAAAACGCTTATATCGATCGTGATTATGACGGCAATGCTGTCAAGGACACCGGTAGCTGGTCGCAAGGCGCTTCTTTATTTTATAAATCTGACTATTACAAAACACCCATCGATGGACTTGAAATTGGTGTGGATGGTTCAGTGCAATATGCGGTTCGTTTGAGTCATGACAAGGGTGTGGCAGATACCATTTTACCTTTTGATCCGGTAAGCCAAGAGCAGGCGCGTGATTATTTAAAATATGGTGGAACACTTAAACTTAAATATGATCAAACCGAGCTTCGTGTGGGCGAGCTTTGGCCAGATTTACCCGTCACTGCGGTAGACCGTAGCCGTCAGTTACTGACTTCGTATCAGGGGGTTAGTCTCAATTCGAAACTGACCAGTAAGCTTACCGGTGAAATCGGGATAATTTCTAAAGTATCGCCACGTAACGAAGAAGATTTTCGTAAACTGACCTTCACCAAAAATGGCATCAAATACGTTTCGGACGGTTTAAATTACATCGATTTAAAGTATCAGGTTTTACCGAATTTAAAGCTTGAATATTATTTTGGTAATTTAGAAAATCTTTATAACAAACATTATCTTGGCGCAGATTATAGCTACAAGCTTTCGCCTGAGGCCTCGTTGCACACCAAGCTTAAATATTTTAATGCCAGTGAAGACAATAAAAATTACAACATCGATAGCCAAAACTTCGGAATTTTAGAAACTTTAAAGTACCGAAATCATACTGTTGGATTGGGTTATCAGCAAATTGTAGGAGATGCTTACCCACTGCCAGATGGCTTTTTACCTGAAACCTATTTCATTAACTGGAACACCACAGGCTTCTTTAAAGCTGATGAAAAATCAGTTCACTTTATCTATGGCTACGACTTTAAAGATTATGTACCGGGTTTAAATTTTACCTTTAAGCATGTGTATGGGTACGACTTTAAGACCGCAACAGGTCTGAAAAACAAAGAGCAAGAAAGCAACTTTATTTTGAATTACGCCTTTCAAAATCCAAAGCTAAAAGGCGTCGGATTCCAGTGGTTGTATATCCCGTATAAAGTCCGTTACGGAACGGATTTTAACGAAAATCGTTTATTTCTAACTTACACCAAAAAATTCTGAGTGCTTGGTGCTAAATCCTTATGGATGGAGGAATGTTATGTCTAGAGAAATTAATGTCAACCAGATGATTGACGACTCAAAGCTCACGCCGTTTCATTGGCGAGTGATTATACTCAGTACCCTCATTATTATTTTTGATGGCTACGATCTGGTAATTTACGGGGTGGCACTACCGCTTCTGATGAAAGAGTGGGCCATTGATCCGGTCACCGCGGGCTTTATTGGCAGTATTGCATTGTTTGGTATGATGTTTGGTGCCCTGATTTTTGGCACCATCGCCGACAAGCTTGAACATTTGGGTGTGAGCCGTAAAAAAGTCATTGCGGTCTGTATTATTTTATTTAGCTTGTGCACGGTATTGTGCGGTTTTTCTGAAACCACCACGCAATTTTCCATATTTCGCTTTTTGGCAGGTGTAGGCATTGGTGGTGTAATGCCAAACGTAATTGCGCTGGTCAGTGAATATGCACCGAAAAAATTTAAAAGTTTTTTTGTAACGTTAATGTTTAGTGGTTATGCCATTGGCGGCATGACGGCAGCTTTTCTGGGGTCGATTTTGGTACCACTTTATGGCTGGAAAATCATGTTTATGATTGCCGGAATTCCATTGGTGTTGTTATTGCCTCTCATGAAAGTTTTGCCTGAATCGATTGACTATCTGGTTCGCAAAAAGAAAGATGAAACGGTTCGTTTTATTATGACCAAAATGGTGCCGTCGTATCAGTATCAGCCCGATCATGTTTTTGTACTGAACTCATCGAATCAAAATCAGGCACAAGCGCCAGTCAAAATGATTTTTCAGGAACAGCGTGCGTTTAGTACGATGATGTTCTGGTGCTCAATTTTTATGACACTAATTATGGTTTATGCACTGGGGAACTGGTTGCCAAAACTGATGATTGAAGCAGGTTATAACCTCTCGAAGAGTCTCATTTTCTTGTTCTCTTTAAACGTGGGGGGAATGATCGGCTCTATTTTGGGTGGATATCTGGCGGACCGCTACAACGTCAAATTTGTGACCATGGGCTTGTTATTGCTGGGTGCGATTTCACTGAGTCTGTTGTCTTTCCAGTTTAGCAGTGTGATTTTGTATATCTTAATTGCATGTGCGGGCGCAGCCTCAATTGGTGCTCAAATTATGCTGCTGGCCTATATGGCAAAATTTTATGCCCCAAATGTCCGCTCTACTGGAATTGGTTGGGGGCTTGGCATGGGGCGTGTCGGCGCAATTTTAGGGCCAATCTTGACTGGATGGTTATTGTCTTTGCAACTGCCGCACTTCTATAACTTTCTGGCACTGAGTATTCCTGCGGTTCTTGGTATTGTTACGGTATTTTTAATCAATGACCGACGTATGTATCAACCTGAACCGATCAGCCCGATTGCCCATCAAAACGACACCACTACGGTGAAAGTGAGTGAAGCAGTCTCGCATTAATCTAAAAATTTATAAAAACCCATCAGCACCTCACAGTCTGATGGGTTTTTTTGCTACCAGTTCGGTGGCTCAGTAAAACCTTCATAGGCATATATCTGGCGAATCGTTTCGTACAACGAATAAATATAAGTGCTTTCCTCCATATTGCGCACGGCAATATAGATGGGCGTGATGGCATCGGGATCTAGAAGCGGCACATAGCTCAGATTAAAAAGCTGGATACTTTGCGTACTGGCCGGAACCAATGAAATTCCTTCACCCGCTGCCACTAATCCAAGCGCCAGTTGAACTTCACGGACTTCATTAATTTTGGTGGGTTCTAAGCCATGATCAGAAAAGATATTCATTACATGGGTAGAAAAATTAGGCTTAGGCGAGCTTGGATAAAGCAAAATTTTTTCATCAATCAAATCATTTAAATGCACGCCTTTATCTTTCATTTGATTAAGCGGATGGCTGGCATGTACGGCCACCATCAAACGTTCATTACGCAATAAGGTACGTTTAATGGCGGGATCACTGATTTTAAGTCGACCAAATCCGGCATCGATACGGCCTTCTTTTAATGCTTCGGTTTGTGCCTTGGTGCCCATTTCGTAAAGTTCAATGCGTAAATTGGGATGCGCCTGACGATACAAATGAATAATTCGTGGCAGTAAACCAAATAGGAGCGAACCCACAAATCCGATACGAATGGTTTTTTCAACCGAGGCAATGCGCTTGGTCATGGAAACCATTTGATCGACATTCGACAATAGTTTGATGGCGTACTGATAAAAAAAGTGACCTTCAGGTGTTGTCTTGACGGGTCTGCTGCCGCGCTCTAAAAGCTGAATCCCCAATTCTTCTTCGAGATTTTGAATTTGTCGGCTTAAGGGCGGCTGTGCAATGCATAATTTGTCTGCGGCTTTGGTGAAGCTTTGCTCCTCAACCACCGCCACAAAATAGCGGAGATGTCTAAGTTCCATTTAAAAATACTCCATAGGTATTTTATTATACAAATAATGTGTTTGAACTTATTAAAACATTCTTTTAAGGTATAAACAAGCAAGAAAGACAAGAAGAAGGCAGGGGCTTAAACCATTAAATGCTTTCTTCAATTTGGAAAATTGAAAGCTGAAATGGATATTCGTTTTATTCGACGGTTCTGCCGTTAAGTAAACATTTTATGCGTTGCGTTGTTTAATTGAATGTTTGACTAAGCACAGCGTTTTGCTCTGGCCTAGACAAGTTTCTTATTTTGGAATGTTGGAGAAAGGATATGCCACGTATTCCCGTCATTAATACTAGCCATCTTGACCGAATTGATGAACTGCTTGTAGACAATACCGAAACAGGTGAATTTAAGTTACATCGTTCTGTATTTACAGATCAGGCACTTTTTGATCTTGAAATGAAATACATTTTCGAAGGAAATTGGGTTTATTTGGCTCATGAAAGCCAGATTCCCAACAACAACGACTATTACACCACCTATATTGGCAGACAACCGATTTTGATTGCGCGTAATCGCAACGGTGAACTTAACGCCATGATTAACGCATGTTCACATCGTGGTGCACAGCTGTGCCGTCATAAGCGTGGTAATAAGGCCACATATACTTGCCCATTTCATGGCTGGACCTTCAATAACTCAGGAAAACTGTTGAAGGTGAAAGATCCAAGCGATGCCGGTTATTCAGATTGTTTTAATCAGGACGGTTCCCACGACTTAAAAAAGGTGGCGCGTTTTGAAAGTTATAAAGGTTTTTTATTTGGTAGCCTGAATCCTGATGTACCGTCACTGCAAGAGTTTTTGGGGGAAACCACCAAAATTATCGACATGATTGTCGGGCAATCCGATCAGGGCCTTGAAGTACTGCGTGGTGTTTCGACCTACACCTATGAAGGAAACTGGAAGTTGACCGCAGAAAACGGAGCAGATGGCTATCACGTTTCGGCGGTACACTGGAACTATGCAGCCACCACGCAGCATCGTAAAGAAAAACAGGCAGGCGATACCATTCGCGCGATGAGTGCGGGCTCGTGGGGGAAACATGGCGGTGGTTCATATGGATTTGAACATGGTCATATGTTGCTCTGGACACAATGGGGTAATCCGGAAGACCGACCAAACTTTCCTAAAGCAGCGGAATATACCGAAAAATTCGGTGCCGCAATGTCGAAATGGATGATCGAACGCTCACGTAACTTGTGTTTATATCCAAACGTGTACCTGATGGATCAGTTTGGTTCGCAAATTCGTGTTTTACGTCCAATTTCGGTCAATAAAACCGAAGTCACCATTTACTGTATTGCGCCTGTAGGTGAAGCACCCGAAGCGCGTGCACGCCGTATTCGCCAGTATGAAGATTTCTTTAATGCATCTGGAATGGCGACACCAGACGATCTTGAGGAGTTCCGTGCCTGTCAGGCTGGTTATGCAGGTATTGAACTGGAATGGAACGACATGTGCCGCGGATCAAAACATTGGATTTATGGACCAGATGATGCCGCTAATGAAATCGGATTAAAACCGGCTATTAGTGGTATTAAAACTGAAGACGAAGGCTTGTATTTGGCACAGCATCAATACTGGCTCAAAAGTATGAAGCGAGCGATTGCTGCGGAAAAAGAATTTGCATCGCGTCAGGGAGAGAACGCATGAATGCTACAGCACTTTTAGACACCATCAGCATCGAACAGATTAGCCAGTTTTTGTATAGCGAGGCCCGTTTTTTAGATGATGAGCAATGGGATGACTGGCTTGAATGTTACGCACCGCAAGCCTCATTTTGGATGCCCGCGTGGGACGATAACGATCAGCTTACTGAAAACCCTCAAACTGAGATTTCGCTGATTTATTATCCAGATCGCCAAGGTCTTGAAGATCGAGTATTTCGGATTAAAACCGAGCGTTCATCGGCGACCATGCCAGATACGCGTACGGCACACAATATTAGCAATATCGAAGTTGAATCACGTGATGGCCTTCAAGTCACAGTACGTTTTAACTGGAATACGCTAAGTTTCCGCTATAAAAACAGTTACAGCTATTTTGGCATGTCACGCTATGTAATCGATTTTTCAGGTGAACAACCAAAAATCTTGAGCAAGTATGTGGTGCTTAAGAATGATTACATTAATCAAGTCATTGATATTTATCATATCTAAATCAGTTGTACCTCAGTCAAACGGACACTTGACTGAGGATTTATGAGTTTATATTTGAATAGGATTCCTGCCATGTCAAACCATCAAGTAGCACTTCAATTTGAAGATGGCGTTACCCGTTTTATTCGCGTCGCTCAAGGTGAAACCTTATCCGATGCCGCATACCGTCAGCAAATCAATATTCCAATGGACTGTCGTGAAGGCGCGTGTGGTACCTGTCGTGCCTTTTGTGAATCTGGCAACTATGACATGCCTGAAGACAATTACATTGAAGATGCACTCACCCCAGAAGAAGCGCAGCAGGGTTACGTTTTGGCATGTCAATGTCGTCCAACTTCGGATGCTGTATTTCAAATTCAGGCATCTTCTGAGGTATGTAAAACCAAGATTCATCATTTTGAAGGCACGTTGGCGCGGGTTGAAAATCTGTCGGATTCGACTATCACCTTTGATATTCAGCTCGATGACGGTCAGCCCGATATTCATTTTCTGGCAGGGCAGTATGTCAACGTGACGCTGCCGGGCACCACGGAAACACGCTCGTATTCGTTTAGCTCACAACCGGGCAATCGCTTAACCGGGTTCGTGGTTCGTAATGTGCCGCAAGGTAAAATGAGCGAGTATTTAAGTGTGCAGGCCAAAGCAGGCGACAAAATGAGCTTTACTGGACCATTTGGTAGTTTTTATCTGCGTGAAGTCAAGCGTCCTGTGCTCATGCTGGCTGGCGGTACGGGAATCGCACCGTTTTTATCGATGTTGCAAGTACTTGAGCAAAAAGGCAGTGAGCATCCGGTACGACTGGTGTTTGGCGTAACGCAAGATTGTGATCTGGTGGCGCTTGAACAACTCGATGCACTTCAGCAGAAACTACCATGGTTTGAATATCGTACCGTGGTGGCACATGCAGAAAGTCAACATGAACGTAAAGGTTACGTCACGGGTCATATCGAAAATGACTGGCTAAATGGCGGTGAAGTTGATGTGTATCTGTGCGGACCGGTTCCTATGGTGGAAGCGGTGCGGAGCTGGCTGGATACACAAGGGATTCAACCCGCGAACTTTTTATTTGAAAAATTCTCTGCCAACTAACTCAAAACGGAGACCGATATGAATTCGACACAACGTTTTGAACATAAAGTTGTCATTGTAACAGGTGCAGCTCAAGGCATTGGTCGTGGTGTTGCACTACGGATTGCCCAAGAGGGAGGGCGTCTGGTATTGGCCGACCGTTCTGATCTGATTCAGGCGGTATTGGCTGAGATCAAAGCCTTGGGCGCATTGGCAATTGCTGTTGAGACAGATTTGGAAACTTATGCTGGCGCAGAGTCGGTGGTATCACACGCAATTGCCGAATACGGACGCATCGACGTGCTGATCAATAATGTCGGTGGTGCAATCTGGATGAAACCCTTTCAGGAGTTTTCAGAAGAGGAAATTATTCAGGAGGTTCATCGCTCCTTATTTCCAACGCTCTGGTGCTGCCGTGCAGTACTTCCAGAAATGCTAAAACATCAACAGGGCACTATTGTGAATGTGTCGTCAATTGCGACACGAGGTATTCACCGAATTCCATATTCGGCTTCAAAAGGCGGTGTAAATGCCTTAACGGCTTCACTTGCCTTTGAGCATGCCCAGCATGGTATTCGTGTGAATGCGGTTGCAACGGGAGGAACTGAAGCGCCGCCGCGTAAGATTCCACGTAATGCTCAGCCTTTATCGGAAAATGAAAAAGTCTGGATGCAACAAGTGGTTGACCAAACCATTGATCGAAGCTTTTTAGGGCGTTATGGCAGTATTGATGAACAAGTCAATGCGATTACCTTTTTAGCCTCAGATGAATCTTCTTACATCACGGGCAGCGTGCTTCCGGTGGGTGGGGGCGATCAGGGATGATCTGATGGTCATTATTTAAAGGGAGACTGCAAGGAGGCATCATGACAACCCTGTTAAAAACATTGAAGCAAGATTGGTCGTTATCGGCCACGATTGCAGGCTTTTTAGCGGTCCTGATTTCATACTCGGGCCCGTTAATTATCTTCTTTCAGGCGGCACAAAAAGCACACGTCTCGACAGAGATGATGATCTCATGGATTTGGGCTATTTCGATCGGTGCCGCCGTGACAGGTATTTTTTTATCTATTCGGTTTAAAACACCTGTAGTGACCGCGTGGTCGGCACCCGGGACGGCATTGTTGGTTACTTTGTTTCCCAACATTAGTTTAAATGAAGCCGTTGCCGCCTATATTACCGCGGCAATTGTGATTTTTCTGGTCGGCATTACCGGCTATTTTGACAAACTACTCAAATGGATACCGCAGGGAATTGCTGCTGGCATGATGGCCGGCATTTTATTCCAGTTTGGTCTTGGGCTATTTCTTGCCACCGATACTTTACCTTTGATCGTGTTTAGCATGTTGCTGTGTTATCTGATCAGTCGACGCTTTTCACCGCGTTACTGCATGCTTTGGGTGCTTATTTGTGGTGTAGCGTTTAGTTTTTTTCTTGGAAAAATGAATCCGGTACCGCTAGAATTTCACATTGCACGTCCGCAGTTTATTGCACCAGAGTGGTCATGGTTTTCAACCTTAAATTTGGCGCTGCCACTAATTTTGGTGAGCTTAACAGGGCAGTTTCTCCCTGGCATGGCCATTTTAAAACTCAGTGGGTATAACACACCTGCCAAACCAATTATTGCCGCCGCAAGCTTGGCCTCGTTGTTTGCTGCCTTTGCAGGTGGAATTACCATTGTTTTGGCCTCCATTACAGCCACCTTATGTATGGGTAAAGATGCACATGAACTCAAAGACAAACGCTATATTGCTGGAATAGCAAATGGTTTGTTTTATATCTTGGGAGGTGTGTTTGCAGGTAGTATTGTAGCGTTGTTTAGCTTATTGCCCAAAGAGCTGATTGCTGCACTGGCCGGACTTGCGCTTTTGGGTGCAATAGCAAGCAATATTAAAATTGCCATGCAAGAAGATCAGCAACGAGATCCTGCACTGATTACCTTTTTGGCAACCGTTTCGGGTATGCATTTCTTGGGCTTGAGTTCGGTGTTTTGGGGGATGTGTATTGGCATGCTGGCCTATTTCATCTTACTAAAACCCAAAGCCAGTTAAATTAAATTTGTCATTTAGACCATTCGATTATTTCTATCATATTCGCTTTATTCTAAGGCGAATTTTGTTTTTTAAGAGATGACATATCACTCAGCTTAATTTGTTTCTATTTCATTCCTGTTGAAACCACCATGGGTTTGAGTAGTTCAATGCATAACAATTTTTTAACTCCTGAATATTCCTTTTATGAAGGTATTTAGCGATATCTGCTCGGCCATAGCAATGATCACATTATGAGCTAAATTTACTTTTTAAAATTTAAATACATTATATATATTTGAATTTTATTGTTTTATTTTGAATTTTAGCCTGAAAATTTTTATTAAGATTTATTTTTAAATCAGATGTCGAAAAAATTAGTATACCAAAAAAGCATGAAAACATACTCTCTTAGGAATTGGACTACCCATAAGTTTCAGATACAGTTGATCAGTATGGAAGGTATAGAAACGACTATCGAAATAAATAAGTTTGTGGTGTGTGAAGCAAGGTAAAGCTTAAGGCTGAGGCAAACCAAGCAAAGGTTAATTGAACCAATACGCACAACACATTCAACGATAGCGTCGACAGATAAGTTTATCAAATGATGTTTTGGCGATTTCAAGGAGAAAGCCATGGAAGTTAAAATATTCAATACTCAGGATGTGCAAGATTTTTTACGTGTTGCAAGCGGACTTGAGCAAGAAGGTGGCAATCCGCGTGTAAAGCAGATCATCCATCGTGTGCTTTCAGATTTATATAAAGCCATTGAAGATTTGAATATCACTTCAGATGAATACTGGGCGGGTGTGGCATATTTAAATCAGCTGGGTGCCAATCAAGAAGCTGGTTTACTCTCGCCAGGCTTGGGTTTTGACCACTACCTCGATATGCGTATGGATGCCGAAGATGCCGCACTAGGTATTGAAAATGCAACACCACGTACCATTGAAGGCCCGCTATATGTGGCAGGTGCGCCTGAATCGGTAGGTTATGCGCGCATGGATGACGGAAGTGATCCAAATGGTCATACCCTGATTCTACATGGCACGATCTTTGATGCAGATGGAAAACCTTTACCAAATGCCAAAGTTGAAATCTGGCATGCCAATACCAAAGGCTTTTATTCACACTTCGACCCGACAGGCGAGCAGCAAGCGTTCAATATGCGCCGTAGTATTATTACCGATGAAAACGGTCAGTATCGCGTTCGTACCATTTTGCCTGCGGGTTATGGTTGCCCACCAGAAGGTCCAACGCAACAGTTGCTGAATCAGTTGGGCCGTCATGGTAACCGCCCTGCGCACATTCACTATTTTGTTTCTGCCGATGGACACCGCAAACTGACTACGCAAATTAATGTGGCTGGCGATCCGTACACCTATGACGACTTTGCTTATGCAACCCGTGAAGGCTTGGTGGTTGATGCAGTGGAACACACCGATCCTGAAACCATTAAGGCCAATGATGTTGAAGGCCCATTCGCTGAAATGGTTTTCGATCTAAAATTGACGCGTTTGGTTGATGGTGTGGATAACCAAGTTGTTGATCGTCCACGTCTAGCGGTGTAATACACCAAAATGGTTCAAAATTATCAGGCGAGTGATCAAGATCACTGGCCTGTTTTTATTTCAGGGAAGGGTGGAGACAATTACGTGGACAATCAAATCATTCAGGAAGCCGTAGATAAAATTTTAAGCGTATTGCCGAATCAGGCTGGGCAATTGGCACGCTTGGTTCGTCTGATGCAGTTTGCTTGTGACCCCACCATTACCGTCATTGGTAAATATAATCATGGTAAAAGCCGACTACTCAATGAGCTGATCGGGACAGATATTTTTTCTGTTGCCGATAAACGAGAGACGATTCAACTGGCCGAACATAAACAAGATCAGGTGCGTTGGTTAGATGCACCCGGACTCGATGCAGATGTTGCGGCAGTGGATGATCGTCATGCTTTTGAAGCAGTCTGGACACAGGCAGATATTCGCCTTTTTGTGCATTCAGTCCGAGAAGGCGAACTCGATGCAACCGAGCATCATCTTTTACAACAACTTATTGAAGATGCAGACCATAGCCGGCGCCAAACCATACTGGTCTTGACCCAGATAGATCAGATACCGGATCAGACAATTTTAACCCAGATTAAAACCTCAATTGCACAGCAGGTACCCAAACTCGATATTTGGGCTGTTTCGGCCACTCGCCACCGTCAGGGCATTGAAAACGGAAAAACCTTGCTGATCGAAAAAAGTGGAATCGGTGCATTGCGACATACACTTGAGCAGGCACTTGCTCAGGTTCCATCGGCACGAGCATATGAAAAGAATAGATTACTGTCTGGTTTGCATCATCAACTCAATCAGTTATTACTCGATCAAAAACGCGTACTTCAGCAACTACAACAGACACAGCAGCAGCAATTACATGACTTTGATACAGGACTCATCAACATACTCGATAAGATTCGAGTAGATTTAGAGCCCATTGTAAATATAGATGGCCAAGATCAAGCACTTAATCCAGATTCATTTGCCACGATGTTTAAAAATACAGCAGCCAAGCAGCAACGTGCCAAAGTGCAGATTGCTTACTCACGTGCCTGTATCGAGATCAATAGCCATCTCATACGTCACGGTGTGGTGGGTTTACCTACAGAGCAGCAAACTACGATTAAAAGTATTGATACGGTCATTGTTGCGGTTTTTGGAATTTCAGTGAAATTTCGCGATCAGCTACGTGCATTGTTTTATACCGATACCGAACGACAACGCTTGCAAAGAGAGTTTCGATTTTATTTTGAAAAGTCAGCAGGCCGAATGGCTTTAGCTGCCAAGATTGAGCAGACAATTCGGCAGCAAGGGTGTATTCAAAATGCAATGATGGCGTTGCAACAGATGGAGAGTGCAGCATGACCAGCGGCGGACACATTCAATTGTTTATCGAACACACCCGGCAGATTGCGACTGCCCAAGGGGATATACAGTTGGCATTGCAATCGATGCAGCAATGGCGCGAAGCATTTGCTACAGCTTTAAAACAAAATACCTTTGATTTAACGGGCTGGTCAACGCAGGCAAAAATCGCCAATCAACTCAAGCAATTTAACCATAAGCTTACAACGCATGTATCGAATTGGGATACCGAATGGCATACTTTTAGTGCTGCTCAATCGGTTGCCGAAGTATTTCATGATCGGGTGATGTTGCTTGTATTCGGTAAGTTTAATGCCGGAAAGAGTTCATTGTGTAACTTACTGGCCGAATGCTTTCGTTCTCACGGACAAACCGTGCAATATTTTCATGTTCAAAATGAACAGATATTTTATACCGAATCTCGCTTACGCGAAGGTGCAACCGAGACGACAGCGCAACTACAGGGTGTATGTCTGGGTGAAAAACTTATTTTGCTAGATACACCAGGTTTGCATTCTGGCACTCAGGAAAATGCAGCGCTCACACAAAAATTTATCGACAGTGCAGATGGTGTGCTGTGGCTCAGTAGCGCAACTTCACCGGGTCAGGTGCAAGAGCTAGATGCACTGGGGCGCGAGTTAAAGCGTCATAAACCTTTATTTCCTGTTATTACCCGAAGCGATTTTGTCGAAGAAGATGAAATTGATGGTGAGCTATGTACAGTGCTTTGCAATAAAAATTTAGAACAACGCGCGTTGCAAGAGTCTGATGTATTAATGCGTGCGCAAGAAAAATTGCACAGTATGCAAGTGGACGTGAGTTTATTAAAGCCGCCCGTGTCCGTTTCAACTCAAATGGCGCGTGAAGCAGATATGACTCCACAAGCCATGAACGAGGCTGGTTTTGAGCGATTATTTGCAGCACTTTTGGCCCTTATTGAGCCTGCTTTGCGCTATAAGCAGCGTAAACCTGCCGAAGTATTGTTGCATTTTTTGCAAGAACACGTCATTGAAGGTTTAAGGCTTTATCTGCAACCCGATCTAGAGCAAATACAACAGGACCTCAAACAGGCTCAAGATGATTTACGACAGCGACACACCGATTTAGCCGAGGCAGTCTGGCGTAGCGTATTGCCTGAGCTGCCACAACTTCTTGAGCAACATGCAAATACACAAGATATTGATGCCGTAGTGAACAGTTTGAACGAGTGGATGAACGTCGCATTCGAACAACAGGTTGCAATTCAGCTTGATGCTTATGGTTTAAATTTGGATTCGCTTAGCAAGATCGAAAAAATCGAAAAAATGCAGTATGAACGCATTGCGGGAATGTTAGTGCATGATGGCTTGTACACGATTCTCACGCAGCAGCTTCAACAAGCTGTCAAAGCTTCCACGAGTGAATTGATTGAGCAGTGTCAGGCTCAACTTGAGCAGTCAATCAAACATGTTCAAACACTCGATGAAACGTTCATCGATTACAGCGCAGCACTCGATCAACTCAGCCAAGCGCTACGCGTTGAATAAATAGTAGAAATTTTTCAGACATATTTTATTCGATGAGTGGCCTGATGTGGTGTGTTGCAAACACCTCCTGTACACAGGCGAGAATTTTAGGAATGTAATTACTGTGGTCCATATTTCGCACCGCGAGTGAAATTGGGCTATAGGCATCATCATCTAAAATTGGAATATAAAGCAGATTCTTCACCCCAATATCCATGGCAGACGCCGGGACGATACAGACGCCTTCACCTGCTGCCACCAAGCCGAGCGCCAGTTGAATTTCGCGTATTTCGGTGAGTTTGGATGGTACTAGGCCCAGCTCGGTAAAGAGTGACTGAATAAAGGTCGCAAAATTAGGTTTTTGAGAGACAGGGTACAGCAGCATCGGTTCATCAATAATTTGAGAGAGATGAACTCCTGTTGCTGCAAACTGATTGAGATGATGATGCTTATGGATTGCAAGTTTGAGCTGTTCTTTATGCAACACGATACGTCGAATTGCAGGATCGGTAATTTTGAGCCGACCAAAACCCAGATCGATTTTTCCCTGCTTAAGGGCATTAATTTGATCTTTGGTGCCGCATTCGATGAGTTCGATGTGAATTTCAGGATTTTGTTGACGAAACAGATAAATAATTTCAGGTAACAAACCATACAATAAGGAGCTGACGTAACCAATTCTCAAGGTTTGACTGACCGTTGCAATTCGTTTTGCCATTGAGGACGCTTGTGCAGTATGAGTCAAAATCTGCACAGCATGCTGATAAAAAAACATACCTGCTTCAGTCACTTTAGCCGGTCTGGAGCCGCGTTCAAATAGCTGAATTCCCAATTCTTCTTCGAGTTTTTGAATTTGTCGGCTGAGGGGCGGCTGGGCAATACACAACTTTTCAGCAGCTTTGGAAATGCTTTGCTCTTCAACCACGGTCACAAAATATCTGAGATGTCTTAGTTCCATTTATACGCCCTAATTGATTTTATATACCTTTTTAGTATGCAAAAATACCAAATTGTTTATCGTTTTTATTATTACATTAATTTAAGGTATGTAAATAGTATTTATTGAAAAGAAGATGGACCGATGTATAAATCAGTGGAAACTATTTTAGTCGATATTCCAACTATTCGTCCGCACAAGCTTTCGGTCACCACGATGCAGACGCAGACATTAGTTTTGATCAAAATCATCACGGAAGATGGCATTGTAGGCTGGGGCGAAGCGACCACGATTGGTGGATTAAACTATGGCGAAGAAAGTCCAGAAAGTGTTAAAGCCAATATCGACACCTATTTCAAGCCATTGCTCTTGTCCATCAAGACGTCTTTAAATGTAGCCCAAACCCTAAAATTAATTCGTAAAAGTATCAATGGCAACCGCTTTGCCAAATGTGCAATTCAAACTGCACTTTTAGAGATACAGGCTAAACGACTGAATATACCCGTGAGTGAATTGCTGGGTGGACGTATTCGTGATCGATTACCTGTGTTGTGGACATTGGCTTCAGGTGATACCGATAAAGATATTGCCGAAGCCAAAAAAATGATCGAATTAAAGCGCCATAATACCTTTAAATTAAAAATTGGTTCAAATCCGCTACAGCATGATGTCGATCATGTAATTGCCATTAAAAAAGCACTTGGCCCGGAAATCAGTGTACGTGTAGATGTGAACCGTGCATGGTCTGAGCTTGAATGTGTTAAAGGGATTCAACAGCTTCAAGATGGTGGAATCGATCTGATTGAGCAGCCCTGTGCGATTGAAAATACAGATGCTTTAGCACGTCTGACCGCACGTTTTGATGTGGCCATTATGGCAGATGAGGTCTTGACTGGCCCAGACAGTGCCTATCGAATTGCCAAAAAATCGGGTGCCGATGTGTTTGCAGTAAAAGTCGAACAATCGGGTGGTCTGATTGAAGCCTGTGAAGTGGCAAAAATTGCGCGTCTTGCGGGAATCAGTTTATATGGTGGCACCATGCTCGAAGGGCCTGTCGGCAGTATTGCATCGGCACATGCCTTTAGTACCTTTGAAACACTAGAGTTTGGCACTGAACTGTTCGGGCCTTTATTGCTGACGCAAAGCATTTTGAAAACACCTTTGCAATATGAAAACTTCGAGCTGGTGGTTCCCAATACGCCAGGTCTGGGAATTGAGGTCGACGAAGACAAACTCGAACAGTTACGCCGTCATTAAGGAAGAGGAAATTTACTATGTTGTTTCAAGTTCGTATGGATGTGCATTTACCTGTTAGCATGCCTACTGATCAGGCCAATCAGATTAAATCGGTCGAGAAGGCCTATTCACAAGAGTTGCAACGCCAAGGCAAATGGCGTCATATCTGGCGTATTACCGGACAATATTCCAATATCAGTATTTTTGATGTCGAAAGTAATGAAGAGCTACATACGATTTTACAAGGCTTACCGCTATATCCGTATATGAAAATTGAAGTCATGGCGCTCAATCGTCATCCGTCTTCTGTGCGTGATGACGATAGCTGATATGTCAGTAGAGATGACACTTCATCGGTGTTCATCTCTTAGGTTTATGGTATTTCTTTATTTTCCGTTTTCATCCAAAGGTTGATGACATGATAGATAAAAGTGCAGCGACCCTAACGGAAGCGCTCTCCCAGATCCACGACGGTGCCACCATCCTGATTGGTGG
>NZ_JASCAJ010000028.1:0-103304 GCF_029967895.1 Acinetobacter sp. V89_7
TTGGCGTCCCTACGGGGATTCGAACCCCGGTTACCGCCGTGAAAGGGCGATGTCCTAGGCCTCTAGACGATAGGGACGTTTCAGAGGTGGGCGTATATTAGGTTTAATTCCTGAGTCTGTCAAACTGTTTTCCTAAAAAAAACTGTAATTTAGCGATGAGTGTTTAAAAATACCGCGTTTCATTTATTTTGAATCAAAAAATCAAACATAATGAATAAATTTTGAGCTGAATATTGTTTAGCGGCTCTGACAACTTTCGATCAGTGCTTTGAGCACCTCAATATTTTGCAAATAACCAGAAATCTCATGTGGATGTGCACTCGATGTCGAAATTTCATGATTCAAAATAGGTGGATCAAAATCGAATGGGGGCTTTTCAAGTGGAAACGCTGTGAGAAAATCATCATGAGAATAAAAATTATGCCACACACCATGTAGACATTCGGGGTAACTGATCGGCTGTATGAGGTGTTGCTGAATGACACGAAACGCCAGAGGGGAGCCAAGTGTAATAAAGCCTTGGATATTAGAGATATTACACATTTGGCGTAGCAGATTATAGGCAATCACCGATCCTAAAGAGTGCGCCACAATAATACACGGTTGCTGAACAGGAATACCAATACGTATACGTTGATGAACACGTTGCATGAAGCTTTGATTTGCTAAATAACAATAACTTTCGATCAGAAATGTATGCATCAGCTCTTCATGTAATTTTGGAAAGTGATCTAGAAGTATCATCAGTTCTTTTAAAGATTGATCTTTTGCAGTCAAGCTCTCATCAAGTAATTTCTTCTTTATCATTGCTAAATCAAATAGATGTGCATGCCCACTGGCTTGTTTTTCTTTAAAAAGAGCGAATGAGGGAATATGAAGATGAGCAGGCAAGTGAAGTGAGAACAGTGATTTAGGTAAAAAGGTATCGAGGTCAAGGCGATTGCTTAAATGAAATTGGGTCAGTAAATCGCCATAAAAAGGAAAATGCAACTGATGTGAGTCGAATTGAAACAACAAATGATTCTGGCTTAGCCCATGCTTGAGCACGCTGAGCCAGTGCTTACGTAGGCTCTGTGCATTTAATTGCTGCTGATTCATACCATGAATAAACACAATATACATAGTGATACTTTTTATGGCCTATAGATTGAGCTTACATCAAAAAAATGTAGCGCTTTGTGTGGCTTGTTGAGTTGAAGTGTTGATGCAAAATCTGGCACTGCTTGTTAACCGTAATCCAGATAAAGCGCCGGATCTGGATAAAGCGGTTCCACAATACGCTCAATGACGGAAGGATGTTGTAGGTAGCCAATAATTTCATGCGGACGATTGACAAAGGTTGAAATCAATTGATTCTCAATTGGAGGATGAAAATCAAATGGTGCCTGATCGAGAGGAAAGGTGGTGAGATAATCTTCTTGCGAATAGAAATTGTGCCAATCTCCTATAAGCGATCTGGGGCGTTCTACTGGCATGTTGAGCTTCGATTGAATCACCTGAAAGGCCAGTGGTGAAGCAAGCGTAATAAAGCGTTGTACGCGTATGTGAGGCAATTGCTGTAATAGGTTGTACGCGATGACTGTACCCAGAGAATGCGCCACAATAATATACTCATCGTCGCTGTCAAAGGCAGATGCAATACGCTTGTGTACATCCTGCATAAAGTCTGGACTTGCCAGATATAAATACGCTTCAATAATCAGTTTTTGAATCACGCTTTCATGTAATTTGGGAAATTTGTTGAGCAGCACCACAAATTCTTTAAGTACGCGATCTTTGGCTAAATGCGAAAAAAGATAAAGTTTTGAAGTAAATGAAAGTTCTTCGTCGGTGTCAGATGTGAGTGAAATGAGCGGCTGGCTGTCATCTACAGGCTGAGATTCATCTGGAAGTAAAAAAGGCAGATGCCATTCTTGCCAAGTATCGCCAAGTAAATTGATCGGCTCAGTACTAAAACTGAGCATGTGCTTAAACAGTAAATCACCATAATAAGGAAAGGAGATATCCAGCGTATCGAGTTCAATGTGTTTTGCAGAATGATTCAGCCCAAGTTGAAAGATATTCAACCAGTAGTCTTGAAGCTGTGAGGCATCCATTTTTTGTTGCTGGGCGCCATGAACAAATACAATTTTCATCGTGATCAGGCTTATTTATTCTTATATTGACTTAAAATCTACAGAAGAATGATGCGCTAAACCAGTGATCTAAATAAAAAAAGTGTAGCGATTTTGCTACACTTTCCAATGAGTATTGTACCTTTTAACCGCTTTAGTTTTGATTACGGTAAAATATGTAGTGACTTAAATAACAACCCGCCACAAAGATCAAACAACCAATAAAACCGGGAAGCATTTCAGGATCAAGCGCCATACTTAAACCAGTAATCAAGCAAAATACAAATCCAAGAATCGGTAAAACTGGAAACAGCGGTGCAGCAAATTTGAGCTCAGATACGCTGTGGCCATCTTTATACCATTGACGTCTAAAGTTGAACTGACTCCAGCAAATACTCATCCAGACAATTACCATGGTAAATGCCGCAACGCCCAGTAAATTTTTAAAGATAGTCTCTGGTGCAAACTGCTCAGACAATAATCCCGGTATCGCACCAAACATCGTCACAATGAGGGCAATAATTGGCGTACCACTGGTGGTGAGTTTAGAGAAAATAGACGGTAATTGCTTTTGGCTCGAAAGCGACCACATCATACGAGAAGCAGCATATAAACCAGAGTTTGCAGCCGATAGCAGCGCCGTGATAATCACAAAACGGATAATATGGTCTGCATACGGAATACCAATATATTGAAAAACCGTCACGAACGGACTATTACTCACACCATGATTGCCTAAGCCAGTTGCCTCATAAGGCAACAGTGCGCTAATGACCACAATGGTGCCCACAAAGAAAATGAGCAAACGCCAGATGGCTGCATTAATGGCTTTGGGTACATTGACTGCCGGATCTTTAGTTTCACCTGCCGCAACGCCAATCAATTCTGTGCCTGAAAAGGCAAAGTTAACAATCAGCATGGTCGCAAAAATAGGCATCAGACCTTGAGGAAACCAACCATGACTGGTGAGATTGCTAAACAGTGGTGCGGTTTGATAGCCCTCAAAATGAATCAGACCAAAAATGGCCAATAGACCCAATATAATAAAGCCGATCACGGTCAGCACTTTCACCAGCGACAACCAGAATTCAGATTCGGCAAAAATATGCGTGGAGCTGAGGTTGAGTGCAAAAATGGTGATTGCAAAAACACTGGTCCAGATCCACATCGAGATATGGGGAAACCATTCTTGCATGAGTAATGCCGCGGCAGTAAATTCGGTACCTAGCGTGGCTGTCCATGTCAGCCAGTATAACCACGAAATCATGTATCCTGTGCCTGGCCCGATATAGCGTTTGGCATAGGCACCAAATGACCCAGACACTGGCATATGTACGGCAAGTTCACCCAAACACAGCATGACCATATATGCAATCAAACCGCCCAGCATATAGGCGATCACAGCGCCAATCGGGCCTGTTTGGGTAATCACTTCGCCTGAGCCTAAAAACAGGCCTGTGCCAATCGCACCACCTAACGACAGCATGACCAAATGACGAGTACTCATGGCACGTTTTAATGGAGCAGCACTGCTGAGTACTTGTTGGTCTGTAGAGTCTGGCGGCAGCATAGACAATATCGCTTCAAGATGAAAGAAAGCGCTATTTTAGTGAAAAAACTGAAATGTGCAATGCAGCATGAGTCAAAGAATAGACAGTGAGACAAGCAAAAAGAGAAATACAACAGAAAAATAAGATGGCGTCCCTACGGGGATTCGAACCCCGGTTACCGCCGTGAAAGGGCGATGTCCTAGGCCTCTAGACGATAGGGACGTTGCGAGGTGTGCGTATAATAGGAAGTTTCATCTGTGCTGTCAATTTGCATTGCAAAGAAAAAGGCAGAAATGTGATTAAGTGAATAAAAAATAGCTAATTGTATGAATATTAGGCAGTTTTTTAAATTTATTTGGCGGGTGACTGTTCAGTCGAAGTTTTCTTAGGTGCGTCATGCACGATATAAAGATAAAGCGCAGAAGGCAATAAAATGAGTATAGCGATCAAAATCTTTTTCAGCATGACATGTCTCGGTTTGAGCACAGGTAAACAGTATAAAAGAAAATGCAAGAGAGAAAAATAAGATGGCGTCCCTACGGGGATTCGAACCCCGGTTACCGCCGTGAAAGGGCGATGTCCTAGGCCTCTAGACGATAGGGACGTTGAGGATGGCGGTATCTTATTGATCCGCCACGAGTGTGTCAAGTAGGTGAGGAGAGAGTTTGTTTAAAATATAGCAAAACAGTTCGGCTGTCTTTTGCGTATCGTATAGCGCAGAATGTGCTTCCTTGCCATCAAACTCAATGCCTGCCTGTATACATGCCTTGGCCAGTACTGTTTGTCCAAACGTAACTGCACTTAAGGTCACCGTATCGAATACCGAAAAGCTATGAAACGGATTTTGATTTTTAGTGCTGGTACGTGCAATTGCAGCTTGCAAGAAGCCCAAATCAAAATGTGCGTTGTGGCCTACCAGTACAGCATGAGTACACTGCTGTTGCTTACGCACTTCATGAATCGACTTGAATATACGTTTGAGCGCTGAACGTTCATCTTCTGCCATGGCCATGCGCATCGGATTAAACGGATCGATCCCGATAAAATCGAGCGAACGACGATCAAGATTTGCCCCTTCAAATGGATTGATATGGGCTTGATAGGCTTCGCCTGGTACAAATTGCCCGGCTTCATCATAGACGATTGGAATACAGGCGATTTCAAGCAACGCATCGGTATGCGCATTGAAACCCGCTGTCTCGACATCGACAACAACGGGTAAGAAACCACGAAAACGCTGACCAATCACTGGAAGAGTGGAGGTTTCTTGAGTCACACTTTTCTCCATTGAAGGGTTTTACCTGCATAAAGCGGAATAATTTTTTCACCGTCAAGATAGTCTAGTTGCTCTGGAATCACTTGATCTTCTTTGACCAAGGTGATGGTCGAGGTGTTGCGTGGCAGGCCATAGAAGTCGGCACCAAAATGGCTGGCAAAGCCTTCTAAGCGCTCAATCTTTCCAACCTGATCAAATGCCTGTGCATATAATTCGATGGCTGTCGGTGCACTGTAGCAACCTGCACAACCACATGCATTTTCTTTGGCATCTTTCGAATGTGGTGCGCTGTCGGTACCCAAAAAGAATTTTGGATTGCCGCTAGTAGCCACTTCAATCAAGGTTTGTTGATGCGTTTGACGCTTTAAAATTGGGAGGCAATAAAAATGCGGTTTGATCCCACCGACCAGCATATCATTACGGTTAAATAGCAGATGCTGTGGCGTGATGGTGGCAGCTACGTTGCGGTCTTGTTCTAAAACAAAATGCGCGGCTTCACTGGTGGTAATGTGTTCGAGTACCAGTTTAAGTTTTGGAAACTGTTTGAGTAACGGAGACAATACTTCGTCTAGAAAGCGCTTTTCACGATCAAAAATATCCACATGGTTGTGAGTGACTTCACCATGCAGTAACAGTGGTACCTGATGCTCTTCCATTTGCTCAATTACAGCATAGACTTTGCGGATATCGCTTACGCCATTATCTGAATTGGTGGTTGCACCTGCTGGGTAAAGCTTAATCGCGTTTACAAATTCGGAAGCCTTGATTTTTTTGACTTCGCTCGCTGGGGTGTGATCGGTAAAGTACAGCACCATACGCGGATCAAAATGAACACCTTCTGGAACATGCGCCATGATTCGTTCACGGTAAGCCAAGGCTTCTTCCACTGTTTTGACAGGTGGGACAAGGTTCGGCATACAAATCGCGCGAGCAAACTGGTTAGCTAAATCTGGAACAGTACGTTGAAGTGCGATTCCGTCACGTAAATGCGCATGCCAATCGTCTGGCTGCAGAAGAGTAATCGTATCCAAGGGAATTCAAGCTGCAAAATAAAACAGATGATAATGCAAAAGCCCTGAAAATGGTAACAGGAAATGCTTACAATTCACCTCAAATTGCTTCAAGTGACTGCATCTAAGCGGATTTTTAATCAAAAAGTTGGTGCGTGCAGAAAAAATAAAAGCTGTCAGGTGACAGCTTTTATTTGAGATTTCAGACGATTATTTCGTTTTAGTCTCTAATTGTGGTACAGCTGAGCCTTGACCAATCGAGAGTAGGCCCGAGTTGGTATAAATGCCCAATTTTGCACGTGTATCGGTAATATCCAGATTACGCATAGTCAACTGGCCAATACGGTCCATTGGCGTAAACATCGAATCACCTTTTTCCATGGTTAAGCGTTCTGCTTCATAGGTCAGGTTTGCAGATTCAGTGTTCATGATGGTGTAATCGTTACCACGACGTAATTCTAAAGTCACAGTACCCGTAATGGCTTTTGCAACCCAACGCTGTGCAGTTTCACGCAGCATCAGTGCTTGTGAATCGAACCAACGGCCTTGATACAACAAACGACCTAAACGTAAGCCGTTGATGCGGTATTGTTCAATGGTATCTTCGTTGTGAATACCCGTCACCAGACGTTCGTAAGCAATATGCATAAGTGCCATGCCCGGTGCTTCATAAATACCGCGTGATTTTGCTTCGATAATACGGTTTTCAATTTGATCCGACATACCTAGGCCATGACGTCCACCAATACGGTTGGCTTCAAGAATCAATTCAACCGGATCTTCAATACGCTGACCATTGAGGGCAACTGGCATGCCTTCTTCAAAAGTAATGCTGACTTGTTCAGGCTGAATTTCAACGTCATCTTTCCAGAACGCAACACCCATGATCGGATCTACAATCTTGATACCGGCATCAAGGTATTCGAGATCTTTCGCTTCATGGGTTGCACCTAGCATGTTCGAGTCGGTCGAATATGCTTTTTCTTTCGACATTTTGTAGTCAAAACCATTATCGATCAGGAACTGTGACATTTCTGCACGGCCACCTAGTTCGTCAATAAAGGTTTGGTCTAACCAAGGTTTGTAAATTTTTAAGTTCGGGTTGGTCAGCAAACCATAACGATAAAAACGTTCGATATCGTTACCTTTGTAGGTCGAGCCGTCGCCCCAGATATTGACATCATCTTCTTTCATGGCAGTGACCAACATGGTCCCAGTAACCGCACGACCAAGTGGCGTGGTGTTAAAGTAAGGTACACCGCCAGTGCTGATATGAAATGCGCCACATTGGATTGCTGCAATACCTTCAAGTGCAAGCTGCAAACGGCAGTCGATCAGACGAGCTTTAACGGCACCGTACTGCTCAGCTTTCTTTGGAATCGCATCATAGTCATCTTCATCGGGCTGACCTAGGTTTGCTGTATATGCATATGGTTCAGCGCCTTTTTGTTTCATCCACAATAGAGCAGCTGAAGTATCTAGACCACCAGAGAAGGCAATCCCCACTTTTTTGCCTACAGGTACATGCTGCAAAATGGTTGCATTATCAGTCATTACTAATCCTAACGTTTATAAAAAGACCTAAAATGATGGTCATGAGAATTCACAATGGCGGGTATTGTAGCACTTTTTTTTATTGATTTTTTCCGATAATTCACTCGACCATCTGAAAAAAACAAAATTATGTTTTCGCTTGGAAGGCTGGCAGCAAAGGCTGCACGGCGCAGGCTGCTCGCGATATTTTATAATAGCCACTTTATACCTATGCAGATTTTTAGTTCACCTCAAGTGATTCGTTTAACTCGATGAACTGTTTTTCAATCGGGGTGAATACGTGATCATGCCGTGCAACCAAATAGAGTCCAATATTACGATATTGATCTGGAAGCTCTTTGTAATACTGGATGTCGTATTTTTTTAACAAAGATTTTGCAATCATGGAAACACCCATTCCCAATTGTGTAAAATTTATAAGTGCTTGATAATCATAAATATGAACCAATTCGCCTTGGCTTAAATTACGCTCTGTATAAATTTTATTGAGTGTAGTGGCATAGCAGCATTCTTCACAGGCCAGCAGAATATTTTGATGATTAAGACAATC
Organism: Acinetobacter sp. V89_7; assembly: GCF_029967895.1. NCBI lineage: Bacteria > Pseudomonadati > Pseudomonadota > Gammaproteobacteria > Moraxellales > Moraxellaceae > Acinetobacter > Acinetobacter sp. V89_7. The sequence goes on from NZ_JASCAJ010000028.1 coordinate 8,055, forward strand.
GTCTAGAGATTCATGATTGATCATATTTTTACCAATAATCACCAGTTCATCCTGTTCCTTTAAACGGTACTGAAGATGCTTATGTTTGGGATGACCCAACACATAACCAAAATCGAGATGGCCTTGTGAAATTTCATCTTCAATAAAACCGGTCGATCCAGTTTTCATGGTCAGTGCCAAATCGGGATAGGCACTATATAACTGATTAAATGCAGGGTAAAAACGCATTCCACCCAAGCTGGTATTGGTACCAAAACGTAAAGTGGAGTCTTGTTGTTGAATCTTGTTTTCGGTTTCTTCCCAAGTAAACATCATTTTTTTGTACTGTGTGTATAACTGCATACCAGATTCGGTCAGTTCAACCCCTTTGGGTTTGCGAATAAATAGCTGACGATTATAGTGACTCTCAATTTTTTTGATTTTTGCGGTCATGTTAGATTGTAAATAATTCATTTTTTGTGCAGCGGCTGAAATGCTTTTGAGTTCAGCTACGTTTACAAAGGATCGGATATCATTAATATCAATATTCATGGCCGAACTCCGCATCAAAAAGAACCTAAGATGTATTTTTAGAGAGATGAATACAATAAGGTATTAAAAAAAATGATGCTCATATTAAAACATAACATTATTCATGATGTCATTTCTTTTCTATAATGGCGCATGTTTGTTGTGAAATGGGTGAAAACGTGAATATTCGAGTCATCAGTGCCATCACACTGTTGTGCCTTGTTTGGGGATCATTATGGGGATTGGTCAAACACAGCTTACAGGTGTTTACTCCATTTTTATTTATTTCCGCACGTTTGATTGTGGCTGCCCTAACCCTGATATTGGTACAGGCTTTACTGAAACGTTCGATTTTGCCTGCACGCCATGAATGGCGAAAAATGATTGTACTCAGTGTCTTGGTTTGTTTTGGATTTTATGCGACCCAAACCTTTGCCATGCAGTTTGTCGACTCAGGATTGTCGGCGGTATTGACTTTTACCATGCCAATTTTTGTAAGTGTTTTGGCGCATTTCTTACTGAATGAACGCTTGAATTTCCAAAAAACGTTGGGCCTGATACTGGGTGTGGCAGGGCTGATCGCGATCATGTGGCCGCAGCTTAAACACATTCAATTTAATCTGTCGGTGGTGGGTGAGTTGCTGTTAATCAGTTCGGGTTTCTTCTGGGCCACGGCGACGGTGTACATTAAGAAGGAATTTGCCGAGTATGACAAAATCAAGTTGACGATTTGGCAATTGCTTCTGGGGGCTGTGGTATTACTCGCTGGTGCACTTGCATGGGAACCTGTTGATTTGAATGTTTGGCTAGATCCATTGAATGCGTCAATCTTGTTCTATATTGCAATTGTTGGCACAGGATTTGCGTTTGTACTCTGGAACTGGATTGTGAGTCAGGTGGATACCTTTGTTGCTTCAATCTCGATTATGAGTATTCCGGTATTGAGCTTGTGCTTTGGTGCGCTGCTCTGGCATGAGCCTTTAACCATGAATATTGTATTGGGTGCGATTTGCATATGTTTAGGGATCGTGGTGAGCTCATTAAAGCTGGCTTCACAGCGACTTGCTGCCATTCAGAGTCATAAATAAACTCAAAAAACAGCTCTGTACAGCAGGGCTGTTTTTATAGATTTACTTGTAGATCAAGCTGAATAATCACCGTTAATATGATGTGATTCGAAACAAAGAATAAGATGTAAACTAACCAAAAGAATGTTTTGATAACTAATAAACTGACATTTTTAACACGTAAAAAAAGCACTCGGGTCATCCCAACCCCGATAAAAAGTATTAAAGTATTAAAGTATTATGCAACAAGTTGCAAAGCCAATAACAACCTAAGGATTCGTCATGACTAGCTATGCACATATTTTAAAACCACTGCATTTAGGTTTTACAACAATTAAAAATAGAGTCGTGATGGGCTCTATGCATACCGGCTTGGAAGACCGTTTTTATAATTATCCGAAACTTGCAGCCTACTTTGGAGAGCGAGCGAAAGGCGGTGTTGGCTTAATCATTACCGGCGGCATTTCACCTAACCGACAGGGCTGGCTTTTACCCGCAGGTGGAACTATGAATTCTTTGGCAGATATTCCACATCATCGTTTGGTTACGCATGCCGTACATAAGCATGGTGGAAAAATTTTGATGCAGATCTTGCATGCTGGTCGCTATGGTTATCAACCTTTTGTGGTGTCGGCAAGCCCAATTAAATCACCTATTTCACCGTTTAAACCGCGTCAGATGTCGGAAAGCAATATTTTAGACACCATTGAAGATTATGCCCGCTGTAGCGATCTGGCCAAGAAAGCAGGTTACGATGGTATCGAAATTATGGGTTCTGAAGGCTACTTGCTTAATCAGTTCTTGAGCCGTCATGTCAATCAACGAACAGATCGCTGGGGTGGCGAGATTGAAAACCGTATGCGCTTTGCAGTTGAAATTGTAAAAGCGATTCGTGAAAAAGTCGGTGAAAAATTTATTATTAGTTTTCGTCTGTCTATGCTGGATTTAGTTCATGATGGCAATACCATGAGCGAAGTGATTACGGTGGCACAGGCACTTGAAAAAGTGGGCGTTACCTTACTCAATACGGGTATTGGCTGGCATGAAGCGCGTATTCCAACCATTGTCACCTCTGTACCGCGTGCGGCTTTTGTTGATTATACTGCTTATGTGAAACAGCACGTGTCTATACCTGTGATTGCGGCCAATCGAATCAATATGCCAGATGTGGCAGAAGAGATCTTGGCACAAGGTAAAGCCGACATGATTCAGATGGCACGTCCACTTTTAGCCGATGCTTTTTGGGTGACCAAGGTGGCTACCAATCGTGTCGATGAAATTAATACCTGTATTGCCTGCAATCAGGCTTGCCTCGATCACACTTTTAAAAACCAGCGTGCAACGTGTTTGGTTAATCCGCGTGCAGCATACGAAACCGAGCTAACGTACATCAAAACCAAAAAGCCGAAAAAAATTGCGGTTGTAGGTGGCGGTGTTGCAGGGTTGTCGGCGGCCACCGTTGCAGCCAGTCGTGGGCATCAGGTGACGTTATTTGAAGCTGCGTCTGAAGTGGGTGGGCAATTTAACTTGGCCAAAGTTATCCCCGGCAAAGAGGAGTTTCATGAAACCATTCGCTATTTCAAAGTGCAACTAGAAAAAACGGGTGTAGATGTGCGTTTAAACACACGCGTCAATCGTGAGCAACTCGAGCGCGAGGGCTATGAAGAAGTGATTGTGGCGACGGGTGTTGTCCCACGCCAGCTTCGTATTGAAGGCAGTAATTTGCCACAAGTCCTTTCATATGCTGAAGTGTTACGTGGTGCTCCAGTTGGTGAAAAAGTGGCCGTGATTGGCGCAGGTGGTATCGGGTTTGATGTATCTGAATTTTTACTCAAACCTGCGCATCAGATTCAGCCCCAGCCCTTGGCGGATTGGCAGCGAGAGTGGGGGATCGACTCTAATCCGAATTACATTACCGAAGGTGGCCTGCAACCTGTCGAAATAGAAGTACCTGTGCGACAAATTTATTTATTACAACGTAAAACCACACCGCTAGGAATTGGCTTAGGAAAAACCTCAGGCTGGGTGCATCGCGCACAACTGAAAAAACATGCGGTGCGAATGATGCGTGGTGTGCAGTACAAAGCTGTAACCAATGAAGGCTTGTGGGTGGAAGTAAATGGTCATGATCAGTTACTTCGTGTAGATACGGTTGTGGTTTGTGCTGGACAAGAGTCGGTGAAAGATTTAATGCCTTTAGCACAGGAATCGACACTGGCACGCTATCATATTATTGGTGGAGCGAAGCTTGCTGCCGAGCTAGATGCCAAGCGTGCCATCCGAGAAGGCGCAGAATTGGCCGCAGAACTGTAATTTTGACGAAACAATATGCAAACGAGTGCAAAGCATTAAAATTTTTCTTGAATAAAATAAACGGTCTTTGTATTCTTACGCACATGGAAGCGTGGCAGAGCGGTTTAATGCACCGGTCTTGAAAACCGACGAGGGTGTGAGTCCTCCGTGAGTTCGAATCTCACCGCTTCCGCCAAATTTTATACAAAGCCCTGAGTATGTCAGGGCTTTGTTGTTTTTGGGGTTTATGCAACATAAGCCTGTAGTAAGCAAAATAAAAAATTAAAGTATTAAAATTTATGTATATTTAATAAGTATTATTTTTAAATTTATAAAAAATTGAGAGTCAGATGGAAAATACATTAGATCATGCACGTGAGAAATTTTTAGAATGTAATTGGGAAACAAATATTCCTGAAAATGATCATTATGGTTATTCCACCATTATGCAAAGTCTACAAACATTAGCGAAAAGTATGTTGGATACAGGAAGAACTGAGGAACATAAAGTTCTCGAGTTATTATCCAGAGCAGCTTCGATGAGACTTATACCAAGTAGCTTAAATGAACCGTTTAAGCCTATATTTGAAGATTTTCAAATGGGTAGAAGATCTACAATTCCTGAAGACTTCACGGCAGAAGAATTGTCTTTTTTTGAACAGATTCTAGATGACATAAGTGAGTCATTTTTAAAGGCGCGACTTGCTGATATTTTGTGGTTAATGCAAAAGCCTAAAGATATTAACCATGCAAGATTAGCTATTGATGCTTATATTGGAAATGAAATTGATGACCAATCTTGGCAAAAAGATATAAATAAATGTTTAGAACGAGGAGCACGTTTAGCTATACAAATTAAGGATTGGGAACGTTTAGAGCAAATAAAAAGTATGCTTTTTGCAGCTTTCCTTAAAGAGTATTCAGATAGTAAATTTATGCAGCTATGGATTGCTGATTTACTAGACACATTGAAGATTGACGATGATTTAAGGTCTCGAATAGCACAAACCTTATATGACAAAGCAAATGACTTAAAGAATAATAGTGACTTTCTTTCCGCAATCTTATATTTCGAACTATCTTCAAAAAAAAATAAGCAAGATGGTGAAGTTGAAAAACACTTACAGTCTTTAGTGGCAATTGCTGAATGCTATATTTCAGAAGCTAAAAAGAGAAGTTTAGATAGTAATTTGGTGGCAAATGGTTTTTATGAAAATGCTGTTCAAGCGTATCGCCGAATTCCTGTTAGAGATCGAAGTAAATATGATATTGAAAGTAAGATAATTGAGATTCGTCAGAAAATAACTTCTTCAGGGCAAGCTTCTTTAGATGAAATGGTTTCTTTTACATTACCTAATGTAGATATTTCAGATTTAATAGAATTATCTATTAAGCATGTGAAAGCAAAAGCTACTCCTCAAGAAGCCTTATTATTTTTTACAGGTGTGAGTCATCCAATTAAATATGAAAAATTATTAAATAGTGCTAACGATATTCTAAAGAATAGTATCTTTGGGAGTTTATTTGGGGGACGTCATCTCAGTAGTGATGGGCGTGTGATAGCAATCACGCCAGGTAGAAATTTAACAGCCGGAGAAGATGATCCTGCAAATCAAGCCGCTTTACTTCGTCAAGCTCAAAGCCAATTTTCTATCCACATTGATTTTGCGGTTCAAGTTCAAATTCTTCCATCATTAAAACAGCTTCAACTGGAACATAGATTCTCTAAAGATCTAATGATTGCTGTTTGTAAGCAGTCACCTATTGTTCAAGATGGTAGAGAAATTTTAATGGGTAATGCCTTATGGTTAGGTTTTGAAAATGAATTTGGTCTTGCGATACATCTTCTTTGTCCACAAGTTGAACATATGGTTAGATCATTATTAAAGCAAGCGGGTGCAATTACAACTAATCTTTCTATTGATGGTATAGAAAATGAAAATGGATTAAGTACATTAATGGAACTTCCTGAAGCTGAGCAGATTTTTGGAAAAGATTTAACTTTTGAAATCAAAAGTATTTTCACAGAAGCCTTGGGCTATAATTTAAGAAATAATGTAGCACATGGTTTATTAAATGATGATGAATCAACGTCTACAGCTAGTATTTATGCATGGTGGATGATTTTAAGATTAATTATTCGTTCAATTGTTCATGGTAAAATTAGAAAAGATTAATGGTTTATTAAAATATTTACGTTTGATTGATATTTAATAATTCAATCTATCTTCAACCAGCTTTCTCTGAGATATAGCTTCACACTCATTACAGAAAAAATAAATGAAAAAGCGACTAATAAATAATACTCGCTTTTTTATACGAATTTCAGCTCAAATGAAATCAAACATATTGCATTCTTTATAAGTTACCTTTTGTAAGATCAACAGTCTTGATCGTGCTGGTAATTTGTTTTTTAAGTTTGAACACGATCTCATTTAATCCCTGTTGCTGGATTCACAAGGCTTTGAGCGAGTAACCAACAAAATCCCGAATAAAGTTGCGAAACAGATCCAAGATACGGTTGAATAATTTCATTTTTGCTGTATGCTGATTGCAACTAGAAAAATTAGACGGTTAGTTCAATCTTCTTTAAGTATCGTAGTTTTAGTCTTAATCCTTCGTTTTATAGATCTTAAGCTCAATTTGTTCAATTTTTACAGTTAAATAGTCATCTCGCATGACGCTCCACCCTTAAAATTTATAGGATAGATTATGTCTAACACAGCTACTGGTACCGTTAAATGGTTCAACGAAACTAAAGGTTTTGGTTTTATTCAACAAGATTCTGGTCCAGACGTATTTGCTCACTTCAAAGAAATCGCAACTGACGGTTTCAAAACTTTGCATGAAGGCCAACGCGTTTCTTTCAACATCGTTGAAGGTAAAAAAGGCCCAAGCGCAGTGAACATCACTCCGCAATAAGGACATCTGTCCAAACAAGAGCACCTTCGGGTGCTTTTTGTTATTTAGAATGAAGTTTTAACTCGCTCGTAGGAGTGATCCAAACAAGATCAATTGAAATAATTATGCTATTCATAATTTAATTCACTATTGTGTAAATAAATACTCTTTGTTAGTTTGAAAAAAATAAAAAACAGCTCGGAAAGCTGATTTATACAAAATAAAAAGGAAGATAAACATGCAAAAGGTTGAATCCGGTCTCAAACAGCCTCCTCATTCATCTCATGTAATGATCATTACTTTGGTCTTGTGTTTTATTTTTGCGATTATTGAAGGTTTTGACTTGCAGTCTATAGGTGTTGCCGCCCCACGTATGAAAGCAGAAATGCTGTTGTCGAGCGCCGAGATGGGTTGGATCTTCAGTGCTGCTGTTTTGGGGACTTTACCCGGTGCATTAATTGCAGGGCGTATTGCCGATGTGATAGGTCGCAAAAAAGTGTTAATTGCCTGTGTCATTATTTTTGGTGCAATGTCTCTCATTACGCCTTTTATGCAGGAATATACAGCTTTATTAGCGATTCGCTTTCTGACTGGTATCGGCATGGGTGGCGCACTGCCAATTGTGATTACCATGGTGTCTGAGGCGGTTCCCGATAAATATAAGGCCACGGCAGTCAGTTCAATGTATTGTGGTATGCCAATTGGCGGTTTTTTGACTTCCGTAGTTGCACTAGGCCTAGATGCAGATCATCAATGGCGACATATTTTCTATCTGGGGGGCGGGGCGCCACTTCTTTTAGCCGTTGTTCTTTATTATTTTTTGCCTGAATCAAAAGCTTATCTGAAAAGCCATCAACGGCAAAGTACAAAATACAGTATGTCTGAGGTGCTGTTTTCTCAAGGACGAACCCGCACCACCGCCAGTTTATGGATCAGTTTTTTTGGAACCTTACTGGTGCTGGCCTTGCTACAAAACTGGCTTCCTACACTGATTGCCGGTTTAGGATTAACCAAGCATCAAGCAAGTTATATTCAAATGGGATTTAATCTGGGAGGTTCTGTTGGGGTGTTACTTCTGGGCCTAATGCTCGATCGTTTCAATAAAATTATGATTGCGATGTGCGCATATACCGGAATCTTCCTGTCATTGATTGGTTTGGCCTATTCGCATACCACTCTTGCCTTCATGCTCTCCGCCGCAGGGTGTGGTATGTTTGTTATTGGGTGTCAGTCGATTTTGTATACATTGGCTGCAACATATTACCCTACAGAAATGCGGGGGACTGGCGTTGGTGCGGCAGTGGCGTTAGGACGAGTTGGCGCATTTATCGGGCCACTTTTCGCAGGCTATTTACTGAGCGTTGGCCAAAGTGAAATCTTTGTAATTGCCTCCAGTATTCCCATGATTTTAATTGCTGCACTCTCCGTACTGTTTTTACTGTACCGACCAAATCATCAGCCAGTTACCGACACGGTGGCATCTTCACTTAAATCTTCCTGATCGGCTAAACCTAAAGCTTGACTCATTCAGCGCCTCTTGTGCGCTGTTATGGTCTGTTATAGTGTATTCATCAAAAATTGTATCTACCAGTTTTCCTATGGTCTGCCACACTCTGAAGTGTCATATTCAATCAGGAGTGGACAGCATGAACTTTTTATTTCGTAAAAATAAAGCCTGGTTTGTTTTTTTTATCATTACATTTTACTCATTTCTGGGCTTTTTTATGGGTTATCTGATTTGGGAATATGCATTGAATTGAGTGCAAATTGTCGCTTAATCGACTGTGCGAGTTGTTGAAGTGCCTGCTCAATGGTGGCGTCAATTTCAAACGAACAGTTTAAGCGCAAATGATGAGCATGTTCGGGACGCTGATTAAATAAATAACCTGGCGCAATTCCAATCTGGTGCTGTAGAAGATCTTGGTACAACTGTTGACTGTCTAGCTGTTCTGGAAGAGCAATCCACAAAAAATATCCAGAAGGATAATAATGTATGTGGCAAGTCGCTGGTAGTCGCTGTGTCAGTATTTCGTAATATTGATCTTTAAGGCGTTTTAAGCTGCTACGCAACTGCTTTAAATGTTTGTCGTAATGGCGTTGAGAAAGATATTCGACCAATGTACTTTGAATCAGCGCATTCACAGAGATGGTGCTCATCAGTTGTAAATGCTGAATTTGCGCTGAGAATTGTGCAGCATACACCCAACCCACACGAAATCCTGCGCCTAATGTTTTAGAAAATGAACTACAGTGTATCACTCGATGATGTCGATCAAAGAATTTCATCGAGTGTGGTTTGTGCGCGCCGTAATACAGCTCCTCATAGACATCATCTTCAATCAAGTACACATCATGCTCGTATAGTAATGCAGCAAGCTGTGCCTTAATTTCATCACACACGGTAAATCCGATCGGATTCTGGCTATTGAGCATCAATAAACATACTTTTATAGGGTAGGTGATCAGTGCTTGCTTAAAAGCCTCTAGATCGAGTCCGTATTCAGGGTGATCCGGTAATATGATCACATTTAAACCCAGATTTTCTGCGGCTTGCCAAGCACCATAAAAAATGGATTCTTGTAGCAAAATATAATCGCCTGCCTGAGTAAGCGCGCGTAGTGAAAGATTCAGTGCATCTAACCCACCCGAAGTGATCACAATATCTTCTGGGTCTGTCGGAATACCCTGCATGCAATAGCGCTGCGCTATGTATTTGCGTAATGCATAATTTCCTGGTGGAAGGCTTGGCATTTGCTGATAAGCCGCTTTGTGTTTAGCTTGTCGAGCCAATGTATGCATCAGCTGTGCTGAATAAAGTAAACGGCTGTCAGGAAAGGCACTTCCAAATGGCACAATATGCTCAGACTGAATTGACTTTAAATAACGAAATACCCGTGAATTGATTTCGATATTGGTACTCTGAACCATGTTATGTGTGCCCGATGCAGGCACTGGAGGGACAGCAACAAAGTATCCAAGCTTTGATTTGGAATAAATTAACCCTTGAGCTTCGAGCTCCTGATAGGCATTTAAAACGGTCATTAAGCTAAATCCAGAAATTTGGACTTGCTGTCTAAGCGAGGGAAGTTTGTCATGGGCTTTCCATGTCCCTGTTTCGATCAATCGCTTTAAGCTCAGTGCCAGTTGTTTGGATTTTTGCATATGATGGTCATGTGATTTGTCTGGATGACTATAACAGATTGTGTATGGATGCTTAAACCAGCGTTTTTTACTTGGATAATTTGTAAATGCTCAAATGGTTTCAGGCCTTAAGTAAATTTCAAAGATAAGATTATTTGTGTAACAAAAAATTTAAATGATATATTTATTACAGCATAAATAACTTCAAGATAATTGAATTTAAAGCGTTTTTTTATTTTATAAAGATATGAGGATTTTAACTCAGTATTTTTAAGAACTCTTCGTCAGTTTGTGGCTAGTTTTGATAATGATTCTCAGGTATGTTCGCTTGAAATTTGATCATGGATGATCTGGTTTTATCGATAGATCAGCCCATCACATCAACCTCAGTTCTACACGGATGAAACATGCGAATTGCTTCTATTTTGCTATTAGTTATTGTGCTTCTGACGTTATTGTTTTTTTATTTTCAACCATCTGAGACAGCTATCCCAATCAAGCAAAGTACTGCACAAGCTCAAGCAGGGCAGCTTGATCAGCCATCTCACCTAAATAATATCACTACTCAAGACGTGACATCTCATTCAGTTACTCAAGCAGAGCGGCAAGCATCCGACAGCGCGCCACTTGCCGATACCAAAAGTGATCTGAGCATTCAGCCCATAGATCCAGAAAAGGACCCGGGTAATCAAATTATTAAACCCTAACGTTTCTTCACCCAACAAAAATGGAATTAAACACATGCATAAGTACATGCTATTCATTGTAAGTATTGGATTGGGAATAACATCAGCGCACGCTCAGCTTTCATCTGAACAAGCTCGGGCGAAACTGTCTGCACAGGCGCTACAAAAAGTTGCACAAGGTAAAATTAATCTGGATGCACTATTGAATAATGCATCCAATGATTTGATTGTCGAGACGAATCATGCACAGCCATTAACAAGCACATCCTTAATTACACAACTGCATCAACAAAAACAGAATTTAAGACAACGTCTATCCGTACTTGGCGGTGTGCAGTTAATGCGTGATTACAATGCATTGCCTTTGACTTTTTATCGAATTCAACAGCGTGATACTTTGGTAAAGTTGCTCAATGATCCAGAGGTCAAAGCGGTTTATCCGAATATAGCGTCTAAAACCATGGCCAATGAAAATCTGAATCTGATTGGCCAACCAGCAATAAAATCTAAAGGTTATACTGGTCAGGGAACATCGGTGGCAATTTTAGATACGGGTGTAGATTATCGTTTAAATGATTTTGGAAACTGCACACGTGCCGGCACACCAGCCAGTTGTCGGGTCAGCTATGCTATGGATATGGCGCCAGAAGACAATCAATTTGATGACAGTGAAAAACACGGCACCAATGTTGCAGCGATTGCTGCCACAGTCGCGGCAGATACCAAGATTATTGCCATGGATGTTTTTCGTGGCAAACTGGCGTATGACAGTGATATTGCAGCGGCATTAAACTGGGTGACCAACAATGCCAAAACCCTCAATATCAAGACTGCAAACATGAGTCTTGGGGGAGATTTAAATACTTCGACCTGTACACGCTCATTATCAAAAAGCTTTCAAACGCTACGTGAAGCAGGTGTATTACCCGTCGTTGCGGCTGGAAATTCGGCTAAATCCAATGCCATTTCATATCCGGCCTGTTTACAGGGAGCAGTCAGTGTAGGGGCAGTGTACGACTCAAATATTGGCCGTGTCATGTATAGTTCATGTACCGATAGCAGTTCTTATGCAGATAAAGTCGCTTGTTTTAGTAACAGTTCTGCAAATTTAACATTACTTGCACCGGGTGTTCGAATTTCAGGTGGTGGCATTGTTATGAGCGGTACTTCTCAGGCAACACCGCATGTAGCGGCTGCACTGGCCATTATTCGAGCCAATAATGCCTTTGCAAATGATAGCCTCGACGAGAGCGTCAATCGACTCAAAAATAGTGGAACATTGGTGACCGATACTCGAAATGGTCTACGTTTTTCTCGTCTTAATCTGGCCGCAGCATTAAGTAGTTTAACAGGCACTCCAACGCAAAATAACACGGCAACGACTGATCAGAACAACAGCACAGCTGCGCCTGCGACGCCAACAAAATGTACCAGAACATTATTTTTTACCAGTTGCCGCGGCTAGCCTGAATCATTGAACTGAGTGTGATCGCTCAAAATGCGTGGCGATCACATTTGCTTTTACTCAGCACTTATCGATGTGAATGGCGCAAACTGATGCAAACGATTTTGTAATATTTGTGCCATTTGTGTGGCTAGTTCTGAGATAACGCCATCTTTTTCCCAGCGATAAAGCGATACCGCCATAGCGGGTGCTCGCCCAAAGACGCTGTATTCGCGCACATTGTATCCTTGTGTGGCTGCCACGGGCAAAAGCGAGATGCCTAATCCTGCTTCAATACCGACCAAAACACTGGCAAGGCTATTGCTTGAAAAAGCGACATACCAGTGTTTACGTTCACGTTCAATAAAATCAAACATTTCGTCGCGGTACAATCCACCTTGCGGAAAGGTTACCAAAGGAATGGGATCGGGCCATACTTGACTAAAATGCTGACTTTCAAACCAGGCAATTGCTTCTGGAAATGTTGCAAAATGATCTGCACTGGCCATCGGTTCCTTCACAACCACTATATCAAATTGTCCTGCGCGATAGCGTGTCATTAAATCACGACTTAATCCTGCCGTGACATCAAGCCGGATTGAACGGTGTGCTTCACTAAAGCTATGCAGTAATCTCGCCATTTCCGTATTCATAATGTCTTCTGGTACTCCAATACGGATGGGAATACTGCCTGTGGTGGTGCTCAGTACATTTTGTGCTTCAAGTTGCAAGGCCAGAATACGTCTGGCGTATCCCAAAAGCGACTCGCCCGCTGTGGTCAGTTGTAAAGAACGGGACTGGCGCTCAATCAAAGGCTTACCGACAGCATGCTCTAGCCGAGCCAGTTGCTGACTGATGGTCGATTGGGTCATATGCAGTTGATCTGCCGCCAAGGTAAAGCTTCCCGTTTCAACAATCGCCACAAATGCCCGAAGTAAACGAGGATCAAACATGTGGTGCTCCCAAATCGCTACAACGATCCTAAAAGTAAGTATTTATAATCTTAATGTATTCGATTAAATAATTTAATTTCTAAATATAAAAGATCATGTTTATGCTGAGTAATGAGAATGTACAGAACGGTTATGCTGAGCAGTATAAGAAACAAGAATATCTAAATGACTTGAGGAACATTTGAGTGAATGTGGATCGTGAGTTTTTACGCCATTTGCCAAGCAACCGATGCAAATTTGTTATGTTCCTACTCGCCCAGAACATCTCCCAGAGATCTACGCGTACTGGCAATCCATTAACATACCCAATCAACCGTGAGTAAATCAGGTGACCAATCGAGCTTTATTGATGATAACAGTGGCTTTAGTGGGGTTAAATTTGCGGCCCTTTATGACCAGTATTGGCCCTGTGGTCAATCGGATTAAAGCCGATATGGGCCTTGGTTTACAAGGAATTGCACTGCTGACATTGGTTCCTATGCTGCTCATGGGGATGATTGCGCTGCTGGGCCCGTGGATACACAACACTTTGGGTGAGCGAAAAGCCAGCCTGATAGCTTTAACTCTGATTTGTATAGGATGTGCGTCTCGATTTATCGCGCCGAATGGCTTATTACTGATTGGTACGGCAGGCGCAATTGGGCTGGGTGTCGCGATGTTGCAAGTGACATTTCCAAGCTTGATTAAACGAGAGTTTGCCGATCAGATGGGACCCATGATGGGGCTTTATTCTGCCATGCTCATGGGAGGCGGCGCGCTTGGCGCATTTTTAACGCCTCTGATCACTGCACAATATGGATCGTGGCAGTTTGGCCTTGCAATTTTTAGTGTTCCGGCACTGGTTGCGCTGCTTCTTGCGGCACGTTATTTAGCTCAGCCATCACAGCATAAGCTTCAATCAGCTTCGATTTCGCTGTTTTTATCACAACCGCGCACGTGGTTACTGATTGTATGCTTTGGGCTGATTAACAGTGGTTATACCAGCATTGTGGCATGGCTGGCACCTGCTTACCAAGAATTGGGCTGGAGTGCTAAATCAAGCGGAAACCTCATGGCGATTTTAACGCTTTGCCAAGCCATTTCCGCTTTAGTTTTGCCTTATTTGGCCCGGAAAAATCAAGATCGTCGGCTATGGCTCAGTGCGGCACTGGTGATGCAAATTGTAGGTTTTGCTGGTTTGGTTTTTATTCCTCAGATGTTTGCCTATGTATGGGTAATGCTGATTGGCGCAGGTTTAGGAGGCTGTTTTGCACTGATGATGATTATTGTGCTGGATCACTTATCTGATCCAGTCATGGCAGGTCAGCTTTCTGCACTCATGCAAGGAGGCGGTTTTTTAATTGCCGCAATTGCGCCATGGTGGGTTGCCATTTTGCACGATATAACAGCGAGCTATACCACCGCTTGGATGCTACAGTTGTTCATGGTGATTGTGGTCACTACTTTGGTGTATAAATTTAATCCTCGCCATTATGCCGATGTAATCGATGTAGAGGGAAAAAGATGAATTTAAAGCGATGAAAAAGCTACAATCAAATAAAAATTCATATGTATAGTCTTGTATATACAATTAAAGCTAAATCACGCTAAAATATACGAGTAAATATTCTATGAGCCGGAACTGATGTCAAGACCTACCACACACAATGATCTGGAACTCTCGCTGGCACAAGACAGCCCTGTTCCGTTATATCTGCGTGTAAAGCACATGATTTCACAGCGTATTTATGACGGGACTTGGCCTGTAAACAAAAAGATTCCATCTGAAAGTGAATTGGTCAATTTGCTTGGCTGTAGCCGGATGACAGTAAATCGAGCACTTCGAGAGCTGACCACTGAAGGCTTACTGGTTCGTATTCAGGGCGTTGGGTCATTTGTTGCAGAAGGACAAGGGCGAACTGCGTTATTTCAGGTCAATAATATTGCCGAAGAAATATTGGCTCGAAATCATAAGCATCATGCCCAAGTACTGGTGCTTGAGAAAATTCAGGCCAATGCCGAACAAAGTGTGTTAATGCAAATTCGTGAAGGGCAGACACTGTTCCACTCGATTATTGTACATTTTGAAAATGATGTACCTGTCCAAATTGAAGATCGTCTAGTCGATCCGGTCATCATTCCTGATTATCTTGATCAAGACTTTCAAAACATTACACCTAATGCATATTTGATGTCTAAGGCCCCGGTAACTGAAGGTGAACACGTGGTCACTGCCATTCTCGCAACAGCACAGGAATGTAAATGGCTCAAAATTAATAAAACTGAACCGTGCCTGCTGATTCGGCGTCGTACATGGTCGAACAAACAATTGGTTTCAAGCGCAAGATTGATTTATCCGGGCAGTCGCTATTTTCTGGAAGGTAAATTTACCCAATGATGAAACATCTTCTAGCCTCAGATTATAAAAAAATGCGCTGGAAGAATGGTTTGGGATATACGCTGGAATTGGCTCGAAGTGCTGGCGATGATCTGGCGCATTTTGAGTGGCGAATTTCAATGGCGGATGTTTCTGCATCTGGTGCATTTTCCAACTTTTTGGGAATGCAACGCATCTTGAGTGTATTAGAGGGTGCAGGGCTTTGTTTGAACATTGAGGGGATTGTCCATCAACTCAATAAGGGCCAAAGCATTTGCTTTTCTGGCGAGCGTAACGTATTTGCCGAATTGTTAAATGGGCCGATTCGTGACTTTAATCTGATTTATAACCCAAATCTTTGGCAAGCGCAGCATGTACGCTTGGCTGCAAAGTCGGCGCAAACTCGTCATATTTCGGCAGATCTTATTTTTCTGTTTAATGCCTCGACCAAGCCTCAGGTACTACAAATAAATGGAAAATCCTGCCTGCTTCTGCATTATGAAAGTATACTTTTAGATCGGCAAGAAGCGGTAGAATCTATACTGACGATTTCTGGAATTTTTAAGAATTTGTGCATAATTGAATTAAGAAAGTAAATTTTTGAATGGATCAAAGCAACACATACAGCCCTAGGTTGTATGTGTTTTTTTATGGCGTATAAAAATTAAAACAATAAAAAAACATTGTCTTATATATTAATTTCCACAATTTTTAAAAAAGCATCTTTTCATTAAAAAGGATTTGTGTAGTATATGGATGTATATACAAGTTAATACATCACTATACAGTGAAGTGAGCTTAAATTTCACTTCAAACTCAAAGGAAGGAGTCCTCTTGTGACCACAGCAACAACCAAATTCCGTGATATCGAAATTCGTGCACCTCGCGGTACAAAGCTCAACACCAAAAGCTGGCTGACCGAAGCACCATTACGCATGCTGATGAACAATCTTGATCCAGATGTGGCAGAAAATCCGAAAGAACTGGTGGTTTACGGAGGGATTGGTCGTGCTGCACGAAACTGGGAATGTTTCGATAAAATTGTCGAAACCCTTAAAAATTTAGAAATTGATGAAACTTTACTGGTTCAATCGGGCAAGCCTGTCGGCGTGTTTAAAACCCATCAAGATGCGCCACGCGTCCTAATTGCAAATTCAAACCTTGTGCCGCACTGGGCCAATTGGGAACATTTTAATGATCTCGATGCCAAAGCCTTAGCAATGTACGGGCAAATGACAGCAGGCTCTTGGATCTACATTGGTAGCCAAGGAATTGTGCAGGGAACCTATGAAACTTTTGTGGAAGCTGGTCGTCAGCACTACAACGGCAATTTGAAAGGGCGCTGGGTATTGACCGCAGGTTTGGGGGGAATGGGCGGTGCTCAGCCACTTGCTGCAACGCTGGCAGGTGCTTGTTCTTTAAATATCGAGTGTCAGCAGGCGAGTATCGATTTTCGTTTACGCACACGCTATGTCGATGAGCAAGCAACAGATTTAGACGATGCACTGGCGCGTATTAAAAAATACACTCAAGAAGGTCAAGCTGTTTCTATTGCCTTGCATGGAAATGCAGCAGAGATTTTACCTGAACTGGTGCGCCGTGGAGTACGTCCAGATATGGTGACAGATCAGACCAGTGCACATGATCCGCTCAATGGTTATTTACCTGTAGGTTGGACATGGAATGAATACCGTGAGCGCTCTAAAACCGAGCCAGAGCAGGTGGTTCAAGCTGCTAAAAAATCGATGGCGCAGCATGTTCAAGCCATGCTTGATTTTAAGAATATGGGCATTCCAACCTTCGACTATGGCAATAATATTCGCCAAATGGCCAAAGAAGTGGGTGTAGAAAATGCATTCGATTTTCCAGGTTTTGTACCGGCCTATATTCGTCCACTTTTCTGTCGTGGAATAGGGCCATTCCGCTGGGCTGCACTTTCGGGAGACCCAGAAGATATCTATAAAACTGATGCGAAAGTGAAGGAGTTAATTCCTGACGATGCGCATTTACATCGCTGGTTAGATATGGCACGTGAGCGAATTAGCTTCCAAGGTTTACCTGCACGTATTTGCTGGGTCGGGTTGGGCCTGCGTGCCAAACTCGGATTGGCATTTAACGAAATGGTTCGTAGTGGTGAGTTGTCAGCACCAGTGGTCATTGGGCGTGATCATCTCGATTCTGGCTCGGTGGCAAGTCCAAACCGTGAAACCGAATCGATGAAAGATGGCTCTGATGCTGTATCGGACTGGCCACTTTTAAATGCACTACTGAACACAGCAGGTGGCGCGACGTGGGTATCATTGCATCATGGTGGCGGTGTCGGAATGGGCTTTTCTCAGCATTCAGGTGTGGTGATTGTCTGTGATGGCACAGACGAAGCAGCAGCACGTATTGCACGAGTTTTAACGAATGACCCTGCAACTGGTGTAATGCGTCATGCCGATGCAGGCTATGAAATCGCAATTGATTGTGCCAAAGAGCAAGGACTAAACTTGCCAATGATCACGCAATAACTTGCTCAAATTGAGGTGATAGATGCTGATACCGAATCAGCATCTAAAATAAATATAGCGCAAACAGGACGCCAAACATGGAACTCTTACTTCAACCGGGCAAACTCACCCTCGCAGATTTACGCCAAGCTTATCATCAGCCGATTAAGGTAAAACTCGATGAGAGCGCATCTGCGGCGATCAATGCCAGTGTGGCCTGTGTCGAAAAAATCGTAAACGAAGGTCGCACGGCCTATGGCATTAATACAGGTTTTGGCTTACTCGCATCGACCAAAATTGCACCTGAAGATTTAGAAAAATTGCAACGCTCATTGGTGCTGTCACATGCAGCAGGGGTGGGCGAACCACTCGATGATGCTATGGTGCGCTTAATTATGTTGCTTAAAGCCAATAGCTTAGCACGCGGTTTTTCGGGTATTCGCCGTAAAGTGATTGATGCACTGCTCGCGCTGATCAATGCCGAAGTCTACCCGCATATTCCCTTAAAAGGCTCTGTGGGAGCTTCGGGCGATTTGGCGCCACTGGCCCATATGTCGCTGGTATTACTTGGTGAAAGTAAAGCGCGCTATCAAGGACAGTGGATTTCAGCAGTTGAAGCCCTTAAAATAGCCGGCCTTGAGCCGATTTCACTGGCAGCTAAAGAAGGTCTGGCGCTGCTCAATGGAACACAGGCCTCTACTGCCTATGCCTTGCGTGGACTCTTTGAAGCAGAAGATCTCTTTGCAGCAGCAACCGTATGTGGTGGTTTAAGCGTTGAAGCCATGCTCGGATCACGCGCGCCGTTTGATGCACGAATTCATGAGGTACGTGGTCAGCGCGGGCAAATTGATGTTGCAGCAGCGTATCGTGACTTACTGACAGAGTCGAGTGAAATTGGGTTGTCGCACGAAGAGTGCAGTAAAGTTCAAGATCCGTATTCACTACGTTGTCAGCCGCAAGTAATGGGAGCGTGTCTGACGCAAATTCGTCAAGCAGCTGAAGTTCTTGAAATTGAAGCGAATGCAGTGTCTGACAATCCGCTGGTCTTTGCAGCAGAGGACGATGTGATTTCGGGAGGGAACTTCCATGCAGAGCCTGTGGCGATGGCTGCAGATAATTTGGCACTGGCAATTGCAGAAATAGGCTCGTTGTCAGAGCGTCGTATTTCTATGATGATGGATCGCCATATGTCGCAGTTGCCGCCTTTTCTGGTGGCCAATGGTGGTGTCAACTCTGGCTTTATGATTGCACAGGTGACAGCAGCTGCATTGGCAAGTGACAATAAAGCACTTGCACATCCTGCCAGTGTCGATAGTCTACCGACGTCTGCCAATCAGGAAGACCACGTATCCATGGCACCAAATGCCGGAAAACGCTTGTGGTATATGGCCGACAACGTACGTGGCATTCTGGCGGTAGAGTGGCTCGGGGCATGCCAAGGACTTGATTTCCGTGAGGGATTGAAAAGTTCACCAAAACTTGAGCGCGCGCGGCATTTATTGCGTGATCAAGTGCCTTATTACAGCGAAGATCGCTTTTTTGCACCTGATATCGAGCAAGCCAGCGCGCTACTCGCAAGCGGGTGCCTAAATGCGTTAATTCTTCCAAAATTATTGCCGAGTTTGTCTGAAGTGTGATCTATAAATCGGTCACATGGAGTGGCCGAATCTAACTGAATTTCCTCAAGGATTGGAGATTAAAATGTCACAACACTCCACATTACAGCGCGGGTTGAATACCCGTCATATCCGTTTTCTGGCCTTAGGCTCTGCCATTGGAACGGGTTTATTTTATGGTTCAGCAACAGCAATTAAAATGGCAGGCCCTTCGGTCATCTTGGCGTATATCATTGCCGGAATTGCAATTTATATCGTAATGCGGGCGCTGGGCGAAATGGCGGTACATAACCCAGTATCGGGTTCATTTAGTCATTATGCCTCGCAGTACATCGGGCCGCTCGCCGGCTTTACCACCGGCTGGACTTATGTGTTTGAGATGGTGATTGTGGCACTCGCCGATGTCACCGCATTTGGGATTTACATGGGGTTTTGGTACCCCGATGTACCGCGCTGGATCTGGATCATGTCATTGATCATGTTTCTGGGCGGGATTAACCTCATTCACGTTAAAGTATTTGGTGAGCTTGAGTTCTGGTTGTCAATTGTCAAGGTCACTGCCATTATCGCCATGATTGTGGGTGGTTTGGGCCTGATGCTTTACGGTTTTCATGCAGATCATTCGAGCTTTACACCGGGATTACAAAATCTCTGGATTCATGATGGCTTTATGCCAAACGGCATTGCAGGACTGATTGCCTGTTTGTCGGTGGTGGTGTTTGCTTTTGGAGGCATTGAGATTATTGGGATTACCGCAGGTGAATCACAAGATCCGAAAAAGACCCTGCCGAAAGCTATTAATGCAGTACCGGTACGTATTTTACTATTTTATGTGCTGACTATTTTTGTATTAATGTCGATCTTTCCATGGAACCAGATTGGCAGCCAGGGTAGTCCCTTTGTACAAATTTTTGAAAATTTGGGCATTGGTTCTGCTGCCACGATTTTAAATATTGTGGTGATCACCGCTGCAATTTCGGCCATTAACAGTGATGTATTTGGTGCAGGGCGTATGCTGTACGGCATGTCGAGTCGTGGACAAGCCCCTCAAATCTTTCAAAAGCTTTCTAAGAACGGCGTGCCATGGATGACCGTGGTCGTTATGGCGGGTGTGTTGCTGGTTGGCGTCATTTTAAATTATCTTATCCCTGAAAATGTATTCATCATTATTGCCTCGATTGCCACTTTCGCGACGGTGTGGGTATGGTTGATGATTTTGCTTTCACAAGTCGCGATGCGTCGCAAACTCTCTGTGGCTGAAATCAAAGCGCTCGATTTTCCGGTAATTGGCTGGCCAATTGCACCAGCTTTCGCAATTATATTTATGCTGTTTATTTTGGCGATGATGGGATATTTCCCAGACTCCCGACCTGCGATTTATGTGGGTGCCGGCTGGCTGATTTTACTCTGGATTGCTTACATGATTTGGGTGAAACCCAAGCAAGGTCATCTAGAAGAAGACACCCCAGCGCTTGAGCACCGTGCAGAAATGGAACGATAACACTTAAGCAGCGTTCGTATCATGTGCGTATGCTGCTTCAGGAAAAAACAATGAAAACGCTTTGGAAAAACTGTCACATGGCAACTATGCGTGACGGTCAATATTCAATCATAAAAAATGCGGCATTGATCAGTTCAGGTACACATATTGACTGGATTGGTCCAGAACAGGACTTGCCTGATATTACAGATATACAGGTCTGTGACTTGCAAGGACGCTGGGTGACACCGGGACTAATTGACTGCCATACCCACAGTGTTTTTGGTGGCAATCGAAGTTTAGAGTTTGAGCAGCGTCTTGAAGGGGTGAGCTACGCCGAAATTGCAGCACAAGGAGGGGGTATTGCCAGCACTGTGCGTGCAACCCGTGCCGCCAATGAAGATGAATTACTGGCTTCGGGTCTCAAGCGCGTTCGTGCCCTGTTAAGAGACGGTGTGACCAGTATTGAGATTAAGTCGGGCTATGGGCTGGACTACTCCAACGAACGTAAAATGCTGCGGGTGATTCGTCAAATTGCCAAGCAGCTCCCCATGACCGTGAAGAGTACCTGTCTTGCGGCACACGCCATTCCACCAGAATATAGCAGCACAGATCAAGATGCATATATTGATCATATCTGTAACGAGATGCTACCTAAGCTACATGCCGAAGGCCTGATCGATGCGGTAGATGCATTTTGTGAATATCTGGCTTTTACGCCAGCACAAGTGGAGCGCGTGTTTCAAACGGCGCAGCAGCTAAATCTGCCAGTCAAGCTTCATGCAGAACAGCTTTCTGCATTGGGGGGAGCCACACTGGCAGCACGTTATCAGGCACTTTCAGCAGATCATCTGGAGTATTTAACCGAGCAAGATGTGATTGCGATGGCAAAAAATAACACCGTTGCGGTTTTATTGCCTGGTGCTTTTTATTTCTTACGCGAAACAAAATATCCACCAGTGGCTTTGTTGCAGCAACATGGTGTGCCAATTGCCTTGTCGAGTGATCTAAACCCAGGAACATCGCCTGCGCTTTCTTTAAGACTGATGATGAACATGGGCAGCACCTTGTTTCGACTAACACCTGAACAGACACTGGCTGGTGTAACCCGACATGCCGCACAGGCTTTGGGCTTACAACATTCACACGGTAGTCTGGAAGTGGGTAAGGTGGCCGATTTTGTCGCCTGGGAGATCGAACACCCCTCAGAACTGACCTACTGGCTGGGGGGAGATTTGTCCAAGCGAATTATTCGTCATGGTCAGGAAATCGAATATTCAGTTTATGCATGAGGTAAAGGGAATGACAATTCACCCAAGCTTTCAATGGAAAGGGCGTCACGATGGTGATGGCACAGCGCATTTACGCTTTCACCATCTTGTGGGGCAAAGCACGACGGCTACGTATACGCTGATCGGGTTTGCATCCGATGAAGGTGTACGACGAAATCATGGCCGGATAGGAGCGTCGCTTGCGCCAGATGCAATTCGCACTCAGTTCAGTAATTTGCCGGTTCATCAAAGTATTTCGATTTCAGATTGGGGCACGATTTACTGTGAAGATGCTGCACTTGAAGCAGCGCAGGAGCAACTTGCGACAGCAGTAGATGCATGTTTGCAACAGGGCAGTAAACCTGTCGTAATCGGTGGCGGTCACGAGGTGGCTTTTGGAAGTTTTTCTGGGTTATTTCGGCATGTCTTAAATCAAGATTTAAATAAAAAAGTTGGCGTCATTAACTTCGATGCTCACTTTGATTTGCGTGAAGCCACTCAAGTCACATCAGGTACGCCTTTTTACGATGCCGCAATGCTATCTGCAAAACATGGTCAAGAGTTTCATTATTTATGCTTAGGCGTTGCCAAACATTCAAATACTCAAGCCTTATTTGAAACAGCCGAGCGGCTTCATTGCGACTATTTGTTCGATCATGAGCTAAATAGCAGCAATCTTGATGCGGTATTGCGAAAAATAGATACCTTTATAGCGCGTGTAGATGAGCTTTATATCACGATTGATCTCGATGTTTTTCATGCCAGCATCGCTCCGGGCGTAAGTGCACCGGCCGTTAAAGGAATCGATCTGGCTATTTTTGAACCTCTGCTGCAACGCATCAAGGCAAGCGGAAAAGTAAAAGTTTTGGACGTTGCAGAATGTAATCCAAATTTTGATCTCGATCATCGGACAGCGAAGCTTGCGGCGTATATTATTTATCTGTACATGACAGATTGAGGCGGTTTGCTGCAACGCAAAGTTGTTTACATTTAACGCGACATCTGGTGTCGTAAATACATCAAATGCATGTCTACACTGACCGGCGATTTTTTATAATAGCGCTATGGGCAATCGCAGATCAGGTAGACATGCATGACAGATCGTATTCGTGAAAAGCTGCAAATTCTTGCAGATGCAGCCAAGTATGACGTTTCATGTTCATCAAGCGGCAGTGATCGAAAAAACAAAGATAAAGGGTTGGGAAATACCGGATCGGGTATTTGCCATAGCTATACCGAAGACGGCCGCTGTGTCTCGCTCCTTAAAATTCTATTTAGCAATGTGTGTATTTATGACTGCTCTTATTGCGTATCCAGACGTTCAAATGATGTCAAACGAGCTGCATTTACGGTGCAAGAAGTGGTCGATCTGACCATTAATTTTTATCGTCGTAATTATATAGAAGGGTTATTTTTAAGTTCAGGAATTTTTAAGTCTGCCGATTACACTATGGAGCGAATGCTTCAAGTGGTTAAAAAATTACGTTTGGAAGAAAATTTCAACGGCTATATTCATTTAAAAACCATTCCGGGTGCTTCACCAGAGCTGATTACCGAGGCGGGGCTTTATGCCGACCGTATGAGTATTAATCTTGAAATGCCGACCGAAGCAGGTTTAAAACAATTTGCACCTGAGAAAAGCCACGCCGAAGTACAAAAAGATTTAGGCATTGTTCGAGACCGCTTAATTCAGTTTAAAGATGAACGCAAGCTGATTCGCTCTGTGCCAAAATTTGTACCTGCGGGTCAAACTACACAAATGGTGGTAGGTGCCTCAAATGAGACCGATTATGATGTCATGATGATGGCCGATCAGCATTATAAAGATTACAAGCTTAAACGGGTTTACTACTCAGGTTATATCCCAATTAATGATCAAGACAAGGCTTTGCCAGCGATTGGTTCTGCACCCCCGTTATTACGTGAAAATCGTTTGTATCAGTCTGATTGGCTGATGCGCTTTTATGGCTTTGCTGCCAATGAGATTGTCAATCCGCAGTTTCCTAATCTGGATTTGGAGGTCGATCCAAAGTTAAGCTGGGCACTTCGACATCCCGAATATTTTCCTGTCGATATCAATCGAGCAGACTATCAAATGATCCTACGAATTCCAGGCATTGGGGTACGTTCGGCCAAAAAAATTATTCAGGCGCGTCGTTTTGGTCCACTACGTACCGACCAACTTAAAAAAATGGGTGTGGCCTACAGCCGCGCGCAGCATTTTATGTTTTGTATCGACACGCCAGCCTATAAAAAAGAGCTACATCCGACACAGGTTCGACAGCAAATTCTGCAGTCGGGTCAATCTAAGTACACCAAACAATTATCAGCGCAGTTGGGGTTTGGCTTTTAGCGATGGTGATATATCAGTTTGATGGCACAATGACCGGGCTTTTATGCTGTATCTTTCGTGCATTTCAGTTTAAAGAGTTTGATGTAACGTTGGCGCTTGAACATCAGGCTCAAGACTCGTTGCTTGCCGAAACCATTGAGATTGCGAGCCATGAGGCACAGGCCAAACGCGTTTGGGAAGGTTTAAGTCAAAAACTCTCAAATGAAGGCTTGAAACGCTTTTATTACAGCTATTTGTCTGAGCAATTACCGGCTTATCAGCATTTGTTTAATTTTGCTGTCTATGTCTTTCAAAGCCATATTTCGATTGAAAAAAATTATGGCAATCCAGATGTGTTAGGTGTTGCACAGTGGACCAAGCAAGTGGGACGTGAAAAACATCGTATGGAAGCATTTGTACGGTTTAAAAAAACCAAAGAAGGACTTTTTATCAGTTTGGTTCGTCCAGATTTTAATGTATTGCCGTTGATTCAACGACATTTTAAGGCCCGTTACCAAGATCAAGAGTGGCTGATTTACGATGAAAAACGCCACTACGGTATTTATTATGATTTAAATACCATTCATCAAGTCGAACTCAATGCGAGTACCATCGATAAAAATATCGACAATGGCTTTAGTCAGAATTTTGACCTTGAGCTGGATGAGCAGGAGATGCTCTACGACCAGCTCTGGAAAGACTACTTCAACAGCGTCAATATTCAGGCCCGTAAAAACATTAAATTGCATATTCAGTATGTGCCAAAGCGTTACTGGCGATATATGAATGAAAAGATCATCTAATGTTGCTTGAGGCCTGATTGATCATTTGCAGCTCAAGATTAAATTGGTCCGACCTGAAAAAATGACCCAACCCAGCTTGAAAAGGCCATCGCCAAAATGCCCCAAAGTGTAATCCGTAAGCTGCCTTTCCATAGTGCTGTACCGGCAAAATAACTCGACAGTGCCCCCATGATTGCCAAAGAACATACGCCGACAATCAACACCACGATCGACACCAAATGTTCAGGACTCAGCAAAATAGCCAGCATCGGGCAAAGTGCGCCCAATGAAAAAGACAAAGCCGATGAAAACGCGGCTTGAATAGGACGTGCCGCTGTTTGCTCAATAATACCAATTTCATCGCGCGCATGTGCTTCAAGTGCATCTTTCTCGGTTAACTGAATGGCAACTTCTTTGGCCAATTCTGGGCTTAAGCCGCGGCGCATATAAATAATGGTTAACTCTTCTAATTCAAGATGAGGATTCTTTTCAAGCTCTCTTGCCTCAAACTTCAAATCGGCATGTTCAATGTCCTTTTGCGACTGAACAGAGACATATTCACCTGCGGCCATGGACGTTGCACCCGATATCAAACCGGCCAGACAAGCAATAAACAAGGTATGCGAGCTTGCACCACTCGCGGCCATTCCCATGACTAAGCTGGTCACTGAAATAATCCCGTCGTTTGCCCCCAGCACAGAGGCACGTAGCCATCCGGTACGATGAATATAGTGATCTTCTGCATGATGAGAGTAGGTCATAAGCTTACCTGAATACATAAATCGATGAGATGAGTAAAACGGTTTATTCTTAGTTTTTACTTATTCAAAATAAAACAAACGCATATTTTTATTAAACGTTATCACAATATAGCAAGTCAGCTGTTTTTTCTATTTTATTTTATGGCATGACTTGAGTTCCGGTTTGAATGGGGGAAAGCTTCCAGAAAGACATAAATAGCCTTCTGAAAGCCAACAGATGAGTTAATTATTTTTAAATACTTCAATCGCCTCTGCACGACTGGCTTTTAAATCGACAATCGGTTTTGGATAGTTGAGCTTTGAGATTTGTTTACTCGCGTATGGCTCATGGATTTGAGTGTTATCCAAATGTTTGAGTTCGGGGAGCCATTCTCTAAGAAATTTCCCGTCTGGATCGAATTTTTCCGATTGGCTGACTGGATTAAAAATACGGAAATAGGGTGCGGCATCGGTGCCCGTCGAAGCACTCCATTGCCAGCCGCCATTATTGGCCGCAAAATCACCATCGATCAAATGTTGCATAAACCATTGTTCGCCTTTACGCCAATCGATCAGTAGGTTTTTGGTCAGAAACATGGCACAAATCATACGGACACGGTTATGCATCCAGCCTATTGCCTTGAGCTGACGCATGGCGGCATCGACAATCGGAATGCCGGTTTGACCTTGTGTCCATGCTTCAAAATGCGCGTCATTGTCTTTCCATGGAATGGTTTTGGTTTGATCTTGAAAGGGCTGATGGCGCGACAGCTTTGGAAAGTCAAACATGAGTTGCTGATAAAACTCGCGCCAGAGTAACTCATTCAGCCAAACTTCCTGACCTTTATTTTCTAATAAAAACTGGCCCTGATGTTTTGCAAAAATTGCCTGTACACACTGACGAATAGACACCAGACCAATGGTCAAATACGGTGAAATACAACTGGTTCCTTCAGCGGCCGGATAGTCACGCAGCTCGTGATAGTGATTGATTTTATCTTTTATAAACGCTTCAAGACGCTTATGCGCTGCTTTTTCACCGACAGGCCAGAGGGCTTGGGTTTTTTTATCGATTTCGTCATAACCCAAGTCCGTCATGGAAGGAAGTTTTGAGTCATCTGCTTTGATTTTTGGTACATCCGACTGAGCTTCGGGTTGCGGGAAGCATTGAGGAAGACTGATATTGAGCAGTTCGTAGCAGTTTTTCTTAAATGGCGTATACACCTGATAAGGCGCGTCACTTTTATTACGAATACTGCCTAAAGTGAATAGGGTTTTATCTTGATACAGTTTTAAATCTTTTTGAATGGCATTGAGTGCTGTTTGAGCCTGATGATCCCGCTCAAGTTCGTTAATGCCTACTTCGACATTGGCATAAACATTTTCAATCTTGTAGTGCTCTACCAGCTTGACTAGCTCGTCTGGAATATCTTTCCATAATGGAATGGTGCGTACAATTAGCGGAATATTGAGTGCTGTTAAATCGTCTTTAAGCTGTGCAAGTTGACGTAAATAAAAATCGATTTTTATCGGCGCATCATCATGACGTTGCCATTGCTCAGGAGAGAAAATAACCAATGCAAGCGTTGTGCCGGCCTGTGTTGCATGCCAGAGCGCAGATTGATCGTTTAACCGAAGATCATTTCGAAACCAGATCAATTGATTCATCTGTAGACCTATTTAAAGTGTTTAAATTTATAAAGTGTGTGAAAGCGAATTGTCTTTAATCTTATAAGTAAAAAAGTGAGCGAGATGTGAAATGCTGTTTAATTTTAGTTCATGCTCTATTTTTATCATTTTTGTGTGTTGGATGCATAAAAAAAGGTAAGACCGAAGTCTTACCTTTTATACTGGATATTTCCAGCTTAGTGGTGGTGACCACCTACACCGTGAACGTGTCCGTGATCTAACTCTTCTTGAGTTGCATCACGAATTTCAACGATTTCAACTTCAAACGTTAAATCTTGACCAGCAAGCGGGAAGTTGGCATCAACAACAATGTTGTCACCTTCAACAGCTTTAACTGTAACGATCTGAACGCCGTCATCAGTTTGCGCTTGGAACTGCATGCCCGGTTGAATGTTTTCAACACCTTGGAACATTTGAGCTGGAACTTCTTGAACGAGATCAGGATTGTACTCGCCATAACCTTCAGCTGCTGGAACATTCACTGTAAATTTGTCACCAACAGCTTTACCTACAAGTGCATTTTCCAAACCTGGGATGATGTTACCTGCACCGTGCAAATAGGCAAGTGGTTCGCCTTGAGATTGGTCAAGGGTTTCACCTTCAGCATTCGTTAATTTGTAGTGGAATGAAACCACGTGGTTATTTGCAATAGCAGTCATGTTTGTTGATCCATTCAATCAATTTAAGTTCACATCATAAAGTGAAAAAGCAGATTTGTAGATTAAAAATCGCAAAATCTCACAAATTTCACATTTAAGCGTTCATTTTTTCTTAGTTGGAGACGATTTTTGGCTTTTCAATGCAATTTATCAAATTTTATTGAGTTTTCTGCTCAAAATGTCTTAATTTGAGTTGAAAATGGCATTTTTATTGAGGTTTTTGCAAAAATAAAGGCAGCCGAAGCTGCCTGAATATATCTGACGATTACAACTTAGTGCAGCGGATACAGCTTTGCTGTTTGCTGGTCATGCCCAAACAGATTAAACAAACCCTTTACCCACATAAAGAAACGTTCAAAGAAATTTGCTTCTTCGATATGCACTGTATCGTTAATCTGAATGCTGTGAATCAATTGGTTGTTTTGATAAATCTGAACCGTAGCCAAATTGATTGCTTTCATTAAAGGCGCGGTCAACTGTTGTTCATTCAGTTCTACATTAATACGCGTATTGGTGGTTTGTAAGGGTTCAATCCATTGCTTTTGACCGTTGGCCATTGGCGTAAACAAACGCTGAGAAATGTTATCAAAGTTGTTGAGATCAATTGGCTGTGCCAGATTGTAAAGCGATGTAGTCACAATGGTTGGCGTATGTGTTTCGACCTTAAACATTTTTAAGGTGGATTTCACAACAGGCAGCTCAGCAATCAATTGCTTGTTTTTGATCACTTCTTCATCACGGGTATAGGCGTAGGCCAAATTCATGAGTTTATTGGCCACTTCGGCACGTTTAAATGCATTTTTAGTGCCGAGTACCACCACAATCAGTCGACGCTCAGGCAAATCGACATTCATGGTTGGGCGCTTCGCAGTTAATGCCAAGTTAAATCCAGCAGCTTTGGTGTAACCTGTTTTCAGGCCGTCAGCAGTAGGGTCCATTTTAAGCGCCAGATTGGTCGCACGATGAAAGCGCTGCTGATAGCGAAAACTTGGAAGTTTCGAGTAATTTAAGTAATCGGGTGTTTCTTTGACAATTGCCTGTGCAAGCAGGCTCAAATCATGCGATGTAGAATAGTGATCGGTCATGGTGACACCCGCCGGGTTGGAAAAATGAGTATCTTTCATTCCCAATGCGCGTGCTTCTTGATTCATACGTGCCACAAAGTTGGGGACGTTACCTGAAATTTTTTCACCTAGACTGACTGCAGCATCGTTGGCTGACATCACAATTAAACCGGCAAGCAATTGATCGATTGAAATCTGCTCACCCGGCTTGAGATACATTTGTGATTCATCCCACATCACCATATTGACCACAGGTGTTGCCGTGAGAATGTCATTTTTGTGGAGCTTTCCTGCTTTTAGCTCTTTTAAGGTAATGTAAGCCACCATCATTTTGGTTAAGGATGCTGGTGCCCGTTGTACATGGCTGTTGTGCTCGGCAATGATTTGACCAGATTGCGCATCCACAATACTCCATGCTTCTGCCTCAACACTCTCGGGTGCAATATTAAGCAAATTTGCATGTGCAACAGATGCACATAAAAGGCTAAATAAAGAAATAATGGTCAGTATCAGTCGCACGTGTTCACCTTAGGTTGCCATCCTCTAGCAGGAAATGCCAAAACACACGCATGCTATGCCTTTTTTGGGTTCAAGGCTAGTGACTTTTGCAGACAAATAAGACAACTACGCAAGACTTTGTAAAAAAATGCTAAGCTAAGATCATCTTGCTAATTCTTATGTAGAACTATGTTGCATTATCAAATCGAATTTGACGACTATCGTCAGCATCTCGTTCATGTCACCTTACGTTTTCTTGCAGACCCCAATCAGGAGTTATGGCTTCCAACCTGGATTCCGGGCAGTTACCTGATTCGTGAGTTTGCCAAACATGTTGAGTCGGTTCGTGCATACGATGAAGCGGGTCGTATTTTACAAATTAAAAAAGAGCAAAAAAACCGCTGGAGACTGTTTAACAACGATCACGAGCTTATTACGGTTGAATATGATGTTTATGCTTTTGATCTGTCGGTGCGTGGGGCCTATGTTGATCAGACCCGTTTATACGTCAATCCAGCTTGTGTGTGTATGGGGCTTTCTAATCAAGAAGAAAAACCATGTGAAGTTGAGCTTTTTCTTCCAGATGAGCTCAAACACTTTCAGTTGGCTACGGGTTTACCTGCAAAAAGCTTGGTGAGAGGGCGCTTTACACTCAAAGCCGAAAATTATGATCAGTTAATCGATAGTCCGTTTGAATTGGCTGAACAGACGCGCTTTGAATTTGAAGCAGCAGGAATTCAGCATGAAATGGTGATTTCTGGTCAACACAATACCAATGTCGAGCGCTTAAAATCAGATTTAGAGAAAATCTGTCAGACTGAAATTGCAATTTTTGGCTCGGCACCTTTTAAAGATTACACCTTTATGGCTATGGCCACTGGCAATAGTTATGGTGGTCTTGAGCACTGTAACAGTACCAGTTTAATTATTCCGCGTACCGATTTGCCACAGCCGAATGAAGCAGAAGAACCGTCTGAAGATTACCAGCGCTTTTTGGGCTTGTGCAGTCATGAGTATTTTCATTCGTGGCTGGTCAAATTTATCCGACCAGAAACTTTTGCCCAGTATAATTTGCATCAGGAAGGTTATACGTCGTTGCTCTGGATTTTTGAAGGCTTTACATCGTATTACGATGATTTGGTCCTGCTCAGAAGTGGCGTCATTTCACAGGCATCGTATTTAAAATTACTCAAAGCACAGATCGACCGCTATTTACAAAATCCGGGAAGATTTGTTCAGACTGTGGCAGAGTCAAG
Source organism: Acinetobacter sp. V89_7 (assembly GCF_029967895.1). Lineage (NCBI taxonomy): Bacteria > Pseudomonadati > Pseudomonadota > Gammaproteobacteria > Moraxellales > Moraxellaceae > Acinetobacter > Acinetobacter sp. V89_7. The sequence continues at coordinate 39,284 of NZ_JASCAJ010000028.1, forward strand.
TTTTGATGCATGGATCAAGTTTTATCGTCCAGATGAAAACTCCAACAATGCCGGTACCAGTTATTACAACAAGGGCTGCTTGGTTGCACTTTGTCTCGATTTAGGCCTGCGCTTACGTGGATCGAACCTCGATGCACTGCTACAAAAAATGTATGCCAATACACAAAATGGTGTTCAGGTGAATGAGCGGACCATTTTTGAATTGTGTGAACAGTTAACTGGTGATAACTGGCTTGAGCAGATTAATCATTTAATCAATACCACAGATGAATTGCCACTCGATCAGCTTTTACCTGAATTTGGTCTGAACTACAGCATTCAGGGCGACAAACAATTACCGTTTGGTATGAAGTTGGCTGACAAACTAGAAGGTGTGTTGGTACAACAGGTGAACCGTAGTGCTAGTGCAGCCAAAGCAGGCCTTTCTGCGCAAGATGTGATTGTTGCGATTGATGGTTTAAAAGCGACTGAAAAGCTATTGGCACGTTATGCCAAGGCATCGGGTGAATATGTTGTACATGCGTTTCGTCGAGATGAGCTTATGACTTTTACAATAAGTGCCGATGCGCTTGAACTACAGGAAGTTCAGTTAACTGTTGAAGATCAAAATAAACTGGATAAATGGTTAAAATTCACTGCGCCATAAGCTTATAAAAGATAAACAAATAAAAACTGGTGACAATCACTGGTTTTTATTTGGGTGTGTTTTTTGTTGCGAGCATATGCATATCATGACAACAGCCCGTAAAAAATATGAAAAATAAGAGTTTCAAACAGTTAAATTTCTCAATATGTGCAATTAAACCGATCCAAAATCTGATAGTCGAACACTATTTTTTTTCGAAATGTGGATATCACTAGATATGACGTTGACTGAACAGTCGTGACAGCGGATACTCTCAGGGTTTTTATTTAAGCTAATCGGTTTCAGGGAGTGAATCTTGATCATCGCTCCTAAAAAAACTCAATCCAAAGCAGGAGATATATATGGCTGGTGGAAAGTCAACAATCATTTACACACTGACCGACGAGGCGCCGCTATTAGCGACTTACTCACTGCTGCCGATCATTGAGACTTTTACTAAGCCTGCAGGCATAGAAATTGCAAAAAGTGATATTTCTGTAGCTTCTCGCGTTCTTGCAGAATTCTCTGATTATTTAAGTGACGAGCAAAAAGTTCCAAACAACTTGGCTGAGTTGGGTCGTTTAACTCAAGATCCAGACACCAATATCATCAAATTGCCAAACATCAGTGCCTCTGTAGCACAGCTCACTGCATGTATTAAAGAGCTTCAATCTAAAGGTTTTGCGATTCCAAACTATCCTGAGAATCCAACAACTGAAGAAGAAAAAGAAATCAAGGCACGCTATGGCAAATGTTTAGGTTCAGCAGTAAATCCTGTACTTCGTGAAGGTAACTCAGACCGCCGTGCACCTGCAGCTGTAAAAAATTATGCGAAAAAACATCCACACTCAATGAGTGAGTGGAAGCAATGGTCGCAAACTCATGTTTCGCATATGGAAGAAGGTGACTTCTACCATGGCGAAAAATCAATGACACTTGACCGTGCGCGCAACGTTAAAATGGAGTTGATCACCAATCGTGGCGAAACGATTGTACTCAAACCAAAAGTAGCGTTGAAAGACGGTGAAATCATCGACTCAATGTTTATGAGCAAAAAAGCGCTGTGCGATTTCTATGAAAAGCAGCTCGATGATTGCCGCGAAGCAGGCATCTTGTTCTCTTTACACGTAAAAGCAACCATGATGAAGGTGTCTCACCCAATCGTGTTTGGTCACTGTGTGAAAATTTACTACAAAGACGCTTTTGAAAAACATGGCAAGCTGTTCGATGAGCTTGGCATTAATGTCAATAACGGCATGGCAGGTCTTTACGAAAAAATCGAAACATTGCCAACATCGCTACGTGAAGAAATCATTGAAGATCTTCATGCATGTCAAGAACACCGTCCAGCATTGGCAATGGTGGATTCTGCAAAAGGCATCACCAACTTCCATTCTCCAAACGACATCATTGTCGATGCATCTATGCCAGCCATGATTCGTGCAGGCGGTAAAATGTGGGGTGCCGATGGCAAGCAATACGATGCAAAAGCCGTTATGCCTGAATCAACATTTGCGCGTATTTACCAAGAAATGATTAATTTCTGTAAATGGCACGGTAATTTTGATCCGAAAACCATGGGAACAGTTCCTAACGTTGGTTTGATGGCTCAAAAAGCTGAAGAATACGGTTCGCACGACAAAACTTTTGAAATCCCTGAAGCGGGTATTGCCAACATTACCGATCTTGAAACGGGTGAAGTATTGTTGACGCAAAACGTTGAAGAAGGCGATATCTGGCGTATGTGTCAGGTAAAAGATGAACCGATTCGTGACTGGGTAAAACTTGCTGTTACACGTGCACGCAACTCAGGCATGCCTGCGATTTTCTGGCTCGACCCGTACCGTCCACACGAAAATGAGCTGATCAAAAAAGTTCAAAAGTATTTGAAAGAACACGACACAGAAGGTTTGGATATCCAAATCATGTCGCAAGTGCGTGCAATGCGTTATACGCTTGAGCGCGTTGTTCGCGGTTTAGATACTATTTCGGTCACTGGTAACATCTTGCGTGACTATCTCACCGATTTGTTCCCGATTATGGAATTGGGTACTTCTGCAAAAATGCTTTCAATTGTGCCGTTAATGGCCGGTGGTGGCATGTACGAAACAGGTGCGGGTGGTTCTGCACCGAAACACGTACAGCAGTTGGTAGAAGAAAACCACTTGCGTTGGGATTCACTGGGTGAGTTCTTGGCGTTGGCAGTTTCACTCGAAGAGTTGGGCATTAAAGAAGACAATGCGCGCGCTAAACTTCTTGCCAAGACACTTGACCAAGCAACGGGTAAATTACTCGATAACGGCAAGTCTCCATCGCGCCGTACAGGTGAAATTGATAACCGTGGTAGTCATTTCTACTTATCTTTATACTGGGCACAAGCACTTGCTGCACAAGACGAAGATGCTGAACTCAAAGCCAAGTTCGAACCACTTGCAAAACTATTAAGTGAAAACGAAGACAAAATCGTGGCTGAGCTTTCAGAAGTACAAGGCAAGTCAGTGGATATTGGTGGCTATTACGCGATTGATCCAGCTAAAGTGAATGCATTAATGCGTCCAAGCGAGACCTTTAATTCTGCGCTTTCAACAGTGGCTTAAAACACTTAAAAACTAAAAAAACCGATGCCTAGGCATCGGTTTTTTTATCTGTTCAAATTTTGAAAAGATTGCTTTTCTTGTACTCAGTTACCCCGATACGTCGAGTAACCGTAAGGGCTGATTAACAGTGGAATGTGATAATGCGGCAACGAACCATCGATGACAAAGACCACGGGCACCTCTGGAAAAAAGCTACGCTGATTTTTTTGGCGAAACCATTCACCTGTTTTGAAGGTGACCCGATATACGCCTTTATCGAGAGTTTTATTTTCCGGATAAAGTGCCTCGATCCGACCGTTATCGTCGGTCGAGCCTGAGTTGATTTCGACCCATTTGTCATTTTGCTGTGCTTCTAGCACTACATTCACGTGTGCCGATGGTAGACCGGTATCTAAATTTAATACATGCACACTTAATGGGTTTTGTGCAAAAACAAATCCCGAAAAACCAAGTCCAATGAGAGGAAGCAGCTTTTTTATCATCTGATTGATCTCAATATTCAAATGGTTATGGTATCGATTCGGCATAAATTCGTGTAGTAAAAAATGTAACATCATAAAAAAAGGATGCCGAAGCATCCTGTTTTTTTAGCAGATTAACGCGCTCGGCGGCCACGACTCTTGGTGTTGGGTCTTGTGGTGCCGTTGGTCTTACGACGTGGCTTTTCACTTTCGTCCATTTGCCAAATACGAGTGGTACCTGATTTCTTTTTCGCTGGATCTTTTTTGTCGCCGTCTTTATTTTTTTGATGCAGCGGCTTGCCTCCTGTGCCACCCGGCTTTTTCACATAAGAACGCGAGCGAAATGGCTTGTCTTCAGGGACATCTTTAAAGTCTGGATAAAGTAACGGTTCAATTTCCTTTTGCTCACCCGGTTGTAGCCCCAAGCGCTCAAGATCAATTGAGCCAATTTTGGTTCGAATGAGGCGTAAAGTCGGGAAGCCTACTGTTGAGGTCATGCGACGAACCTGTCGGTTGCGGCCTTCACAAATCTGGATTTCTACCCAAGAGGTCGGAATACTGGCACGATAACGCACTGGCGGGTGACGTTCCCAGAGCCATTCAGGCTCAGAGACTTTAATGGCTTTCGCCGGAAGGGTCATGCCATCAGCCAGTTCAACACCCTTGCGCAGCTGTTCGAGTGCTTCTTCGGTAATATCACCATCTACCTGAACCAAATAAGTTTTGTACTTTTTATTGTTTGGATGAGTAATGTATTGGTTTAAACCACCATGATCGGTCAAAAACATCAGACCTTCGGAATCGAGGTCTAGACGTCCTGCAATTCGTAAATCTGGATCATTGATAAAACTTGATACGGTCGGATGCTTACTGTCTTCTCGAAACTGCGACAACACATCATATGGTTTGTTAAATACAACTATTTTCATAAAATTTACTGCTTAAATCTTTTGATGTGAAAAAGGTGAGGGAGACTTAAACTTGATCGCTCGATGCGGATGATTTAAGCACTCAGCCCATGGCTTCATGACATCGTTTAAGGGAGTGATCTAAATAACTCAGCCCCATGTCGATCTTTTTGTATGACCTGTGGCAGAGGAGAATACAAATCGAGTTGAGCATACGCGACTGATGATTTGCGTATAACCCTAGATTTGCTTAAATATTAATCGAGACCGTTCGCTGGCTTCAACCTTTGCGGGGTATTAGATGAATCAACTGACATAGGGTAACCAACCGATGTAGTGAGCTCAAAACCAATACATGGATGATAAGGCGATCAATCCTTGGCGCGTAGGTGTTTTGCTTCATGACCAAGATTATAGCGTGTGCCTGACGCAATTGCTATCTAGCAACCACATCGATGCCATAACATTAAAGATTTACAGATGGAATTGGGTAAAAAAACCACATAGTATAAGTCTTAAGATCAATCCGTAATATAATCTCGATGAAGAATTAAACAGGGTGGAGTTTAAATATCTAAATAAAAATTATATAGATAACATAATAATTTATATCAGATAATTGAAAATATTCTCCATACTATGCGGCTTTGATTGAATAAAAAAACTGGCGTGGTAGATTCACGCTATGGTCAAATAGTTGAAGTTAAACGTTTTAAATTAAATTAGGAGTAGAGGAATGAATTGGCCTCTAATCGTCAATATTCTTGTTTTTATCGCCGCTTTGCTGCTGCTTGCACAAACCAGAAAAACCAACTGGAGTTTGGCAAAAAAAGTACTGGCAGGTTTGCTGCTGGGTGTCGTATTCGGTCTGGGTTTGCATCTGATCTATGGCGGTGGAAATGTCATTCTTAAAGATTCGATTAGCTGGTTCAATATTGTGGGCAATGGTTATGTAAAATTGCTGCAAATGGTGGTAATGCCGCTGGTATTTGTTTCAATTTTAGGTGCAGTCACCAAGTTGCATGAAGCATCTGCACTGGGCAAGATTAGTTTTTATAGTATTGGAACCTTGCTGTTTACAACATTGATTGCAGCACTGGTGGGTGTTGGGGTCACCAATTTATTTGGCTTGTCTGCGCAAGGATTGGTTCAGGGTGCAGCCGAAACGGCTCGCTTAAGTGCAATTCAAACCGATTATGTGGGCAAACTGACCGATTTGACTGTGCCACAAATGGTACTGTCTTTTATTCCGAGTAATCCATTTGCAGAGCTGACAGGTGCAAATCCGACCTCAATTATTAGTGTGGTAATTTTTGCAGTCTTCTTGGGTATTGCGGCTATTCATTTAATTCGCGATGACCAAGCCAAAGGCGAACGTGTTTTGCATGCAATTCAGATCTTACAATCATGGGTGATGAAACTGGTACGTTTGGTCATGATGCTAACACCTTATGGTGTATTTGCCTTAATCACCAAAGTCGTTGCCAGTTCGAACATTGCGGATATCCTCAATTTAGGTAGTTTCTTAATTGCTTCTTATCTTGGGCTGGGCATCATGTTTGTGGTGCATGCCATCTTGTTATTGTTTGTGGGTGTTTCCCCAGCAAAATTCTTTAAGAAAGTTGCACCTGTTTTAACCTTTGCCTTTACCAGCCGTTCCAGTGCTGCAAGTATTCCGCTCAATATCGAAGCCCAGACACGTCGTTTGGGGGTTCCAGAGTCAATTGCGAGTTTTTCTGCTTCTTTTGGTGCCACAATTGGTCAAAATGGTTGTGCCGGTTTGTATCCAGCCATGTTGGCAGTGATGGTGGCGCCAACGGTTGGCATTAACACGCTCGATCCGGTTTGGATTGCAACCTTGGTGGGTATAGTCACGCTCAGTTCAATTGGAGTGGCGGGTGTGGGTGGTGGTGCAACGTTTGCTGCCTTAATTGTGCTACCAGCGATGGGCTTGCCTGTAACACTGGTGGCACTGCTGGTTTCGATTGAACCGCTGATCGATATGGGGCGTACTGCCTTAAATGTAAATGGTTCAATGACAGCCGGCATGGTGACCAGTCAGATTTTAAAACAGACCGATAAAGATGTATTTGATCGTGACGATGTCATGCTCGATCAGTCTTAAATTCAATTCAAAAAAGCTCTAGATTGTTCTAGAGCTTTTTTCTGTGCTGGTTTTTTTAAAAATACTGTATCTGTTATTTTTCTTCCTAATTGCGAAAATAGACTAAAACGAACAAGAGACGATATTCATGAAAATGTACCAAGTCGATGCATTTACACAGCATCTTTTTAAAGGAAATCCTGCTGCGGTCATTATTCGAGAAGACTGGCTTTCAGACAGCCTCATGCAATCTATCGCACTTGAAAACAATTTGTCTGAAACTGCTTTTGTAAAAGTTTTGGATCATCAGAATTTTGAAATTCGTTGGTTTTCTCCAATCAGCGAAGTTGCATTTTGTGGGCATGCCACGCTGGCCAGTGCTTTTGTATTATTTAAAGATTACACCACAGCCAAAACGCTCCAGTTTCATGTAAAAGATTTAGGCATTTTTATCGTATCGCAAGCACAAGATGGCAAGATTCAAATGAATTTTCCTGTTCGACCAGCGCAGAAACTTGACGATTACCCGGCTATCTTAGATGAAGCGCTTCAAAAGCCTTTTAAGGCTGTGTATCAAAATGCACAGGCTTATATTGTGGAATATGAAAGCGTGCAAGATGTACTCGATGAAGTGCCAGATTTTTCAAAGTTAAAAACGCTTGGGAAAACCAGAACGGCCATTACGGCGTCTCATGCCACACTGGATTTACTCATCACTGCACCAGATACACAGCAATACGATTGTGTATCACGCTACTTTGCTCCAGCTATTGGAATAGATGAAGATCCGGTCACCGGTTCGATTCACACCGCCGTAGCGCCACTTTGGGCCGAGCGTCTGGGGAAACAGGAATTGGTTGCTTATCAGGCATCGACACGTGGTGGAACATTGTATTGCCGAATTTTAGATGACCAGCGCATTGAAATTTCTGGATACGCAGTGCTGTACATGCAAAGTGACATTACACTCGACGATGCTCAGCACACTTAAGCGTTTCACTTTACAAGTTTTCGCCTGCATTTAAGTTCAGATTAAGCGTGAAAGCTACAAAAGATGTTACACTTTTGTCCAGAACCTGAGCATTCACTATGCGTATTTAAATCGGCTTGCACACTGAGAGATATGAAAATTTTTCCATCGTCGGAATATCGTGAAATTATTCAATATACCGGGTATTGGATTGTGGTTTCGATCCTGATCGGGGTCATCTCTGGGGTTTCGTCGAGTCTGATTTTTGCGTGTTTTGATCTGGCCAATAAAGTTCGCGGTGTTTATCCGTGGTTGATTTATTTTTTACCCTTTATTGGCCTGATGTTGGGCTATCTGTTTTATTACTATGGTACGCCCATCGAAAAGGGCACACACTTGCTCATCGATGAAATTCATCAGCCTAAAGCCTTTATTCCAAAGCGCATGAGTCCACTGATATTTGTCAGTGCCATCCTCACCCAGATTTTCGGTGGATCGGCGGGGCGTGAGGCACCAGCCGTTCAGCTTTCCGGTGCATTAACCGATCATCTTACCCAAGTATTTAAAGTACCACATGACAATCGCAAGATCTTTCTGATTGCCAGTATTGGCTCTGGCTTTGCCGCAATTTTCGGCTTGCCTTTGGCAGGTGCCATTTATGGGCTTGAAATTACCTCGCTTGGAAAACTGCGATATTCGGCAGTTTTTCCGTGTTTTGTTTCGGCAGTGATTGCATCGCAGGTGCCCGAGTTTTTTCATATTGTGCACCCGCATCAGTATTATGTGGTGGCGAGTTTTCCAAAACTCACCAGCGAAGTGATCATTAGCCTGATTGTTGCAGGTGTAGTTTTTGGCATCATTGCACGTATCTTTATTGCTTCGATTCATTTTGTCAGTCAGCGTTTGAATCGTCATATTACCTTCATGCCATTTCGACCCATGGTGGGGGGAATTCTTATCATGTTGATGACGCTCATGGTCGGTCAGCAAACCTTTAACGGTTTAGGCGTGCATAGCATGATTGCTTCGTTTTATCATGAGTTGCCTGTCACCGATTTTATTGGCAAGCTGATTTTCACCGCGACCACCTTGGGCTCTGGTTTTAAAGGTGGCGAAATCACGCCGTTGTTTTTTGTGGGCACAACATTGGGCAATGCTTTAGGGCAGTTTTTACCGCTACCTATCTCGCTCTTGGCGGGGCTGGGGCTAGTGAGTTTATTTGCAGGGGCGAGTAAAGCACCCTTGACTTCTATTATCTTAGCCATTGAACTTTTTGGTGTTGCGATTGCCGAGTACGCCGTGATTACCTGCTTATTGGCCTATTTGTTTTCAGGCAATTGTGGTTTGTATCGTCATCTTAATTTAAAGCTCCACGATGACTAAACCATACACTGGCTTTTGTTTCAAAAAATCACTATGAATAGCGCGGGACATTTTTTAGTATAGAGTCGATTTTTAATGATTCTTATTACGATATTTTTGGAACAATTATGTTAACGCGCTTTAAACAGCTTAGTTTTTCTTTTGTTTTACTGGGTTTTAGTACCCTCAGTTGGTCTCAAGCTGTTTTAGTGAAGTCACAACACAATATTGAAGAATATAAACTTGATAACGGCTTACGTGTTGTTTTGGCACCTAACGAAAAAGCAAATAAAGTATTTATCAACACCATTTACTTAACGGGTTCGTTGAATGATCCTAAAGGTAAAGGGGGGATGGCACATCTGCTAGAGCATTTGGCATTTAAAGGCACCCAAGATGTTCAAGGTGAAGCCTTTCAGCGCCGTCTGGATCAGTATACGCTCTCCACCAATGCGAGTACGGAGTATTACACTACACGTTACACCAATATTGTACGTGCAGATCAGCAGGCGCTGGATCAGGTGTTGTACTTGGAATCGCAGCGTATGAACAAACTGGTGCTGCAAGACAAGTATGTTCCCTCCGAGATCGAAATTGTAAAGCGCGAACGTGAAGTGCGTTTAGATCAACCTTTTGCAGTGTTGATTGATCAGATGTTTAAGGCATTTTACGGCAATCGGTATCTGGGCCGTTTGCCGATTGGAGATTTACCTGAATTAAAATCCATCAATATGCAGGAACTTGAGCAGTTCTATCGTACATGGTATGCACCGAATAATGCTGTCATGGTTATTTCGGGAAAGTTTGACAAATCTTCAATTCTTCAGACCATCGACAAAAACTTTGCTCAAATACCGTCTCGGGCTGTACCCGCACCTGTTCAGGTACCAGCATTAGATCCAGCGAAAATCCAGCCGCGACAATTTTTAGTCGAGAAGGGCAGTGATCTGGCTAAATATAATATTTATAGCAACAAGAGTGAGCCTAAATTACAACCTGCATTAGCCCTTGCACCATTTTTGTATACTATGCAGCCAAGTGGCAGTCTTTATAAAAGTATTGTCGAAACGGGCACCGCAACCAATGTGGAAGCTGCAACATGGCTTGATCAAAATTTTAATTTGGTCTTTTTGGGTGCTGTGTATTCACCTTCGCAAAATGCCACGACCGTTGAGTCGGCATTGGCCAAGCAAGTGGAGCAGTTTAAGCCATTTGATGATATTGAGCTCAAGCGTGTCAAGCAACTGATGCAGACCCAGATCGATCTGATTCAAAAAGATCCGATTGCACTTGGGTCGCGTTTAAGTGACTACATTGCTTCTACGCGAGGTGATTGGGGGCGCTACTACCAAGATGTCGATGATGTAAAAAAACTGGATACCACCACGGTCAATCAGATATATCGTGAGTTTTTTACAGCCTCACATCGTGTGGTGGGAGACATCAAACCTACGCCTGAAAGCCAGAAAAAAGCCATGGCGCAGCAAGCCGCTTCAAGCGTGAAAAAAACGCTTGATCAGCAAACTGAGGCACCTGAACCGCTCAAAGATATTTCAGAATATCAGCGTGAAATTCAGCAGTTTACTCAGCGCTCAAAACAAGAAATTGAAAGCAACGAAAAGAAAATTGTGCGGGGTCAACTCAGCAACGGCATGCAGTACGCACTGTTTCCGACTGAAACCCGAGATGATCGAACCTACGCAACATTGTCGGTCGATTTTGGTACAGAACAATCTCTTTTTGGAAAAAGTGCAATACTTGATTTAACGTCTTACTTATTGCTACGTGGTTCTGAACAATACAACTTGCAGCAAGTAGCAGACAAATCGATTGAGGCTGGTGGTAGTGCGTCAGCCGCCATGTCGGATAATGGTATGGTGATTAATATTCAGGCCAATAAAGATCAATTTAATGATTTCTTTCATTTTATAATTGAAATGATGAAAAAGCCGTCGTTTGAACAATCACAATTTGATCTGATTAAATCGCAAAGTTTGGCCAGTCTAGATCGTCCTTATACCGAGCCTGAAACGGTTGCTGCGCTCACTATGGCGCGCTTGGTTGAAACCTATAAACCTGGAGATTTACGCTACCATTTCGAACCTGAATTGGCTAAAACAGAAATTTCAAAAGCCACTCAAGCGCAAGTAAAAGCACTTTATGATCGCTTTTTTGCTATGAATCACGCACGTATTTCAGTCACTGGAGATTTCGATCCAGTGCGCATGAAACAGACGCTAAATCAGAATTTTGCAAACTGGAATAATCAAGAGCCTTATAAAAAACTGATGTCTGAATACACGGCTTATCCAGCGCAAAAAGTGCATGCTCTCTCTGAGCAACGTGAATTTGGTAACTACCAAGCACTGTTAACATTCCCTGTGGGTACAGAGCACCCCGATGCACCTGCAATGCTGGTTTTAGCGCAGATATTGGGTGATTCACAAATTTCATCGCGCTTGGCCGTTGCTTTACGTGAAAAAAATGCCTTGGTATATGGCTTTGGAAGTGATGTGGATCTCGATCCAGACCTGAACAATGGCGTATTGAGCATTAGCGCAAACTACACAGCGGGCAAGGCCGATCAGCTTTCATCGCTAATTCATGAAGTGCTGCAAGAAATGATTCAAAAGGGTGTAACAGATCAGGAAGTTGCGGCAGCAAAAGCCAATATCATGAAAAAACGCGTCACTTCACTTGAGGATGAGCGTAATATTCACCGAATGCTCAATGGGCAAATGGAATATAAAAAGACCTTAAAAGATCGTCTGAAACGTGATCAAGAGTATGCCACTATCACCAAAGCAGATGTAGATCGTGTGATTAAAAAATACATCCAGCTCGATCATTTGGTTGAAGTGATGGCCGACCAGTACGGTCAAGCACAGTCAGTTAAACGCTCTTAATTTAAACGGTATTAAAAAAGCCCCATCTGGGGCTTTTTTTAATGATTGTGTTTGTGTGCGTGAAACTCTTCATTTTTTCTAAAACGTAAGTAATTTTCGAACTGCTCACAATATTCGTCAAAGTTATCTTCAAGCATCATTTGGAATTGTTGCATCAGATACGTCATGATTTGCTCTTTGGCCTCACGCATTTCTTCGCCATCTTTAAAGTTATTTGCGGCAACCCAAGTATTAAAACGCGCAGTCGCAAATAACATTGCGGCACTGACTTGGCCACGTAGCTCAGCAGGGTCTGGCTTTTCACCTTTTTTAGGGCGGCAGAACTCATTGGCAAGTTTAATGAACTCATCCGCACGCTCAAAAAATACGGCATTTAAAGCCTCTTCTTCGGTGATATCAGCGGCATTAATCTTTTGAGACATGGTTTTTTCCAACACAAATGAGGCAAACATTATACGTGAAACCCTTGCAGAAACTAAACCTTTGTCATAGTCTTAAATAGCCTAAGCAGAGCACGAGATGATTAATGCAAGATGCCATAGCGGTTCAAAATCTCAAACAGGATATTCATCTGTTACGTCAGCATATCTGGCCACCTCAGTCGCTTGAGATGGTAGACGGCTTACCCATTTATTATGGCTTACAAGCCGATGTTGAGCGTTATTACCAGCACTGGAAAGAACTTATTGAGCGTGCACAAAGTTTATTTCAGCCGTTTATGGAAGATGAAACAATCGATGCGATTCATTTACCGAGTCATTTGAATTTGCCGCTATTTTATTTTCATGTAGATCGCATCCGGATCAATAAAACCCGTGCCAAAGAATCAAAAACTTTTCGTGGTGTAGCGAGTTTGCAACAAAAGTGCGGTCATTTTGAACTGGATCAGGTACTGGCGATGCAGGAGTGGATCAATAGTGATGATACTGCGGCATTGGTGGCACATCGAGAATTTATCGATCTCAGAACCTATGTGTTTCAGCACGGGCAAAGCGACTATACCCGAACCCGATTTTATATGAATGGCATTGTACTCGGTGTAGAGCCGCACTTTAAACTGATCGATGCAAGAGACAAGCCGCGTAAACAGCGCAATGACAGTTATTCAGACCCCATTGCGGACAATGGTGTCTGGAAAATTTTTGGAAAGTATCGTTAGGTTTTGCTCAACAATCTGGCTCTATTTGGTCTTCCAGAAAGATGGTTGCTGACGAAAGCGCTCGAGTTGTTCACTTGCGTCTTTAATCAGTTGAGATTGTTGTCCGCGGCTCCAGCCTACAGCAAACCAGTAGGTGGGGTCGTCAGTAGTCAGCGCTTCAAAGTAAGTTTCAGTCATATGCATATCATTATAATCCCCCAGAATTTCCTGAATGCTTTGCAGCTGACTCAAGTACTGGCTAACTCTTTTGCTCTTATAAAGACCTGAAACAAATTCAATGCTGTAACGTAATCGTTTGGCTCGCTTGCGTAGGCGGTGGCGTTGTTCGGTTTTCAATGAAGCAAACTTTGAGGCATCTTGAATAATTTTCTTGAGTAAGCGATCAAGTGTATCTGATGCTTGCTTTTTCAGATTTTTCTTCTTGCTTGATTTGCCATTATGAATACTAAACGCCAGCAATTGTAGCAATAAACACACATGTTCAGGTTTTTCAAATGTTTGATACGCCTTGAGCTGACCGTATTTTTCTTTCGGAAGGCTCTTAAAGGGTGCACCCGATTCAACCAGTTTTGGCAAAATCTCATCGCGAAGGACATCTTGATCACGTGATACACCCAGTTCGCGCTGAAGATCGCCAAGAGCAGCTTCCCAACTGGTATCTACATCGCTCGACCAGCGACCAAATGTTTTTAACGCGCTTCGCATTCGACGAATGGCGACTCGTGCTTGATGAATGTGTTCAGGTGCTGCGATACCTTCAGCAATAAATGCAGCATTGGGGAGCAATTGTGCCAGTGCATTGCCAATCATTTGGCGCAGTGCCATATCGTTTGACATTTTTTTATCTAAAACCAGTGCCTTCGCTTTGGTGGCTGGCGAGGTTTTCTGATTGGTCGCGAGCAGATTGCCGCGTTCAGCTTTGCTTCTCACATCGAGCCAAAGTTTATATTTTTTCACCCACTCTTGTGTAAACAAGATCAACGTTTCGGCAGAGCCAGATTTAAGTTCAAATTCGACTTCACAGATTTTTTCAGCTCGCTCTGGTGTCGAAACTTCGCCATCATCCAGACAAATTTCAATATGCGTACCATCAACCTCAACCACGCGGTAGGTGCGCTGAACATCTGTTTTAAATTGCATGCAAAGCGTTTTCGCCTGATCGCCCAGTACAGCTTGAAGTCGTTGCATCACCTCTGGATAGGCTTGAAACAAACTTAGGTCAATTTCTGGCTCAGCATTCGACTTGCCTATTTTGACTTCACATTCAATGCGTTCAAGATGTGTTTTACCTGATGCTTTAAAGGTTTGTACCCATTCCTGACCTTCCAATCGCAATCTTAAAGCTACATGCTGCTGTGCCAATAAACGATCGGGAGTATCGTAGTATTTCGCTTGTAGCCGAATTTTCTCTGCGGTCTTGGCCTTTAAGGCTTGTAAAACACTTTTTTTCTTATTTTCTGGAAGCTGAAATTTTAACTCGACTTCAATCATGATACACCTCCAACGCCTTGTTCATTCTCATCATGTCTTTAAATGAAGCATAGCATTAACGTGGCCATCTACGCTTGATGTTTGTATTGAATTCGCTCGTATCTTTTCACCTTAGATCTGCCACGCTTAGCACTACACTGTTGGCGTAAAACAGCATAAATTTCATCCGATTTTCTACATTTTTGTTTTGAAAAGGCGTATCTTGAATAAAAAAACTCAGGACACTACTCATGAATGCGCCAGTGAAGATGCACACGCCAGCTACGACTCAGCAACCCAACTTTCCCATTCGTAATTATTCCGAATTTTATCGTTTTTATCTCACCGAGCACCGTCATATGGTTAGCCGACGCCTGCATGTGGCAGGGAGTTCAATCGGATTGTATTTCTTTGCTAAAGCGATTCGTCAGCGCAAGCCGCGCTATGCACTTTATGGTTTGCTCTCAGGCTATGCCTGCGCATGGGTCGGGCATTTTGTATTTGAAAAGAATAAACCAGCGAGCTTTAAACAGCCACTGTATAGCTTTATTTCAGACTGGAAAATGTTTGCCGATGTACTCAGAGGGCAATTGAGCTTAAAACACCGTGATCATGACAAAATTCCCAGTTAAAAGTGTTGTACAGATTTTTTGATGAATTAAACGACTACGCAGTTACGAAATTTTGAGTTTTCTAGTTGATCTTTCATGTATTTCTTCTAATATCAAGATTATCTGTAGGGCTGGGATGCCTTGGCCTTTAGATTCAATAAAATAGGACATTTTTTGATGAAAAAATTAACAACAGCACTTTTACCACTTGCATTGATTGTTACAAGTTTTGGCGCACACGCAGCAACCTCAGATGGTAAATCATATGCTGTTTCGGCAGGTTGGGCGCACATTATGCCACAAGGCACTAAGCAGGGTGTAAATTCGAGCTCACAAGTTACTAATTCTTCTGTGTATAACAACTTTAACTCAGCTGCGGGCTTTGAACTAGATAACGCAGATACAGCAGAATTTAAGCTTGATTATTTGGTAAATGACAACGTAACCGTTGGTTTGATCTTGGGTGTGCCGCCTAAAGTGGATATTCAAGGTAAAGGACAATTGCTAGGTGGTGCATTAAACCTTGATAGCTTTAGCAAAGTTGGTGATGTAAAAGTTTATAGCCCAGTACTGACAGGCAAATATACATTTGGCAATATCAACAATAAGTTCCGTCCATATGTCGGTGCGGGCTTTATGTATGCCAGCTTCCGTGATTTTAAACTCAACCCTGAAGTTAGTTCACGATTGTCAGCAACAGCTGCTTCAAGTATTCGTAATGTAGATATTGACGACACAGTCGCACCAGTCGCTTTCGTTGGCGCAGATTACAATATTACGCCGAACTGGTTTGCAACGGCTTCTGTCAGCTATGTACACCTCAGCACGCATGCAAATCTCGATGTCGTCAACAATGCATCGAACGCAACTTTGGTTCAAGGTTCAAGCAAAATCGAAATTAACCCGATTGTGACTTATCTTGGTCTAGGTTACCGCTTCTAAGTCATCACGGCTTTAAAAAAACCCCGAATCATTCGGGGTTTTTTATTACGAAAATACACGTATAAAAAAAATCAATGAAAGCAAATTTGCTATACTTTACAGGTCAGTACAGTTGAGAACGAAGTTCATGCGCGGTTTATACCTTATTACCAATGATGATCCGCTTGAGTTGTTATTGGATAAACTGGAAATTGCATTATCGACTGGTCATATCGCTATTTTGCAATACCGCCGAAAAAAGGTTGCCAAAACCGATCAATATTTTGAAGTAGAACAAATTAAAGTCTTGTGCGAAGCATATCATGTACCGTTTGTGATCAACGATGATCTTGATCTGGCGGTTCGCTATGGTCTGGGCGTACATCTGGGGCAATCTGATGGTGAAATTTCAGATGCTACACAGAAATTACCGCAAGGCGTGATTATTGGTCGTACTTGTCTGAACTCCTTGGCGCTTGCAGAAAAAGCCATTCAAGATGGTGCTACCTATGTGGCATTCGGTGCAATCTACGCCACCTCAACAAAGCCTGAAGCGGGCAATGTCGGTATTGAAGTGATTCGGCAGGCACGCCAGCAGTTTGATGTGCCAATTTGTGCCATTGGCGGCTTAACGGTTGAGAATGCGCAGGTGGTGATTGAGCAGGGGGCTGACCTGTGTGCGGTGATTAGTGATATATTAGGTCGACCCGTTCAGGATATTCCAGCGCGTATTCAAGCATGGGCTGCTTTATTTGCAGCGCCGTCATCTGCTGTAAATTCATAGTCAAATTTTATTAATCATCGAGAGTATTCATGCGTTTATCTCCAAAGCAAGTGCAATTGTTTGAGCAAGCCAGTAAACATATTCCAGGTGGAGTCAACTCGCCAGTTCGTGCGTTTAATGGCGTTGGCGGAACGCCTGTGTTTATTAAAAAAGCACAAGGTGCATATCTTTGGGATGAAGACGACAAGCGTTATGTCGATTATGTGGGTTCGTGGGGGCCAATGATCTTGGGTCACGCGCATCCAGATATTATTCAAGCCGTACAAACTGCGGCATTAGATGGTTTGAGCTTTGGTGCACCAACCGTACATGAAACCACTTTAGCTGATATTATTTGCGATATCATGCCGTCGATTGAAATGGTTCGTATGACCAACTCGGGTACAGAGGCGACCATGACGGCAATCCGTCTGGCACGTGGTTACACCGGACGTGACAAGATTGTTAAATTTGAAGGCTGTTACCACGGTCATTCCGATTCATTGTTGGTTAAGGCGGGTTCTGGTTTACTCACACTCGGTGAAGGTGAACCGACCTCAAAAGGTGTGCCAGTCGATTTTGCAAAGCATACCCTAACGCTTCCGTATAATAATATTGAAGCCTTAAAAGAATGTTTTGCCAAGTTTGGCCATGAAATTGCTGGAGTGATTGTTGAGCCTGTTGCTGGTAACATGAATCTGGTGACACCAATTGAGGGTTTCTTACAGGCGATTCGTGATGTCTGCGATCAATATGGTGCAGTATTTATTATCGATGAAGTCATGACAGGTTTTCGTGTTTCGCTGGGTGGTGCTCAGGCTGCATACAATGTTAAACCGGATTTAACCACTTTGGGTAAAATCATCGGTGCAGGTTTGCCTGTGGGTGCTTTTGGCGGAAAGCGTGAAATCATGGAATGTATCGCACCACTTGGTGGTGTGTACCAAGCGGGTACCTTGTCTGGTAATCCATTGGCCATGCGTGCCGGAATTGCCATGTTTAAGCATCTTCGTCAGCCAGATTTTTACAATAATCTGTTTAAAAAGCTTGAGAAACTGTTAAGTGGTTTACAGGCAGCGGCAGATGAGGCAGGCATTCCGTTTAAAACCCAGCAAGCCGGTGGTATGTTTGGTTTGTATTTTACAGATCAAGAAGATATCACCAGTTTCGATTCGATGCTGGCTTGCGACATTGGTGCATTCAAAAAATTTTTCCACGGTATGCTTGAGCGTGGTGTAAATTTGGCGCCGTCTGCTTTTGAGGCTGGCTTTATCTCTGCTGCGCATAGCGATGAAGATATCGAATTTACACTTCAGGCTGCCAAAGAAACGTTTGCCGAAATGAAATAATTGATGTATCTAAAAAGCCCGGTTTCGGGCTTTTTTATTGGAGTAAACCTGATGAAAACGAAACATTACCTGACACTGGATGATGCCGAAATTCTGGTCGATGCCGCAATCAAGTATGCACAAGAGCATCAGTTTAAGGTCAGTATTGCTATTGTAGATGATGCCGGTGCACTGTTGCTCATGAAGCGTATGGATGGAGCATCTGCACTCACTGCGGGTTTAAGCCTTGAAAAGGCCAAAGCTTCAGCCTTGAGCCGCCGTCCGACCAAAGCTTTTGAAGATCTGATTCGTAATGGTCAAATGGGCTTTTTAACAGTTGATACCTTTAAAGGCCAACTTGAAGGTGGTGAGCCGATTCTTTATTTGAACGATTTGGTGGGCGCGATTGGAATTTCTGGCGTAAAGTCTTATCAAGATGCTGAAATTGCACAATATGCAATTGCGCAATTACTTGCCCAGATAAAGAGCTAATGCTTGAAAGTCGCTAATCTGCTAAAATCAAGCGCTAATTTATGAAAAAGTTGCTGAAAAACGACAGATATGCATTGTATTTCCAAGCCAAGCTTTTTATTATTGCCGGCTGATTTTTACATCACCTCTGGAAGAAAACATTGAGTAATTTTCTCACTGATCACCTGATCCATCGCGATGAAGATTTCATGGTTGTCCATAAACCAGCAGGCATACTCAGTGTTCCGGGGAAAGGCGACGCATTATTCGATAGTTTACTCACGCGCTTAGTCGAAATCGAACCCAAAACATTACTTATTCATCGTCTAGATCGCGATACCTCCGGGATTTTGGTTTTTGCCTTGAATAAAGCGGCACAAAGTGCCATTTCAAAGCAGTTCCAGTCTCGTCAAACCGATAAAACTTATCAAGCGCTTGTGGTGGGTGAGCTTCACGGAAAAGGGCAGATCAGTGTTCCCGTGGTGTATGATCCAGCACGTCCGCCATTGCATATTGCAGATCCAGATTTTAAAAAACCAGCGCTCACCGATTGGGAAGTGATGGAGCATCTGGAGATTGATGGCGTTGCGGTCACACGTGTGAAGCTCAAACCGATTACAGGGCGCTCGCATCAGCTGCGCGTACACATGCAATATCTGGGGCATCCGATTGTAGGCGATACCCTCTATGCAGAACTCGCGCATCAGCAATTGATGCCACGTTTGTGTTTGCATGCAGAGCAATTAAGTTTTTATCACCCAAAAACTGACGAGTTGATGAGCTTTCATTGTCCCGTTCCGTTTTAATGCGAAAACCCTACAACATTCGTTAAAAGTTCATTTTTTTTGATGAGCTTTATGTCAAAATACATTGCGTAAAGACTACACAAAACGACTGCCATTCATTTTTATGGCCAGCGTAAAATGTAGTGATAACTTGAGATAAAGGTGGAAAAATTGCAGCAGTTTGCTATTGGTCAACGTTGGTTGTCAGACACGGAAACTGAACTCGGCTTAGGTGTTTTAATTGATGTTGATGAGCGCTCTATCAGCATATTATTTCCTAAAAGTGATGAAACGCGTGTCTATGCACGCAACAATGCTCCTTTATCTCGGATTGTCTTCAATGTAAACGATGAAGTTCAAGACCAAGAAGGCGCCAAGTGGCAAGTCGAATCGATCGAAGATCGTAATGGTGTGTTGCGCTATAACGTGATGCGTACCCTTGCAAATGGCGAAGCAGAACGTAAAGCCTTAAACGAAACCCGTATTGGTGCCCACATTCAGCTTTCAAAACCACTCGATCGTTTACTGGCCAGCCAAATCGATTATAAAGAATGGTATGACCTGCGTATTGAAGCATTGCGTTTACAAGCGCATATGCACAGCAGTCCATTGCGTGGTTTGATTGGTGCGCGTGTTGGGCTGATTCCGCATCAGCTTTATATTGCACATGAAGTGGGACAACGTTTTGCGCCGCGCGTATTACTGGCAGACGAAGTCGGCCTTGGTAAAACCATTGAAGCAGGCTTGATTATCCATCAGCAGTTAAAAACTGGTCGTGCCGAGCGTATCTTAATTTTGGTGCCAGATTCATTGCAGTATCAGTGGATGATTGAAATGCGCCGCCGTTTCAATTTGCAATTCTCATTGTTTGATCTGACCCGTACCGCTTCTATAAAAGAGCACGACCCAGAGCTGAATCCGTTCTTGACCGAGCAATGCATTATCGCCAGCGTCGATTTAATGATTGACCATGATGACCTCAGAGAACAGGCGCTTGAAGCTGGTTTTGATTTATTGGTGGTCGATGAAGCACATCATCTGATGTGGAGCGAAGAAGAAGGGGGTAACGATCGTTACGACCTGATTGAAGAGCTTGCAGAGCAAACGCCGGGTGTCTTGTTACTCACCGCAACCCCTGAACAATTGGGTGTGGAAAGTCACTTCGCACGTTTGCGTTTATTAGATCCACAGCGCTTTAGCAGCTTAGACCGCTTCCTAGACGAAGAAGAGCAGTATCAACAAACCGCGAAAGTGGCTGAGGTATTGATGTCGGATGAGCCACTGGCTGAAGCGCATATCGGTGCAATTGAAAGCTTGCTCGGACATCGGATTGACGATATTCCAGAGCAACGCTACCGTGCCATTCATGAGTTACTCGACCGCCACGGAACTGGACGTATTTTGTTCCGTAATACCCGTGAAGCAATTCAGGGCTTTCCAGGGCGTGATTGCCAGCCTGCGGCATTAGAGGCACCAGCCGATTGGTCGCTCGACGGTAAATTACGTGAGCAAATGTGGCCTGAAGAAGGTCAGCTCGATGGTGCATGGATGCAAACCGATCCGCGTGTGCCATGGCTCATGGAGATCTTGAAAAAAGATTTAAAACACAAAAAAGTATTACTGATTGCACGTAGTGGCCCAGTGGTCGAAGCGCTAGAAAGTGCATTGCGCTTACATGCGGGTATTCGCACGGCAATGTTCCATGAAGGAATGAGCTTGCTTGAGCGCGATCAGGCGGCAGCGTATTTTGCTGAAGAAAGCTATGGTGCCCAGATTTTACTTTGCTCTGAAATTGGTTCTGAAGGTCGTAATTTCCAATTTGCCAGCGATTTGATTTTATTTGATTTACCGGCCAACCCAGATGTACTTGAGCAGCGTATTGGTCGTTTAGATCGAATTGGACAAGAAAACCGTATTCAGATTCATGTTCCTTATTTGATTGGAACAGCACAAGAACGCATGTTCCGCTGGTACAACGAAGCGCTCAATATTTTCAGTAGTATTTCGCCAACGGCACAAACCTTACAAGAAAACTTCATTGTGGACTTAAAAGAGTGTTTGCTGGCAGATTTAGGGCAAAAGTTTGAAGATTTGCTTGAAGAAGTGAATGTTCAGCGTCAGGCGCTTGAAAATGAATTGCAAGCTGGTCGAGATCGTTTACTTGAGTACAACTCATGTCGACCTGTTGTGGCACAAAAAATTGTTCAGGCACTCGAAGATTACGACGACAACACCACGCTCCCGATGTTTATGAAGCGTTTTATGTCGTCAACCAATATCGATTTTGATGAACAAAGTAACGGTACGGTGATTATTAAACCAACCGACCAGATGCAGGTACAAGGTCTGACCTTAGACGAAGATGGCATGACGGCAACCTTTTACCGTGACCAAGCGCAAATTCGTGAAGATGCACAGTATCTGACACTTGAGCATCCGTTTATCGAAAGCGTCATGGAAATGATCAATACGCAATCATTTGGTAGTACCAATGTGGCGTTGCTTAAATCGAATGCCTTGAAGCAAGGAACAATCTTGCTTGAAGTCTGGTTTAAAATAGACGTTGTGGCTCCTAAATCACTGAACTTGCAAGCGAGCCTACCAAAGCAATTGGTGCGCGTGCTGTTGAGTGAAACAGGACAAGACTTGTCTGAAAAAATTGATCCGGCTATTTTACGTCCGTATTTGCATCACCTCGATGGCAATAGCTGCCGTCAGGTTGTTAAGGCACGTCGTGATGTGATTGAGGAGCGTTATACGCAGGCACTTGGATCTGCCAAAGAAGAGTTGCCAAAACTCAAAGAGCAGGCCAAACAGCACTATAGCCAAAAATGGCAATACGAAATTGACCGTTTGACTTACTTGCAGCAATTCAATCCGAGCATTCGTCAAGACGAAATTGATCGACTGGTCAAACTGCAAAAAGAAGGAATTAGTTTGCTCGAAGAGATTTCGTTGACACCCAATGCGATTCAGGTGATGGTTGTAGTAAAACCATAAGCATCAACCAAAATGTTAGACAGTAAAAATGGGAGCAGATGCTCCCATTTTTTATATGACCCAAATTAGGTGGTTTGATCTTGCTCAATGTTGGCTTCGAGGAACCATAAATACTGGTCTAAATCTTCAAGCGCAGCATGAATGATGTCTTCAGAAATTGGATCTTTGATTTCTTCGATGGTATCACGTAGGTGGTTCGCCACTACGCCATAGCGATCTGCAAGTTCTTTCAAATGATCTTGTACATCGTGGATTTCAACTGGATACGCCTTAAGGTGCGACGTTTGGGAAACAGCTTGTGTGGTTCCGTAAGCGGTACCGCCAATCTGTACCGAACGTTCTGCAACGTTGTCTAGATGGGTAATGAGTGACGTTCTGAATGTATCAAGCATTTCGTGAACGGCAATAAAGTTACTGCCGCGCATGTTCCAGTGCGCTTGTTTGGTGATGAGAGAAAGGTCGATCAGGTTAGCCAGAATCTGGTTCAAGATTTTTACTGTAGATTCTTTAACCGCTGCATCTAGGTTGTTGCGGGTATATACTTTAAGTACTTTGCTTGTTGACTTAGCCATGAAAAACCTCTTTTTGTTATAAAGCATCAACCGACTCGAAAGTCGATTACGAAAAACACTTCATTAGGTTAATGGATAAATACGCGCTGAAATGTTTTGATTTTTAAAGTTTTTGTATAAGTTCGATAAATAAAGCGTCACATCCTGTGACATCACACTTAACGTATTTTGGCTTCATCGAGGTGTCTTGCACCTTCTAAAATCATGCGAATCATAATCATGGTTTGTTCAGCCATTGCTGTTCGTTCATCGATTGGTAAGTCAAGCACTTTGGCACCCATGGTAAACACCAGTTGGGTGATGGCACGTGACACAAGATCGGGGTGTGACAAACGGCTATGATTGAGCCGTTCAAGACGGATCAAGTCTTCTTGCAGTTCTTGCTGGAAAAAATTGAGCTGCCGCTCAACTGCTTCTTTATAAGATTTTGAGCCAGTATATGCTTCACGAAGCAGCAAGCTTAAATTGCCTTCATCTGCATCGAGCTGCTGAATAAACACCTCAACAGAGCTACGGATAATGCTGTTTTGCTTTGATGCTTGCAGGCGTGACTCACGAATGATCTGACGCAACACTAACCCAGCACGATTAATCAAATCGATTGCCAGTTCATCGATATCTCTAAAATGACGATAAAAACTATTGGGTGCAATGCCAGCTTCGCGTGCAACTTCTCTTAAGCTTAAAGACGATATACTTTTTTCGGGGCCAATTAAGTTCAGCGCGGCTTGAAATAACTCTTCTTTGGTGATGGTTGCCTTACGACCCACAGTACGAATTGGCGCTTTCTCAAAAATCTCGGGATTGTGAGAAGGATTGTCGAGCACGTGAGAAAGAGAAGTTGACGCCATATTTTGCAAGAGTTTGGTAAGTTCATCTCATTATAACCACAGCAGCTTACGATTTGAAACGTAAATAAAAGGACAACTGTATATACAAATTTATATACAGGTGTATAATAATTAAAAAAGCGACACATCGAGTAGTATCAACATGCAATCTATCTCCAAGAGAAACACACTCTTACGCTCACTGACCGAATCAGTGTTCGACCCGCATGCGACTGATTTCTGGCTTCAAAAAATCAATCCTATCTGGTCTACACATCGTGCTCTTGCAAAAATTGTGCGTAAAGAGAACGTTGCAGCTGATACAGTGTCGTTGACACTCGAGCCAAATCGCCATGTGAATCTTGGCCAGCCAGGACAGCATCATCCTGTTCGCGTGAAGGTGCAGGGCCGTCTTTATGAGCGTAACTATAGTTTGACCGAGCGCGACAACACCCTTGTACTGACAGTAAAAAAAGTGGCTGATGGCATAGTAAGCCGCTGGTTGGTCGAGGATAGTCAGGTGGGGCAGGTAATCGAGCTGGGCCAACCTTTTGGTGATATGCTTATACCTGCTCAGTCACGCGTGGTGATGCTTGCAGCGGGAAGCGGTATTACCCCAATGTTGAGCTTGATTGAAGGTATGCAGGTCAAAAGTCAGCTTCAGCACACGCCAGTCGATTTGATGTACTGGGTAAAGCGACACGAAGATGCTGCATTCTTAAATGTATTTGAAGCATTGGCAGCACAATATCCATTATTTAAATTTCATGTATTTTATACCCAAGATCAGGAGCATGATTCGCGTTTAAATGTGACTCATCTTGCTGCAATTGATGATCTTGATCAATCGACAGTTTATGCATGTGGTCCTTCAGGATTTGTAGCAACAGCCGAAGACTTGTTTGGTCATGCACAGGTATTTATGAGCGAAGCATTCAGTATGAGTGCCATTGATACTAATGAAACAGGCTTTATCAATGTAACGCTCACTCAATCCAATAAGACCGTTGCTATTCCGAAAGGTCAGTCGATTCTGGCTGGGCTCGAACAGGCGAATGTGAAACCAACTTATGGTTGCCGTATGGGAATTTGCAACAAATGTGCGTGTCAAAAAGCCACAGGCGCCACCAAAAACTTGCTCAATGCCAGCGAAAATGCTGAGCCAAACAATTTGCTTAAAATTTGCGTAAATTCGGCAAAATCTGATCTTGTTATTGATCTTTAATGTGAGTACTCCCATGAATGCACCCGTTAAACTAGAATTTTTTAAAAATCCAAAAAACAGAGAATTAACTGCCGCTGAACTAGAGGCATTTGCGAAAGAACTTGACCAAATTAAACAAGATGTTTTGGATGATATTGGTGAAAAAGACGCACGTTATATCCGTCGCGTCTATTCCGCGATTCGTTACAGCAGTGTGCTCGGGCGTGCCTGTTTATTTGCAGGCTGGTTCCCACCAGCATGGATTTTAGGTACAGGCTTGCTAGGCTTTTCTAAAATTATGGAAAACATGGAACTCGGTCATAATGTCATGCATGGTCAATACGACTGGATGAATGACCCGAAATTCAATGGTCAGACATATGAATGGGACACTGTAGGTACAGCAGATAACTGGCGTCAGACGCATAATTTTAAGCATCATACATACACCAATATCAAAGGCATTGATGATGATATCGGTTATGGTTTATTGCGTTTATTCCCAGAGCAACGCTGGAAACCCGGCTTTTTGTTGCAACCGATTTATAGTATTCCGTTCTGCCTGTTGTTTCAGTGGGGCGTGGCCATTCAAAATCTTGAAATTGGTAAACTCATTTATAAGCGTAAAACGTGGAAACAGTTTGTCGAAGAATGGAAACCAACACAAAAGAAAATTGGCAAGCAATTGTTTAAAGACTATGTGTTTTTTCCATTGATTGCAGGCCCAGCGGCATTGCCAGTCTTTACAGGCAATCTGGTGGCAAACGGTATGCGAAATGTCTGGACTTTTAGTATTATTTTTTGTGGTCACTTCACTAAAGATGTAGAAGTATTTCCAAAAACAGTACTGAAAGACGAAAGCCGTGGTCACTGGTATATGCGTCAGATTCGTGGATCGTCTAATTTGACGGGTTCAGAAGCGTTTCATATTTTGACTGGGCACTTGAGCCACCAGATTGAACATCACTTATTTCCAGATATTCCGGCACGTCGTTATCGTCAGATGGCACCTAAAGTCGAGGCTGTATGTAAAAAGTATGGACTCAACTACAACAATGCTAGCCTGCTTAAACAATATGGTCAGGTATTGGGACGTATCGTGAAATACGCGTTTCCATTTAAAAAGTAATGGTTTACTCGTAAAAAAAAAGCATGCCAGATCAATCTGGCATGCTTTTTTTGATTTAGAGTAATTACAGTGATTATTTCAATTGAATTGAACCATTGGCATTTACGGTAATTTTTGACTCTCCAGCGGCCACATCCTGAGCAGGTGCGGCTTCCGCATTTGAAAATTTTGCTAAGCTTGCACGCATCATCATCGGTTGTGGCACGTAATTACTGGTGTTCAAATTAAGACTAACAAGGTTATATCCTGATTTGTTCCATGCCTGACTCACCATTTGTGCACGTTGTTGAAAGCCCTTCGATGCTTCAATCATCAGCTCATTTTCAACTTTTTTACGTTGTTCATCGGAAACAGTGAAGTTGATCGATTCAGTTTGAAAGTTTTGCTGTAGTTCAGAAATCAGCTGACTGGTTGCCTTAAAGTCTTTGCTTTCAAGACGGATTTCGGCGCGCCCACGCCATTCTTTAAACTTACTGCTGTCGTTATCGTAAACTGGATACGTGGTTTGTGTGCCTGTTTCTACCTTAACTTGTGGATATTTACGCGCAATCGCTAAGCCTTGATTCATGGCTTGTGTAATTTGCGTAGAAAGTGCTGCCGGCTGTTTGTTACTACGTTCAATAAATAGCACGGCATGCATTTGATCATTTGAAACTTGGCGTGATGCATCTGACTGAATATTGATGACATTATAGTTCAAAGCTTCTGGTCCAGCCGCTGAGACATAACCCGAAATTGTTCCTGTAAGAAGCAAGGCTGAGAGTACTAAAGTACGCATATAAATTCCTTAAAATGTATGTTGTAAAAATTATTTTTTACTTAGAAAACATCTTAGTAATTAGTTTCATATTTTTTGAGAAGCTTTTGTGGTGAGTTTGTAATACTTTGCATCATTTTGCAATTTTAATTGATACAAATTCTATTTAAATACATAGGCTTAATATTAGGGTTTATATCGAGAGTTCAAAAAAACGCAAATAACACTGTTGATGAAAAAAAAAGCGGGTTTTCTTTAGGGTGTCACATAGTATGATGATAATTTAGGCAAGGAAAAACACGATCGTTTTTTTTGGACAAGTTATATGAAATTAAAGGCCAAAAGGTCTTTATTTTTATATAAAAAAGGGTATCATCGCCCTCCTAGTATCATAAAAGCAATCGCTGTTTTACTAGAATCCTACAAGCACCGAGTCAAAGGACCGCAAGTCACCAGACTTATTTCTTTCAACCCTTATCTGAGATGGTAATCCGATATGAGCGTTAATTCCGTAAATCCTGCCACCAATTCCACCAACGAATATTACCTGACTCGCCAAAGTCAGATGGAATCAAATGTTCGTAGCTATCCGCGCAAGTTACCTCTTGCGATAGCTCGTGCACAAGGTTGCTGGGTTACAGATGTTGAAGGTACACAATACCTCGATTGTTTAGCGGGGGCAGGGACATTGGCTCTTGGTCATAATCACCCTGCTGTTATTCAAAGTATTCAAGACACGCTAGCAAGTGGTCTGCCATTGCATACTTTGGATCTTACAACTCCTTTGAAAGATGCATTTACTGAAGCATTGCTGTCTTTTCTACCAGGTGGAAAAGAAGAATATTGCTTACAGTTCTGTGGTCCATCTGGTGCAGATGCCACTGAAGCAGCAATCAAACTTGCGAAAACCTATACAGGTCGCAGTTCAGTGATCAGTTTTTCAGGTGGCTACCATGGTATGACCCATGGTTCACTTGCAATGACTGGTAACTTAAGTGCGAAAAATGCAGTGAATAATTTAATGCCGGGCGTGCAGTTCATGCCGTATCCGCATGAATATCGTTGCCCACTTGGTTTAGGTGGTGAAGCGGGTGTCGATGCACTCACTTACTACTTCGAAAACTTTATTGAAGATGTTGAAAGCGGCGTAACCAAGCCTGCAGCTGTCATTCTTGAAGCAATTCAAGGTGAAGGCGGCGTGGTGACTGCACCAGTAAAATGGTTGCAAAAAATCCGTGAAGTGACTGAGCGTCACAACATCGTATTGATTTTAGATGAAGTTCAAGCAGGCTTTGGCCGTTCAGGTAAAATGTTTGCATTCGAACACGCAGGGATCGAGCCTGATGTTGTGGTGATGTCTAAAGCAGTGGGTGGTGGTTTACCGCTTGCTGTACTCGGTATCAAGCGCAAATTCGATGCATGGCAACCTGCTGGTCATACTGGAACATTCCGTGGTAACCAGTTAGCAATGGGTACAGGCTTGGTTGTTTTAGATACCATCAAAAATGACAAGCTTGCTCAAAATGCACATGAGCGTGGTGAATTTCTACAAGCAGAGCTGAAAAAGCTGGCACAAGAATTCCCATGTATCGGTAACGTGCGTGGCCGTGGTTTGATGGTGGGTGTCGAGATTGTCGACGAACGTAAACCAGCAGATCATATGGGTTCATTGCCTGCCGATGCACAATTGGCCGCAGCGATTCAAACTGCATGTTTTAACCATAAGTTACTGCTTGAAAAAGGTGGTCGCAACGGTACTGTGATCCGTTTACTTTGCCCGCTGATTATCAATCAAGATGAATGTGTTCAAGTCATTGAACGCTTCAAAAAAGCATTGGCGGATGCACTCAAAGCAGTTCGAGGCGAATAATCCATGGTTGATTTTGCAGAACACCGTAAAGCGTTGCTCTGTAACGATGCTGCATCTATTGCTGACTATCAGTCAGCAATGGACGACGCTGTAAAAGCTGTTGCAGCATGGCTACAAAACGACAAGATGTATACAGGTGGAAGTATCAAGGAATTGCGTTCGGCAATTGCCTTTAATCCATCTAAAGACGGATTGGGTTTACATCAGTCTCTTGAACGCATGGTTGAGCTTTTCTTAAATAAAAGCTTGAAAGTACACCATCCGTATTCGTTGGCACACTTACATTGTCCAACAATGGTGACCAGCCAGATTGCAGAAGTCTTGATCAATGCAACCAACCAATCGATGGACTCATGGGATCAAAGCCCAGCGGGTTCATTGATGGAAGTTCAGTTGATTGATTGGTTGCGTAAAAAAGTAGGCTACGGATCAGGTCAAGCTGGCGTATTCACCTCAGGTGGCACGCAATCGAACCTGATGGGTGTGCTACTGGCGCGTGACTGGGCAATTGCTAAAAACTTTACAGACGAAAATGGTCAGCCGTGGTCTGTTCAGCGTGATGGTATTCCTGCCGAAGCAATGCGTAACATCAAAGTCATTTGTTCTGAAAATGCACATTTTTCTGTGCAAAAGAACATGGCGATGATGGGTATGGGCTTTCAGTCAGTAGTCACGGTGCCTGTCAATGAGCTTGCTCAGATGGATGTCGATGCGCTGGAAAAAACCATGGCGCATTTGCAAGCCGAAGGCAAAATCGTGGCATGTGTGGTGGCAACAGCAGGCACAACTGATGCTGGTGCAATTGATCCGCTGAAAGAAATCCGTGACATCACCACAAAATATGGCGCGTGGATGCATATCGATGCGGCATGGGGTGGTGCACTGATTTTGTCGAACGACTATCGCGAGATGTTGGCTGGAATTGAATTGTCTGATTCAATCACGCTCGATTTCCATAAGCATTATTTCCAAAGCATCAGCTGTGGCGCATTCTTGCTCAAAGATGAAGCCAACTATCGCTTTATGCATTATGAAGCGGAGTATTTAAACTCAGCTTATGATGAAGAGCATGGTGTACCCAACCTTGTGTCGAAGTCTTTGCAAACGACGCGTCGCTTCGATGCATTGAAGCTTTGGATGACCATTGAGGCACTTGGTGAAGAACTTTATGGCTCTATGATTGATCATGGTGTAAAACTGACGCGTGAAGTGGCAGATTACATCAAGGCAACTGACGGCCTAGAGTTGTTGGTTGAGCCACAATTTGCATCTGTACTGTTCCGTGTTGTACCGCAAGGTTATCCGGTTGAGTTGCTTGATACCCTGAACCAAAACGTTGCAGATGAATTGTTTGCACGCGGTGATGCCAATATTGGTGTGACCAAAGTGGGTCAGGTGCAGTCGCTCAAAATGACCACGTTAAGCCCGGTTGCGACACTCGAAAACGTTCAAAATCTTTTGTCATTTGTATTGCAAGAAGCAGATCGCATTAAAGATGCAATTGCTTCAGGTACATATGTTCCAGCAATTGATTAATCGATGCGTATCAAAAAACCCAGTTTAGACTGGGTTTTTTTACGCCAATCTTTGCAGCTCAAGATTTTTAGCACATGATCTTCAACGCAAGATTTTAACACATTGACTTAAACTGCCAGTGGACTAGTCTGACGTTTATTTTTTCCTAAATATTGATTTTGTTCCTTCACTTTTTTTAGCACGATATAAGTTTTGATATGCCCGATTGCTTCACAAGTCAGGAGTCGTTCGGTCACAAAATTAGAAAGATCTTCAAGATTTTCTGCCACGACTTTTAAAATGTAATCGGCATCACCGCTGATAGAAAAAGAATCATGAATTTTTTCTTCATGTTCGATCATCTCGAGAAAAGTGATTTGAGATTTGGCCTCATGAATTCTCAAATTGATATGCACCATCGCTGTGACTTCTAGCCCCACAGCTTGCTGATCGATACGCGCGGTATAGCCTAAAATAATCCCTTTTTGTTCAAGTATTTGCCGGCGACGTGAGCACTGCGATGCAGACAACCCGATCAGATCACCAATCTCCTGATTTGTTAACCGTCCATTTTTCTGTAAAGCACTGATGATTTTCCAATCAAATTTATCCATTGCATCAAATCCTTTTTTGATACACAAAATGTGCGTTTTTATAAAAATTAGTATCCATTATGCATGAAGATCAGTGAGTCGATCACCTATTATTTTTATAGAGACAAAAAAATAGTATCAAGGAGAAGAACAATGTTTATCGAGATTGGACAATTTTTAAATCAACGTTTAAGCGAGTTAGGAATAGATCATATATTCGGATTACCCGGAGATTTCAACCTGTCGTATCTAGAACAAATCGAAGAAGATACATCGCTAGAATTTATTGGAAACTGTAATGAGCTAAATGCCGCCTATGCGGCAGATGGTTACGCGCGTAGTAATGGTGTGGCTGCTCTTGTGACCACTTATGGTGTGGGTGATTTAAGTGCAATCAATGGCATTGCTGGTGCTTATGCTGAAAATGTCCCTGTGATCTTAATTTCGGGCATTCCACCTCTGCATGCAGTCAATCGAGGGGAGTTAATTCATCACACCTTGGTTGATGGTAATTACGACAATATTATGAACTGCATGAAAGAGTTTACTGTTGCACAAACCCGTCTCACTCCAGAAAATGCAGCTTTTGAAATTGATCGTGTGCTCAAGCAGTGTTTGATCTCGCGCCGTCCAGTCTATATTCAGTTACCTTCCGATATCACTCATATCAAAATTGATGTTGATGCAAAGCCACTCGATAAACGTATTCCAAAAAGTGATCCGCAACTTTTAGAACTGGCATTAAATGAGTTTTGTGCTGAGCTCTATTCGGCCAAACGTCCAGCATTTCTGATCGATCAAACCGCCAAGGTGTATGGTTTAGGTAAAGTTTTGGCTCAAATTGCGGAAAAATACAATATTCCTTACGCGTGTCTTTGCACCGCAAAAAATGTAATTGATGAGTCGTCAGATTTGTATGCAGGAATTTATGCTGGAAGTGCAAGCCAACCCAAAACTAAAGAGATCATTGAGCAATCCGACTGCCTGATTGGAATTGGTGCGCGTTTTAGCGATGTTGGGACTGGCTTTTTTTCACATCAGATTCGCAAACATCGCTACATTGATTTAAAACAATACGATCTGACGATTTATGATCGTAACTTTGCCGGAATTGAAATCGCTGAATTTTTAACTGCATTATTACAGCGATTAAAAACCCGTGAACGTGAACCAAAGAGTTGTTCAGCTCCCTCGGTTCAAGCGCCAGAATATTCAGAACAAGATTCGCTGACTCAAGCTGCGCTATGGCGTGCAATGTCAGGCTTTTTCAAAGCCAATGATGTGATTATAGGAGAGGTTGGCACTTCCAATTCCTCTATTTCTGGTATTTGTTTACCCGCGACTGCTGATTATATTGCGCAGCCAATCTGGGGATCAATCGGCTATACATTACCTGCGTTACTGGGCAGTATGCTAGCCCAGCCAAAACGCCGCCATATTTTATTTATTGGTGATGGTTCAATCCAGTTAACCGTACAAGAGCTTTCCACAATAGTACGTCAAAAACTCAAACCGATTATTTTTGTTTTAAATAACGGGGGGTATACCATTGAGCGTTTAATTCTCGGCGAAAAATCATCGTATAACGATATCCAGAACTGGAACTATACCGAAGTAATGCGGGTGTTTAATGGAGCAGATGCCTACAGCACACATATCGTCGAGACAGTAGGGCAGTTACATACAGTACTGGATCAGCTTGAGTCGAGCCAAACGTTGGCGCTGATTGAGCTTAAACTTCCTGTCATGGATGCACCAGCCAGTCTGACCAAATTTGCCGATGTAGTGGCGCAATACGATTATGGTCATTATAGCTATCAACAACTCAAACCAAAGACCGCCGATATACTCAGCCCGGTCGGCACCTATAAATAAAAGACTATCAGGACACTGTGCGATAACCAATCACCACAGTGTCTTTTTTATTGAGATTAAGCATTTAAGGGGTATTCATAAGAACTTTATTATTTAAATTCACATCGTAAAAGATTCAAAGGAACGCACAGGAGTGTGCAAATTGAACCATGGAGCGCAGTAATGGAAGCACAACAAACGAACGAGTTAAAACAAGGATTATCGAATCGGCATATTCAGTTAATTGCTCTAGGAGGAGCCGTAGGGACAGGGCTGTTTTTAGGTATTTCACAAACCATTAAGTTGGCAGGGCCATCGGTTTTACTGGGTTATGCAATCGCAGGCATCATTGCATTTCTGATTATGCGACACTTGGGTGAAATGGTTGTCGAGGAACCGGTCAGTGGGTCTTTTAGCTATTTTGCCAACAAATACTGGGGTCCAATGGCCGGTTTTATGTCTGGCTGGAACTACTGGGTGTTATACGTGTTGGTCAGCATGGCCGAATTGAGTGCAATTGGTACCTTCGTACAGTTTTGGTTGCCCGAATTACCCACATGGATCACTGCGCTTTTTTTCTTTATTGCCATTAATGCCATAAACCTCATCAATGTACGTTTTTTTGGTGAATCTGAGTTTTTATTTTCCTGTATCAAGATTATTGCGATTTTCAGCATGATCTTCTTCGGTTTATATTTGTTGATATCAGGCGATGCTGGACCTCAGGCCAGCGTGGCCAATCTCTGGCAATTTGGTGGCTTTTTTCCAAATGGAATCCAAGGCTTTATCATGTCCTTGGCCATTATCATGTTTGCCTTTGGTGGATTAGAGCTGATTGGTATTACGGCGGCAGAAACCAAAAATCCATCCAAGACTATTCCTAAAGCGGTCAATCAAATTGTGTATCGTATTCTGATTTTTTATATTGGTGCGATCGGAGTTTTGCTGTGCTTATTTCCATGGAATCAGTTGGCTCAAGGCGGTAGTCCTTTTGTTTTGATTTTTCAGTCGCTAAACAGCCACGGTGTCGCCAATATTTTAAATTTTGTGGTGTTGGTGGCTGCAATCTCGGTATATAACAGTTGTATTTACTGTAACAGTCGAATGCTGCACGGTTTGGCCATGCAAGGTAATGCGCCACGAGTCCTACAACGAGTGAATCGTCGTGGTATTCCGGTATATGCTGCTGGTGTTTCAGCGTCTATTACAGCGCTTTGCGTATTAATTAATTACTTAATGCCAGGCAAAGCCTTTCAATTTTTGATGATGCTGGTGGTCGCAGCGTTAGTGGTCAACTGGCTCATGATTTCTTGGACACATCTGAAATTTCGAAAAGCGATGCAGCAACGACATCATCAAACGACGTTTCAAAGCATCATGAGTCCATGGAGTAACTATTTAACGATTGCCTTTATTTTTGGTATCCTGATCATTATGAGTATCACGCCGGATATGCGACTTGCCGTAATGCTGGTCCCTATCTGGTTGATCGTGCTGGCAGTGGTGTATCAGCTTAAATACCGTAAAAAAGACATCTTGACTGCTGAAGCTCAAACGCATTCATAAGCACAGCAGACAAAAAAAGAGTTCGCTTTCGAACTCTTTTTTCATGGATATCATCAGCTGATCTGCACCTCAGTGTTGCAGACCAGTCTTTTATTTAAGCTGCACGTTCAACCAGCGTTAAAATATCGTAGGTTGCCACCAGCTCTTCGCGTTGATTTTTTACTTTAATGTCCCAGACCACCACACCGTGCGGTTTTTGCGTTGGATCGTTGAGTGTTTTTGGGGTTTTTTGTTTACAGGTCAACTCAACTTGAATGGTATCGCCAATTTTTACAGGCTCGACAAAGCGTAAATTGTCCATACCGTAATTGGCAATGACTGGCCCGGGAGCTGCATCGACAAATAACCCCGCAGCAGCAGAGACAATAAAGTAGCCATGTGCCACGCGCTCACCAAACAGCGAGTCTTTGGCTGCAATTTGATCCATATGCGCATAAAAATGATCGCCACTTAAGCAAGCAAAATTGACAATATCGGCTTCAGTCACGGTACGGCGTGCAGTTTTTAAACGCTCACCAATTTCCAGTTCATCAAACGTTTTTCGAAATGGATGAACGCGATCTTCCACAATGTGGGCGCCTGCTGTCCAGCTTTGCCCCAGTTGGGTGAGTGCATTTGGCGATCCTTGTATGGCTGTACGTTGCATATAGTGTTTCACCGCACGTAGGCCACCCAGTTCTTCACCTCCACCCGCACGCCCCGGACCGCCATGTACCAATTGAGGTAATGGAGAGCCATGACCAGTACTTTCTTTAGCACTTTCCTGATCTAAAATATGAATTCGGCCATGCCATGGCGCAATTTTTGCAATCAGCGCTTCAATATTTTGATGACTTTCACGTACCACTGACGCGACTAAGCTACCTGCACCTTTGGCAATCAGTACTGCCAATTGCTCCAGATCATCGTACGGCATGAGCGTACATACGGGGCCAAATGCCTCTGTTTCATGTATGGATGTGGCTTGAACAGGATCATTGCACAGCAGTAGTGTTGGCGGGTAAAAGGCTCCTAATGTGGTATCTTCGGCGTGAATTAGACAATCATTACGCAAGTGACTTCCAAACACAATTTGCGCTTCTTGGGCCAATACTTCAACACAAGCTGCAACGTCTTGCTGCTGTTTTTTGCTGGCCAAAGCGCCCATGGTAACGTCTGCTCGACTAGGGTCTCCAACCACAACCTTTTTTAGTTGCTCCATGAGCTGCTGTTGAACTGTCTCTAGCGCGGCTTTAGGTACAAAAGCACGTCGGATGGCGGTACATTTCTGGCCTGCTTTACTGGTCATTTCATTGACCACTTGCTGTACAAAAAGTGCAATAGTGGCTTCACTACAATCTTCAGTCAAGATGGCGCTATTGATTGAATCGGCTTCCATGCTAAAAGGAATTGAATAACGATTTAAATGTGGATGCGCTCTGAGCTGCTGCCCAGTTTGTGCAGAACCCGTAAATGTAACGGTATCTTGAGCATTTAAATGATCAAGTAAGTCATGGATCTGCCCGCAAATGAGTTGTAAAGCACCATCGGGTAAGTATCCGCTCGCCAAGATATCCTGTACAACCGCATGGGTTAAAGCGGCACCTTCTGTGGCGGGTTTCACAATACAAGGTACACCTGCCAGTAACGTTGGCGCAATTTTTTCTAACATCCCCCAGATAGGAAAGTTAAACGCATTGATGTGTAGCGCAACGCCAGCTTTGGGATGCAAAATATGTTTAGCACCAAAGTTGCCTTTTTTTGATAGTGGAATCCACGCATCTTCGACCAATGTTGTAGCATCGCTTAGTTCGCGTCGAACGAGGCTAGAATACGCAAAAAGTGTACCGATACCGCCTTCGATATCAATCCAAGCATCTTTACGGGTACATCCCGTGGCTTGTGCCAATGTGTAATAGTGTTCTTTACGATCAAGTAAATATTGCGCCACCTTTTTAAGCGCATTCGCACGATGATGAAATGTCCATTTCGCAAGTACTGCACCATGTTGTTTTGCATAATCCACTACAGCTTGAACATTTAGACCATCACTACTTACCCGATAAATAGCAGCACCGTTAATGGCATGATGCACTGTGCGAGTATTGGTATCTGAGGTGTAGGATTCACCACACACCAATGAACTTAATGCGGGCGCAAGCGATACATTTGGCTCCGAATGTGCAGAAACATGCGCGTCTGAATCAACCAGGTACATAGTTAAACTCCATTTATGATACGTTTTCATTCATTTTTTAATTATTGCGTTACTTAATTTCTAATAGAGCTATATAAAAGTCAATTAAAATTCGCTGTTATAAAAATATTTAAAAAATAAAATTAATATAAAACAAAATCTTGATCAAGTTTCATTTTAAAAAAATAAATGATACTAAAAATTAATATTGATTTTTATTTTGTATCAAATTAACTTAAGTGTATGGATACTTTTGACGAGTAAGTGAATCATGAGCACGCAACAGGAACGGTTTGATCAGTGCATAAAACAAGACTCTTTTATTGAGCCCAAAGACTGGATGCCCGACGCATATCGCAAAACCTTGATTCGTCAGATTGGTCAGCATGGTCACTCTGAGGTGGTGGGTATGTTGCCAGAAGGGAACTGGATCACACGGGCACCCACGCTCAAACGTAAAGCGGTGTTGCTGGCGAAAGTTCAAGATGAAGCTGGTCATGGGCTTTACTTATACAGTGCGGCCGAAACACTCGGTGCAGATCGTGATGACATGATGCAAAAGCTGATCGATGGGAAAATGAAATATTCTTCAATTTTTAACTATCCGACGCTGACTTGGGCAGATGTGGCAGCCATTGGCTGGCTTGTCGATGGTGCAGCAATTGTCAATCAGGTCGCGCTATGTAGAACCTCGTACGGGCCTTATGCACGTGCCATGGTTCGCATTTGTAAAGAAGAAAGCTTTCATCAGCGCCAAGGCTTTGAAGCCATGATGCAACTGGCAAATGGTACTGAAGAACAAAAACAAATGGCACAAGATGCGGTTAATCGTTTCTGGTGGCCAGCCTTGATGATGTTTGGCCCAAGCGACGACAACTCGCCCAATAGTGCTCAGAGCATGTTCTGGAAAATTAAACTCTTTAGTAACGACGAGTTACGACAAAAATTTATCGATAACACCGTACCGCAGGTTCATCAGCTTGGTCTGACTGTTCCGGATTCGAAATTACAGTGGAATGAAAGCACTCAGCATTATGAGTTTGGCGAAATTAATTGGAATGAATTTAATGCAGTGATCGCAGGAAGAGGACCTTGTAATCAGGAGCGTCTAGCAGCACGCCGTAAAGCATGGGAAGACGGCCAGTGGGTACGAGAGTCTGCAGCGGTTTATGCACAAAAACAAACTGCTAAAGTTGCATAACTGAGCGAAAGCACCAATAGGAAAACAAGGAATAACAATCATGGAATATAAAAATAACTGGTCATTGTATGAAGTGTTTATTCGCAGCAAACAAGGTTTAAGTCACCGACATGTTGGCAGTTTACGCGCATCTGATGATGAAGTGGCGCTTCAAAATGCACGTGATGTTTATACGCGGCGTAATGAAGGAACGAGTATTTGGGTGGTGAAGTCTGAGTTAATTCGTTCATCTCAACCTGAAGAGAAGCCAGAATTTTTTGAACCGTCACAAGACAAAGTCTACCGTCATCCGACCTTCTATACCATTCCCGATGGTATTGAGCACATGTAATGCGGAGACTACTTATGAACACTTCAGTATTTTCACAGTTTTTGCTGCACATTG
This sequence comes from Acinetobacter sp. V89_7, assembly GCF_029967895.1. NCBI lineage: Bacteria > Pseudomonadati > Pseudomonadota > Gammaproteobacteria > Moraxellales > Moraxellaceae > Acinetobacter > Acinetobacter sp. V89_7. The sequence goes on from NZ_JASCAJ010000028.1 coordinate 77,377, forward strand.
GCGACAGTCATTTAATTTTATCTCATCGCTTATCTGAGTGGTGTGGTCATGCACCCGAACTAGAGCTTGATATTGCACTTGCCAATATTGGTCTAGATTTATTGGGTCAGGCACGTACTGTATTGAGTCTGGCGGGAGAAATTGAAGGACAAGGACGCGATGAAGATCGTCTGGCTTATTTTCGTCATGAACGAGAGTATCGCAATCTATTGCTGACCGAGCAACCGAATGGCGATTTTGGGCAAACCATCGTTAGACAATGGTTGATGGATCATTATCATGCACTGCTTTTTCGTGCCTTAAGTGAGAGTAAGCATGAAGGGCTTACAGCATTTGCAGTCAAGTCACTCAAAGAGGTGAATTATCATCTGCGTTTTTCAAGCACATGGATGGAGCGCTTGAGTCTGGGTACAACAACTGCACATGAGAAAATCCAACATGGACTCGCTCAGCTTTGGCGCTTTACCGATGAGCTTTTTGATCTGACCCCAGAAGAACATTCACTGGTCGAGGCAGAAATCATTCCAGATCTTGCACCGCTAAAACATATCTGGCAAACACGCGTAACCGAAGAGCTTACACGTTTGGGCTTACAAATACCTGAATTGGGTGCGTATCGTCGTGGAGCCAAGCAGGGCTTGCATACCGAGCATCTGGGTTATGTACTGGCAGAAATGCAATATATGCAGCGTAGTTATCCAAATATGGTGTGGTAAAACAGCCATATACAGGAGGTATGACGTGAAACAGATTCGATTACTCAACGATACTTGCTGGGACATATTGTCGCAGATTTCAGATCCAGAGATTCCAGTGCTTTCAATTATCGATTTAGGCATGATCCGGGGCGTTGAAATCAATAATCAAGACGAGATTATCATCAAGCTCACGCCAACCTATAGTGGTTGCCCAGCAACAGATTTGCTCAAGGCTGAGATATTATCGGCATTTGAGCAGCAGGGTTTATTACCGGCGCAGGTGGTGATCGATCTGAGTCAAGCATGGACGACAGATTGGATGACAGATACAGGCAAGCGCAAGCTTAGAGCTTACGGCATTGCACCGCCACAAGGTGATGCTCACCAGTGTGGCACGCATGTCGCTTTGCAAGATGGCATCGAGTGTCCACATTGCCATAGCCGTCACACCAGATTAGTCAGTGAATTTGGTTCAACCGCATGCAAGGCGTTATACAAATGTCAAAGCTGCCTCGAGCCTTTTGATTACTTTAAATGTATCTGACGCTTAAACAAACAATAAAAATAGCGTCACGCTAAAAAGGAATTTTGATATGAACCCGTTTATTCCGCTCACCATTAAAGCAATACAGCATCCAACCGAGCAATCGATTTGTATTTCCTTTGATTTGCAAGATGATCAAAAGCACGTATTTGATTATATGCCGGGCCAGCATTTAACGATTCGCCATCAAAGTGAGCAAGGTGAACTGCGCCGTTGTTATTCGATTTGCAGCGATCATGATGAAGATTTGAGTATTGCCATCAAGAAAATTGATCAGGGGCAATTCTCGACTTGGGCCAATGAACATTTGCATGTGGGGGATGTACTCGATGTGATGCCACCACAAGGCATTTTTTATCAAAAAGCCGCAAAAGCGGGTGGTCGTCACTTTTTATGCATCGCGGCTGGTAGTGGAATCACACCAATTTTATCTATTATCAAATCGGTGTTGAAGCATCAACCTGATGCGTTTGTCACCTTGATTTATGGCAATCGATCTTGGAAACAGACCATGTTTTCAGAGCAAATTATGGATTTGAAAGATGCATTTAAAGGTCGTATGCAACTGATCAATGTATTCTCAAGAGAGTTCAACGACAGCGAGATTTTTAATGGTCGTATCGATGCTGTTAAGCTACAGCAATTAGCCACTGCTGGATTGATTCCACGCGATGCCGATCACTGTTTTGCCTGTGGCCCTGAAAGTATGCTCGATGCGATTGAGACCTATTTGCCCCAACTGGGTATCGCGTCAGAAAAAATTCATACTGAACGCTTTAATACGGGCACATCCGCGTCTTCGTCTCGTGAGCAGATCGAACATCGCAGCGAAGAAACCGTCAATATTATATTAGATGGTCGTGAGCTACTAATTGAGGTGAGCAAAGAAGATGACAGTATTTTAGATGCAGCTTTGCGTGCTGGAGCCGATTTGCCTTATGCGTGCAAAGGCGGCGTATGTGCAACCTGCAAATGCAAGGTGCTCAGCGGTGAGGTGGAAATGACACTTAACTACAGTCTGGAACCAGAGGAAATTGCAAAAGGGTATGTATTGAGCTGTCAGGCACGGCCAATCAGCGCAAATGTCAGAATGAGTTTTGATGAATAAATCGCTTAGGTTTGCTTAAAAGCATGCCTGATGCCCTGAATAAAAGACCGGATGAAACAAGAATCAGAAAATTGGAGAATAAAATGGAATTTCAAACCATAATTGTGCAAGAACACAATGCGGTGGGTTATCTCACCTTAAACCGACCACAGCAACTCAACAGCTTTAACGAAATCATGCATCATGAAGTATCAAAAGTGATGCAGCAATGGACCACTAATCCTCAGATTCGCGCCGTGGTAATCACAGGATCTGGCCGAGGATTTTGTGCCGGACAAGACCTCAATGATCGCGTGGTCGATCCAGATGTCGATGCGCCCGATCTAGGTTTATCGATTGAAAAATATTACAACCCGCTGATTCAGTGCATTACCGAAATGCCAAAACCAGTGATTTGTGCGGTAAATGGTGTGGCTGCGGGTGCAGGTGCCAATATAGCGTTGGCATGTGATATTGTGGTTGCGGCTGAATCTGCCACCTTTATACAAGCATTTTGTCGCTTGGGACTGGTACCGGACTCAGGTGGCACATGGTTTTTACCTCGTTTGGTTGGTCGAGCACAAGCCATGGGACTGGCAATGCTGGGCGATAAAGTGACGGCACAACGTGCGCTTGAACTCGGCATGATCTGGCAGGTCGTACCCGATAATCAATTACAGCAGACCACCACAGATCTGGCTGAGCATTTGGCCAAGCAACCGACGTATGGTTTGTCGCTGATTAAAAAAGCAATCCATGCTTCGGCGCATAACCCACTTGAAACACAGCTACTTTTGGAGCGTGATTATCAACGCCTTGCAGGTCGCTCAAATGATTACCGCGAGGGCGTGCAGGCGTTTATGCAAAAACGTGTGCCGCAGTATTCTGGCTGCTAGTAAATTGTAAAGCTTTGCACATGCAACAATGAATGAAAAACACGATACTGTAGCCCAAATGACATTCCATAACGATGAAATGGTCTAAATCAAAATGTACGAGATTCGGTTTGTGCTTATGTTTTTTGGCTATAACCTAATACCAATGACGATTGAATTGATGACAACAACTCGCATGATCGAGATAAATAGCAGTCAGGATGACTGAGGAGCCAGACGGTGAATAAGAATGCATTAGATGCGATTGAAACAGCCTCAATCGATGAATTGCGCAGTGTACAGTTTGAGCGTATGCAAAAAACATTGCGTCACGCCTACCAAAACAGTCCAGCGTACCAAAAAAAGTTTGATGAAGCAGGTGTACATCCCGACGATTTTAAACAACTGGAAGATTTGGCAAAATTTCCATTTACTACAAAAAAAGACCTCCGTGACAATTATCCGTTTGGAATGTTTGCGGTGCAACAAGAACAAATTGTGCGTGTGCATGCCTCTTCAGGTACAACGGGACAACCCACTGTGGTTGGTTACACCCAGCAAGATATTCATTTATGGGCAGATGTCGTGGCACGTTCTTTGCGCGCTGCCGGATTGACTGCAAAGGATGTGATACAGGTTTCCTACGGCTATGGCCTGTTTACAGGTGGGCTAGGTGCTCATTATGGTGCTGAGCGTTTAGGCGCTACCGTCATCCCGATGTCGGGAGGTCAAACCGAACGTCAGGTACAATTGATTCAAGATTTTAACCCAACTGCACTTATGGTGACGCCATCTTATTGCCTGAATATTATTGAAGGGCTTGAAAAGCAAATGGGCAATGCCAGAGCGTGCTCAATCAAGACGGGCATATTTGGAGCAGAGCCGTGGACCAATGAAATGCGCCATGAAATCGAACAGCGCTTGGGTATTGATGCACTCGATATCTACGGATTGTCTGAGGTGATGGGTCCTGGTGTGGCAATGGAATGTCTGGAAAGTAAAGATGGACCAACCATTTGGGAAGATCATTTTTATCCGGAAATTATACATCCAGAAACAGGTGAGGTTTTGCCGGATGGTGAATTAGGTGAGCTGGTCTTTACCACGATTACCAAAGAGGGAATGCCGGTGATTCGTTACCGTACGCGTGATTTGACCCGTCTTTTACCCGGTACAGCACGCACAATGCGCCGAATGGATAAAATTATTGGGCGCAGTGACGATATGATGATTATTCGTGGTGTAAATGTGTTTCCATCACAAATTGAGGAACAGATTTTACATATTCCGCAATTGGTGCCAAATTATCAGATCCAGATTTGTAAACATGGTCACTTGGATACCTTGCATATTCGTGCTGAAATGCGAAGTGAGCTTAGTGACGCGCTGGCGCCCCAACTGTGCGTACAACTGCAAAACCGGATCAAAACCATGGTGGGAATTTCAGTAAAAGTCGAGATTTTATGTGAGGGAAGTTTACCTCGCTCCGAAGGTAAGGCTCAGCGTGTGTTCGATACCCGAAAATCGGCGTAATTCAATCAAAATGATCCGTCACGGGATGGATCATTTTTTTCTAAACAAGGTGTAAGAAACGAAATGAATCAGAAATTAAAACAAATTATCGATGAATTCGTTCAGAAAGAAGCTTTAAGTGTCACCTCACTGATCATGACTATTTTTGGTGATTGTATTTTTCATCGTGGAGGAATGATCAGTCTGGCCAGTTTGATACAGCTCATTGAAACCTTGGGCGTAAATGAACGTTCTGTTCGTACCGCCGTATTTCGTCTGGTCAAAAATGGTTGGTTGGTTTCCGAGAAAGTTGGTCGTACCAGTTATTATCGAATTACTGAAAGTAGCCGTCAGCGCTTTATCAATGCAGACCAAAAAATTTATAGCCTGAGCCACCATGAATGGGATCAGCAATGGGATTTGGTTCTGCTCAGTTCGGTAGAAATTGAAAATAAGATTCAACTAAAAAAAGAGCTGGAGTGGTTGGGCTTTGCCAATATTGCGACAAATCTGATGGCTTATCCAGGGTGTGATCATTTAAAACTGCAAAGTTTACTCATGAATTTGAGCATGACCGATCAGGTGGTTATTTTTAAAGCGCAAACACTTAAATTGTGGCAAGAATCGAACCAAACTGTAAAACGTATGGTCGAAAGTAATTGGCCAGTTCAGGAGTTGCATCAACGCTATGGAAAGTTTATTGGTGATTTTCGTGAGCTACTCGGTATCATTGAAAATGAAGATGCATTAGATCCATTGCAGGCGTTTCAAATCCGTATTTTATTGATTCACCAATATCGCCGTATTTTACTGAAAGATCCAAATTTACCATTTGAACTGCTGCCGTCTCACTGGCTATCACTCAATGCACGTAACCTGACCGGCAACTTATATCAACTGGTATTTCATGAGGCAGAAAGCTTCTTTTTACATACTGCACGCACATCAGAAGGGGCGATGCCGTCAGCGCATCCGCAGTTTTATAAGCGCTTTGGTGGACTGGTTCTGGAAAAAAATGAGCCTGTTGCCTAATTGTAATGGCTGTTTCAGGTAATGGAGCAAAGTGATGCCGTGTTATTCAATTGATGGTGTGATTCCTGTGATTAGTCCGCATGCCTATGTGCATCCTACTGCGGTATTGATTGGGGATGTGATTATTGAAGACGGCGTGTATGTTGGGCCGCTTGCTTCACTGCGTGCCGACTTTGGTCGCATTCATGTACAGGCCAATGCCAACATCCAAGATGCGTGCGTGATTCATGGTTTTCCAAACAGTATTACCCAAGTTGCAGAGCGCGCGCATGTGGGTCATGGTGTGATATTACATGGTTGTACATTGCATCATAATGTTTTGATTGGTATGCACAGCGTCATTCTTGACGGGGCTGTTATTGGTGAAAATACAATTGTCGGCGCACACAGTTTGGTAAAGGCAAAGATGCAAGTACCTGCGAATGTAATGTTGATAGGTAGCCCAGCCAAAGTCATTCGAGAATTAACTGAGGCAGAAAAAAACTGGAAACAGCAGGGAACACAAACTTACATCGAGTTAGCACAGCGCTGCTTACACAGCATGCAGGAAGTGCAGCCGCACGCGCAAATACATTCACATCGACGCGATTATCACGATTTTTTTTCGCAACATGTCACAAAACATGAATATTTGACCAAGCAGCCTTGATCTCTAATTGAGAGTTCTGAGTTGAGTGTAATTCATCCATTTGATGGTGTTTGAGCGAATCCTTGATTTTAAAAATATTTTTACATTAGCAATAAATTAAGCGCAGATTCTGTTTGATTGAAAAAAATGACAATAAAAATTTATCATCATAAAAGCGTCATAAAGTTGTCACTTAATTGTCATATTATCTGCTCAGAATGCAGTTAACCAAAGTACAACACTTAAATAAAGAAAGCGTTGTCATTAAATTGCACAAATGAGAGAAAACAGAATGCGCTTAAATCCACGTCACATCGCCATCGCATTAGCAGTATCTGGGGCAACTTTAGCGACAGCTGCAAATGCAGCCCGCGACACGATTCAGATTGCAGGATCTTCTACCGTATTGCCATATGCAAGTATTGTGGCAGAAGAATTTGGTAATACATTCCCTCAATTTAAAACGCCTGTAGTAGGCTCAGGCGGTACTTCAGGCGGCTTAAAGCAGTTTTGCCAAGGCGTGGGCGACAACACCATTGATATCGCAAATGCATCTCGTAAAATTAAAGATACTGAGTTGGCAGCATGTAAAAAATCTGGCGTAAATCAAGTCCAAGAAATCAAAATTGGTTACGACGGTATCGTGTTTGCATCGAACTCATCTAAACCGGCTTACAAACTGAAACCAGCTTTTGTTTTCGCTGCATTGGCAGAAAAACTCCCGTCGAATGGTCAGTTGGTTCCAAACCCGTATACACGTTGGAATCAAATTGACAAATCGCTTCCAAACGAACCGATTACTTTAGTCATTCCAGCGTCTAACCACGGTACACGTGAAGTGTTCCAAGAAAAAATGGTTGAAGCAGGCTGTGAATCATACGAATATTTCAAGAAGTTAGATAAAGACGACCAGAAGAAAGCATGTTCGGCATTCCGTAAAGACGGACGTGTGATCGAAATTTCAGGCGACTACACAGAAACACTTGCGCGCCTTAAAACATCACCAAGTGCGGTGGGTGTATTTGGTTTAGGTTTCTACGATCAAAACCGTGACAAGCTACGTGTTGCAACTGTAAATAACGTGGCACCATCTGAAAAAACCATTTTGAATGGCAGCTACCCAGTTTCTCGTCCGTTGTTCTTCTATGTAAAAGGTGAACACTTAAAATCAATCAAAGGTTTACCACAATACGTTGAGTTCTTTATCAACAAGAAAACCTCGGGTAAAGGTTCTAAACTTGAGAAAGCGGGTTTGATTTCAATGTCTGATTCAGAGCGTGCAAAAGTCTTGGCAGACTTTAAAGCGGGTAAATCAGTTAAGTAATTTGTTTAACATTGGAAAGCTGATGGTGATTCAACAACACCATCAGCTTTTTTCTAGCAAAGTTTTTTCAAAGAATCAAAATTGAAAAAACGGTGGAGATTACATGAATCTGCTATTGATTGGCGTGCTATTGGCTTTGATTGCTATAGCTTATCAAATCGGGTTATCTAAAAGCCGTAGCCTAGCAGGTAAGGGAAATAATTCCGCGTTATTGCACTCACGCCCGGGTTATTACGGTGCGCTGGTGGCGTTATGGTGTGGTATCCCTGCGTTTTTAATTTTAATTGTTTGGAATATTGCTGAACCGCATTTTTTAAAACAAATTGTACTCAATCAGGTGCCTGCTTCCATTTATGCAGGTATGGATCAAGCCAGTGTTGAAGTGCTGCTCAATCGTGTAAAAGCCATTGCATCAGGTTTTGGAGTAACCGATCAGCCTGCCGCATATGAGCTGGCTGCAGCGCAGCAACTGGCAAAATTCCAGACTATTGGCTCTTATGCCAAGCTGGCTGTGGTGTTGTGTGCTGCTATTGCAGGCCTTCTTTTTGCCAAGAAACGCATCGGTCAAAGCTACCGTGCGCGAAATAAAGTCGAGCGCGTGATTAACATTACCTTAGCGCTGTGTTCAGGTGTGGCGATTTTAACCACTTTGGGCATTGTGATGTCGATGTTTAGTGAGGCATTACGCTTTTTCAGTTTTGTTAGTCCCTTTGATTTCTTCTTTGGTACCGAATGGAATCCGGGCTTTAGCACATCAGGGAATGCCGAAGGGAGTTATGGCCTGTTGCCTTTACTCTGGGGCACCCTCATGGTGAGTGGTATTGCACTATTGGTGTCTGTTCCGCTAGGCCTGATGATTGCGATTTACTTATCTGAGTATGCATCTTCAACGCTGCGCTCATGGGCAAAACCAACCATCGAGATTCTGGCTGGTATTCCCACCATTGTATATGGTGTGTTTGCACTGATGGTGATTGGGCCGTTCTTTAAAGAAGCAGGTGAAATGATTGGTCTTAATATCACCGCAACCAGCGCACTTACAGCCGGTTTCGTTATGGGTATCATGATCATTCCGTTTGTTTCTTCACTTTCAGATGACATTATTACCCAAGTTCCTCGCGCACTTCGTGATGGCTCTTTAGGTTTGGGTGCAACCAAATCGGAAACCATCCGTCAGGTGGTCTTGCCAGCTGCACTACCCGGTATTATTGGTGCATTTTTGCTCGCGGCATCTCGTGCGATTGGTGAAACCATGATTGTGGTATTGGCCGCAGGTAACAGCCCGCTATTGCATATCAATCCGCTTGAAGCTGTATCGACCGTTACGGTGACGATTGTGAATCAGCTCACTGGTGATACCGACTTTGCAAGTCCACAGGCTTTGGTGGCTTTTGCCCTTGGTTTAACCCTTTTTGTGATCACGCTTGGTCTCAACATTATTGCACTCTACATCGTGCGTAAATATCGTGAGCAATACGAATGAGTCTATCCAATACATCTACACCAGTGGATCAGAATGCATTTGATCCACAAGTTGCCGCCGAATTACGTGCGAAGCGCAAAAGTAAAATTCAAAAGTCGCTGGCAAAACGTCATCGCAAAGAAAAGTCGTTTCGTATATTCGGCTTATCCGCAGTGGTCATTGGTTTGCTGTTTGTTGCTTTATTATTCGGCAGTATTTTGGCCAAAGGCTTACCTGCATTTTGGCAAACCAGCGTGACTGTTCCTGTTTATTTCGACCCGACGATTATCAATGCTGGCCCTAAGCCTACTCAAGCAGCAGGTGAGACCCCAGCGCACTTTCAGGAACGCTATATCGATTGGCAAACCAAAATGGGCATGGTCGATTGGGATGCACTCATCGTAAACGGCATGATTGCTAAAGATCCAGCTTTGGCTGCCAAACGTGATGATCTCACCAGTTTATATACCAGTTCGGAAGCCTATCGTTTACGCGATATGGTATTTCAAGATCCGTCATTAGTGGGTAAACGCGAAGAGATCAAGTTCTTGGCCGATGCTAACATTGATGTCTGGCTGACAGGTAAAATTGACCGTTCTTTACCAGACGATCAACAACAGCTCAGCCCGGAAGTTCGACAGCTGGCCGATCAGCTTGAAGCAAAAGGCATTTTGTCACATACCTTTAATACCAGTTTGTTTACCAACCCAGACTCGCGTAGCTCTCCTGCAACGAGTGGTTTAGCTGGTGCATTCATGGGCTCGTTGTTCATGATGCTGATCGTGATTTTTATCTCTATCCCGATTGGTGTGGCCAGTGCGATTTATCTGGAAGAGTTTGCTAAACAAAATATCTTAACCGACACCATCGAAGTCAATATCAACAACTTAGCGGCGGTACCTTCAATCGTATTTGGTTTGCTCGGGGCTGCCATCTTTATTAACTGGATGCATCTACCACTTTCTGCGCCGCTGGTTGGGGGCTTGGTACTGAGTTTAATGACTTTACCGACAGTGATTATTACCACGCGTGCATCTTTAAAAGCGGTACCGCCTTCGATTCGTCAGGCTGCACTCGGTCTAGGTGCATCAAAAGTACAAACCGTTTTTCATCATGTTTTACCATTGGCGCTTCCTGGTATTTTAACCGGTGCCATCATTGGTGTGGCACAGGCTTTAGGTGAAACAGCACCACTGTTATTGATCGGGATGAGTGCTTTCGTTGCCAGTGTACCGACTTCTCCACTGGATCAATCTACTGCGCTTCCAGTCCAAATTTTCTTGTGGCAGGGTAACGAGCTGCGCAATTTCTTCGAAGGCCGAACCGCCGCTGCGATTATTGTGTTGCTGGTGATGATGATTGGCTTAAACAGCCTTGCCATTTGGTTACGTAAAAAGTTTGAAGTGCGTTGGTAATTGAGGAACAGATCATGAATACTATGAATACAACCCGTCCCGTAGAAAAGGATACGACAGTGACCTCAGAACAAATGCAGTCTACTGGTACAGATACACCACAAAAACGTCATGGTTCATTTGTGTCAATCGATCCGAACACATCACCTAAAAAAGACGTAAACAAAACCATTAAGATCAGCACCAGCGATGTGCATGTATATTATGGCGAAAGTGAAGCCATTAAAGGGATCGATCTGGAAGTTTACGAAAACGAAGTGATTGCCTTTATCGGACCATCGGGCTGTGGTAAATCGACCTTTTTGCGTACCTTAAACCGCATGAATGACACGATTGATAGTTGCCGAGTGACAGGTAAAGTGTTGCTCGACAACCAAGACATTTATGATCCAAATCTGGATGTTGTGTTGCTTCGTGCTCAAGTGGGCATGGTGTTCCAAAAGCCAAACCCATTTCCAAAATCTATTTTTGAAAATGTTGCATATGGTCCGAAGCTTCACGGTTTGGCGCGCGATAAATACGACCTTGAAGAAATTGTTGAAAATAGCTTGCATAAAGCAGGTTTGTGGGATGAAGTGAAAGATCGTCTGAATCAGCCGGGCACTGGTCTTTCGGGTGGTCAGCAACAGCGTTTATGTATTGCACGAACCATTGCGGTAAGTCCAGATGTGATTTTAATGGATGAGCCATGTTCGGCACTAGATCCGATTGCAACGGCAAAAATTGAAGAACTGATTTCAGAGCTTTCGCATCAGTACACTATCGCGATTGTTACCCACTCGATGCAGCAGGCGGCACGTGTTTCAGATCGTACGGCGTACTTCCATTTGGGTGATTTGATCGAAGTGAACTCAACTGAAAAAGTCTTCACGCAGCCAGATCATCAATTGACAGAGGCTTACATTACCGGACGCTTCGGTTGATGAAACGTATAAGAGAAGGCCTTCGGGCCTTTTTTTATGCCTAAAAATAGGGCGTAAACTCGACTGTTTTCAAAATAGATATTGAATTTTCTAAAGAATGTCCTCATCTTTATCTAAATAATGTGCAATTAGAGAATGGCCGAACTATGTTATTTCATTTACCTAAATTACCAGCCGAATTACGTGTCACACATTTAAATGCACGTGTAAATGAACAACGAAAAAAGATTGCACAAACCACTGCATCTAAACTTGAGCTGTTACAGCTCACACAACAACTTGCCAAAGAAGCCAAAGCACGTAAGAAAAAGAACCAGAAAGTGTATGTACTCGATTTTAAAGGTGATGTACAAGCTTCTGCTGTTGAGCAGCTTCGTGAAGAAATTACGCTCGTTCTGGCGACTGCAAAATCTGGTAAAGATCGTGTGGTACTGCGTTTAGAAAGCCCGGGTGGCATGGTGCATGGTTATGGTCTGGCAGCTGCGCAGTTGGTACGTTTGCGTGATGCGGGCTTTCATCTGACCATCGTGGTCGATAAAGTGGCGGCCAGTGGCGGCTACATGATGGCGTGTATTGCGAGTGAAATTATTTCTGCGCCTTTTGCCATTTTAGGCTCGATTGGTGTGGTGGCTCAGGTGCCAAATTTCAATCGATTACTCAAAGAACATAATGTAGATTTTGAGCTGTATACTGCTGGTGAATATAAACGTACCGTGACCATGTTTGGTGAAAACACCCCTGAAGGAAAAGCCAAATTCGAGCAAGAACTTCAACAAACCCATGCATTATTTAAGCATTTTGTAGAAAAGTACCGTCCACAGCTCAATGTTGAAAAAGTTGCAACGGGTGAGCATTGGTATGGTCAAGATGCACTTGATCTGAATCTGGTCGACAAGCTGCAAACCTCAGATGAATATTTATTGAGCTTGTTGCCGCAGCATGATGTATTTGTGATTACAACACGTAAAAAACCAACCCTTGGTGAAAAATTAGGTCTTCAAGCTGCCCAGATTGCAGATACACTGATTCCTGCTGTAGTGTCCAAACTTACCGACACCTTGATCAAAGCCAATGGTCATTTGGTACAGCTACGCGATCCTAAGCTTTAATCTTACGCATAATATTTTAAAAAAACGCGTAGTAACCCATGAATGCAATAAAAAAAGCGGAATTTAAATTCCGCTTTTTTATGACTAGAAGACCAACTTAGAGTTTGGCAATGAGGTCATGAATTTGTTTTGCTTGATCTGCTGCATTGCCGGTATAGCTTGCTGGCGTCATTTCGGCCAAACGTGCACGATCTTCACTCGGTACTTGAGTCAATTCATCACCATTGACGAAGTTCACCATCATATCGCGTGTCATGGCTTGACCACGTGTTAAAGCTTTTAGCTTTTCATATGGTTTTTCAACGTTGTAACGACGCATTACAGTCTGAATTGGCTCAGCCAATACTTCCTGTGCTTGATCTAGATCTTCAGCAAGACGAGCAGCGTTGAGTTCAAGTTTACCAATACCTTTTAAGCAAGCTTCAAAAGCAATTAGACTTTGAGCAAAACCGACACCCATATTACGTAATACGGTTGAATCGGTCAGGTCACGCTGCCAGCGTGACACTGGAAGTTTCTCGCCCAAATGTGCTAGTACCGCATTGGCAATACCGAGGTTACCTTCTGAGTTTTCAAAGTCAATCGGATTGACCTTGTGTGGCATGGTTGAAGAACCTACTTCGCCATCTTTAAGCTTTTGCTTGAAATAACCCAACGAAATGTAACCCCAAACGTCGCGGTTAAAATCGATCAAGATGGTGTTGTAACGACGTAGCGCATCAAACAACTCGGCCATATAATCGTGTGGCTCAATTTGCGTGGTGTACGGGTTGAAGTTTAAGCCTAAAGATTCGACAAATGCTTGCGCATGCGCAGCCCAGTCAATCGATGGATAAGCCGACAAGTGTGCATTGTAGTTACCGACCGCGCCATTGATTTTGCCAAGCAATTCGACATTTTCAAATTGTTTAATCTGACGTGCCAAACGGTAAGCCACGTTTGCCATTTCTTTACCAAGCGTCGTTGGGCTGGCAGTCTGACCATGTGTACGAGACAACATTGGCTGTTCGGCATGCGTGGTTGCAAGCGCAGCAATTGCATTTAAGATGTCTTTCATGCTCGCCACAAGTACATCACGACCATTTTTAAGCATTAAAGCATGTGACAAGTTATTGATGTCTTCAGAGGTACATGCAAAGTGAATGAATTCACCTGCATTTTTGAGTTCATCGATATTTGCAATTTTTTCTTTCAAGAAATACTCAACTGCTTTCACATCGTGGTTGGTGGTGCGTTCGATTTCTTTAATGCGGTTCGCATCATCTTCAGAAAAATCTGCAACGATTGCGTCGAGTGCTGCATTGGTTTGAGCTGAAAAAGGAGCAATCTCAATGATTTCGGCGTGGTTCGCAAGTGCTTGTAACCAGCGAACTTCAACTGTCACACGAGCATGAATCAAACCAAACTCAGAAAGAAAAGGGCGCAAAGCATCACATTTGCTGGCATAACGTCCGTCTAATGGAGAGAGGGCAGTTAAAGCGTTCATAGAGATTCCTTAAACAGGGAATTGACGTAAAACGAAAATCGCAGCAGCATCAGATCTAGACCATTTGATACTGTAAGCGAGCGAGAGTTTGAATATCTTGAAGCAATTTACGTTTGCTAAAAATCATGTTCCATGAACTACCACCGAGCTGGCGCCACAGATGTGCAAGTTGCAAGCCGGTAAACAAGCAGGCACGAATGCGATTGGTATGATTGGCATCTTTAAATGCTTCTGCATTACCGCGTACCAAAATCCGCGGGTTAATCTGACCTGCGGTATCGACATAGGCTTGGGCAAGATTTGCAATAATGCTGGAGTGTAAATAGTTATGATCAAAAAAAGACAATTGCTTGAGAATTTTTTGCTGTGATTTTTCAATAATTGCCACATATTCAGGATTGCTATACACCTTTTTTTCAAGATGAAGCAGCGCCATGGCATACGACATAGGTAGCTTGGCGCTTGGCATTTTGGGGATTTTTGTTTTTGGCGTGGGACTAAATGGTTGGTTGATACTGCTTTCAAGCGTTTTGAGGCCAAGAGCGATATCGCCGAGTTGATTGAAAAAGTCCAGTGTTTGTGTTGAGGAGTTCACCGCAGGTCGGATATTTAGGCTGGCTTTAATGAGTTGCTCAAAATAAAAATTCCCGCTTTCCCCAATACTTTGCTGTCCGGTCATGGCGGTCATATGAGTCAGCTGGGTGGCTTGAAAGACACCCGCCAACGCTAATGCACGGTTCTGACGAACATTCAATGATTGAGGCTGTTGAAAAGGGGTATCAACCATGCCTAAGATCCCTTTATATAAAATCAGGTTTTGGGGCGTTGGTATTGAGGATTACACCACCACCCAAACAAATTTCATCCGAATAAAAAACAACACTTTGACCCGGTGTAACGGCGCGTTGCGGTTGGTCAAACTCAACTCTTATACGGTTTTCGTTGTATTCATCACGGTAAATTGTACACGCTTGATCTGGCTGACGGTAGCGAGTTTTTGCAGTACATCGGAAACCTGTAGCAGGAATTTCCTGTTCACCCGCCACCCAATCAATATTTTCACTCCAAAGTGCGGTACTTTGCATCAAAGGATGTTCATGACCTTGACCAACCACCAAACGGTTGTTTTCCAAGTCTTTGTGCAATACAAACCAAGCACCTTCGCTTGCGCCTTTCATGCCACCCAAGCCAATACCACCACGCTGACCCAGCGTATAGTACATCAAGCCATGATGTTCACCAACGTCTTTACCATTATCGAGTACAATTTTACCCGGCTGAGCTGGCAGATATTGCTTTAAGAAGTCATTGAATCGGCGTTCACCAATAAAGCAGATACCCGTCGAATCTTTTTTCTTGGCAGTGGCTAAATCTAACTGTTCAGCGATCTTGCGAACTTCAGGCTTTTCGATTTCACCTACTGGGAACAAAGTTTTATTAATTTCGCGACCATGTACAGCATGCAAGAAGTAGGTCTGATCTTTATTGTTGTCTACACCACGCAATAACGGTGCATACGTTTCACCACGTGAGTTTTGCATACTTGAACCACGACGCGCATAGTGGCCTGTTGCAATAAAATCTGCGCCGAGTGTCATGGCGTGATCTAAAAATGCTCGAAACTTGATTTCTTTATTGCACAAAATATCCGGGTTAGGCGTACGCCCAGCAGCATATTCTGCTAAAAAGTGTTCAAATACGCGGTCCCAATATTCCATTGCAAAATTTGCAGTATGTAGCTTGATCCCAATTTTGTCGGCTACAGCCTGAGCATCAGCCAAATCTTCTAGTGCTGTGCAATACTCGGTTCCATCATCTTCTTCCCAGTTTTTCATGAAAAGACCTTCAACCTGATAACCCTGTTGAAGTAAAAGTGCAGCAGAAACAGATGAATCTACACCACCAGACATACCGACGATGACACGTTGTTGCATAGGACTAGGCATCCAATTGAGAAGTGAGGGGAGAAGCGAAGGGATGCTCATATACGAGCGATAAAGGATATTTCTTTCCAGCCAAGGCATCTTGAATGGCTTTTAACACCAGCGGACTTCGAGCACGTGCCGAAATTTCAAGCTCATCTGGCGTCATCCAGACTGCAGCGACGATATCGGTGTCGAGTTGTGCTTCTGTATCGACATCTAGCACATGCGCCAAAAAACAAAATCGATAATAGGTGTGATCTGGAAACATAGGCGGCGTATAGCTGTAAATGCCAAGTAAATGGTCGATTGCCACGCGATGCGCTGTTTCTTCAAAAGTCTCACGAATCGCGGCATCAATGAGCGTTTCGCCAGCTTCGACATGGCCTGCAGGCTGGTTAAACACGGTATGTACGAAGCCTTCGCTGTGTTCTTCAACCAATAAGAATCGGCCATTTTTTTCGACAACAGTGGCAACGGTGACATGAGGTGTCCAAGCAGTCATAAACAGCACCATGATTTTAAAACGCATATTCTACAAAATTTGCACCTTTGTGGCTAGGCTATAACGCGGTGCAGTGAGCCATTAAGGTAAAAAGCACGCAAAACTCACATTCAAGGTGCATTAAAAATAATGTTAAAGCAATCTTTTAAGTCTAAATATAGAATCTCCAGCATTTGCTAAAACCTTTAGAATGACTACAGAGTAATGCAAAAACATGAAGGAGTAGACAGATTTAATTTCTATTAATGTTTCAAGTATCATCAAAATGTGATTTTATAATGAAGCCCCTAAGGATTAGGGTATAAATTAAAATAACTGGAATAATATCATGCAAAAAATATTGAAAAAACGGATGCTTGCACTTTCATGCTTATCGGTATTCATGCTGGCGGCTTGTAATGATGATGACAATTCATCTGGTAGCGTGGGTTCATCTACATATGTATCAGAATCGGCTTACGCAAAGGATTCACTAAGTGAAGCCGCTTCAATCACGGTCATGACGTATAAAATGCAAAGCGTCAGAAATGTCGCTGTCAATGCAACCGCAATGGTTTTATTCCCGAAAACTGCGCAGCCGGCAGATGGCTATCGCGTTATGGTCTGGGAACACGGAACCTTAGGTGTGGGCGATAGCTGTGCACCTACCAATAATCTACTTGGGCCACGCTTTAAAGATCCATTGGCTAAAAGTCTTTTGGCTGCAGGGTACGTGATTGTGGCACCAGATTATGAAGGACTTGGAACGCCAGGAATACATCCTTATTTGCATCTTGAAAGTGAAGCACGTTCTGCAATTTCGGCTGTTAAGGCAGCACAGGAACATTATGGCAGCAAGCTTAATAAACAATGGATGTCGATTGGTCAGTCACAAGGCGGTCAGGCATCATTGGGAACAGCTGAATTTGCCAATAGTGATACTAACTTTAAGGGCGCTGTGGCAGGCGCACCTGCATCGAGTTTGGGTCAGATTATTTTTAGTGTTGCCCCAGCTGCACTTGTGGCTGCCGAACAAAAAGAATTAGATGCCGGTGCAAGTTTGGCCTATCGTGCAGAAAATGGCTCTATTGGGGCTTATGCAACTTTACTGACCTATGCTGCATTTGCTGCAGTCGGAATTAAGGCATCCGATCCAAGTTTCAACTACAGAGAAATCTTTAGTGATACGCGCTCACAACTGATTGCTGAAATGGCAGAAGGAAGTACGGGTGAAAACGGATTGTGTCTTGACAGTACAGATCCGGTGAATGCGCCACAAGACAGTCTACGCTATCGATTTGCTCAAGATATTGTTAAGTTTTTAAGTGACAATCCAAGTAAAAAGCTTCTGGATTATCCTGGATTAAATCAGCAGAAATTTGAAGCCAGTGCGCAAATCAAATCATTCTTGGCGGCAAGTCAGCCGGGCACAAAAAAGATTGATAAACCGATCATGATTATTCAGGGAACCGCAGATATGAGTGTGCCGTATCCTGTTACGCTCGCGCTCTATAACGCGATGAAAGCACAGGGAACTAATGTGCAGTTACTCACTGTACCAGGTGCTACACATACCCAAGCGATCGTCGATAAAAACGCCGATGCAGTGAACTTTATTCAGACTTATATGCCGGCTCGTCCTTAAGCAAACATCACCCCAAGATTTTAAGCGTCAATCTTGGGGTGATAGCTTAGGCTTCTAATTGATTTAAATAGTTATTTTTAACCTTCACATAATGCTGTGCCGAATAAGGCAAAAATGCTTTTTCTTTTTCGGTTAATGGACGCACTTGAACCACAGGGCTACCCACATACAAATAACCACTTTCAAGTCGTTTGCGTGGTGGAACCAAGCTTCCTGCACCAATCATGACATCATCTTCAATCATCGCGTCATCTAAAATCACGGTATTGATTCCAACCAAAACACGATTTCCGATGGTACAGCCATGCAAGGTGACATGATGGCCAATGGTAACGTCTTCCCCAATGGTTAGGGGGGAACCATTTGGCTTGGTCTCATTTTTATGGCTTACGTGCAGCATGCAGTGATCTTGTACATTACTGTTGCGACCAATCCGAATCTGATTTACATCGCCCCGAATCACAGCAAATGGCCATACCGACGTATGTTCAGCCAGTTGAACATCACCAATCACAACCGACATTTCATCGACGTAACAGCTTGAGTCGATTTTAGGCTGATGTTCGAGATAAGGACGTATATTTTTTTTCATTAGTGATCAATATCGTTGAGTTTTATACAGTATAAAAGAAAAAAGGCATTCATGTTTAAAACAAGAATGCCTTCATTTTTATTACAACCAATTAAAACAGGTTGCTAAAAAACTGCTTGATATGGTCGATCAAACGCGAGAAAAAGCCCGCTTCTTCGACTGGTTTTAGTGCCACCAATGGTTTTTCTGCAATCACTTTACCATCAAGTGTTGCAACCAATTTGCCCACAACCTGACCTTTTTGTAGCGGTGCATTCAATTTTGGTTGTACAACCAATTGGGTTTTAATGTTGTCTGCCTGACCTTTTGGCATGGTGACATTGAAGTTTTCTGCCAAACCAATCTGCACTTCATTTTCTTTACCAAACCATACTTTGGCCTTGGCAAGCACTTGATTTGCAGGTTGAACGTTTACCGTTTCAAAGTTTGAAAAGCCCCACGCTAAAAGAGTACGGGTTTGGTTGGCACGCTCATTAACACTGTTGGTTCCAAAAATAACTGAAATCAAGCGCATTGGCCCACGTTTACTCGATGTGGTGAGGCAGTAACCTGCTTCCGAGGTGTGTCCAGTTTTCAGACCGTCTACACTAGGGTCGGTGTATAGCAATGCATTACGGTTACCTTGCTTAATACCGTTAAAGGTGAATTCTTTTTCTGAATAAATTGGGTAGTACTTTGAACTGTCTTTAATGATGTGCTGTGCAAGCAGTGCCATATCTTTGGCAGATGAATAATGACCTTCTGCTGGCAAGCCAGTCGAGTTCATAAAGTGGGTATTCACCATACCTAAACGTTTGGCTTCTTGGTTCATCATGTGGGCAAATGTACCTTCATTGCCTGCCACATGCTCTGCCATGGCTTTAGAAGCATCATTACCCGATTGCACAATAATACCACGCAACATTTCAAGGACTGTTGCCGTGCCATTTAATGGTACATACATACACGATTCTGAACTACTTCCGCGGCACCATGCAGATTCATTCATACGAACCTGTTCGCCTTCGGTTAATTCGCCTTTTAAAAGCTTCTGCTCAATGATGTAACTGGTCATCATTTTGGTCATTGAAGCCGGTGCAAGATGCTCATTTTCATTTTTAGATGCAAGAATTTGACCGGTTTCATAATCCATCAGGACATAGGATTTGTTATTTAATTCTGGTGGTGTGGATAACACAGTTGCTGCATAGGAAAATGAGGGTAAAAGAACGAGTGCAGCAAGGGCGCTTTTTAGAGTCATTTCTAGTTGGTCCAATATCTTGAGTAAAGCAGAAGAGCCTAGCATTTTAGGATAAAGCAAAGCCGACTTCTACGGGAAAGTCGGCTTATTTCACACAGTATTGTAAATACGATTAAATTATGACTTATATGCTTTTACATCTTCGCAAACAGCACGATTTTGCTCATCACCAGCCTTTTTGGCATCAGCACGCGCTTCTTTTAAAAACTTCTGGAAATTTTTTTGTTTGCTGAGTTTTTCTAATGCCTCATCTGGATTACTTTCGTTTGGCATATAGTCTTTAACCAAACGTGAGTAGCCAGATTCAAATGCAGCTTTGTCTTGTGCAACCAATTTTGGGCAAATTTCATGCAGTACACGGATTGCTGCGAGCTCTTCTTGCGTAATGCCTTCTTGCGGTGTCACTTCAATATTTTCAGACATGTCTTTCGCATCGGCAGCGTGAACTACGGGTAATAGGGCACTCGATACAACAAGCAAAGCGGAGGAAATACGTAAAGCAATCGATTTTTTCATTGTTGACCTAAATCACATCTAAAATACAGTAATTTCACTAGAGTACCGTGATCTGAAAAGAATAAAAGTCAAAAATGTATACTTGATGTTGGTTTATCGAAAAATCATACAGGTGAAAAGAGTACATAATCATCTTAAAAATCAGCATGATTTTTGCGCAGTGCATCGCTTTGGGGCTTGAATATTGATAAGAACATGGCGATATAATCGGAGCCTTGTTTTCGTTGATTAGATAGAGTCTGCTTGAAGTGAATATTTTAATAGCCAATGACGACGGTGTGTTTGCTCCCGGAATTCAAGCATTAGCCAAAGCATTACGTCCGCTGGGGCGGGTGGTCATCGTAGCACCAGAAAGTGAGCGCAGTGGCTACTCGAGTGCCTTAACGCTTGACCGACCACTGCGTCCGATTCAAATTGCACAAGATGTCTGGGCGGTCAACGGTACTCCTGCCGACTGTGTATATCTGTCAATGAACGGCTTGTTTGATTTTGAGTTTGATCTGGTCGTGAGCGGAATTAACAGCGGCGCCAATTTAGGTGACGATGTACTGTACTCGGGTACGGTGGGTGCTGCATTTGAAGGACGCTTAATGAAGCAGCCAGCGATTGCGGTGTCTCTGGCAGGCAGTAATGTGCGTTCTTATGAAAATATCAACGACTATGCCGTTGCTGCACAATGGGTTCATGACTTTATTAAAAAAGGACTGCCAAATTTACCAGCACGTCATATTCTCAATATCAATATTCCAGACGTGCCTGAGCTAAAAGGCGAAAAAGTCACCTATCAGGGGCTACGTGGTCAAGCCAAGCCAATTACCAGTCATGTCGATCCGCGTGGACGTCAGGTCTATTGGATTGGTCTTGCTGGGGAAGCCGTAACAGATCCAAGAAAAACGCCGTCACATATCCAGTCAGATTTCTTTGCAGTCGCCAATGGTTATGTCAGCATTACCCCGATTCAGATGGATGCAACCAATTATAATATTTTAGAAGACTTACAAACATATATAGGCTAGAGCTATAACTAACCGCGCTGTAAGTGTTGTAACTTTGTGAAAAAAAGGTGAAGAGACTCGTTTCTTCATCCTTTTTTGGTAATCTTAGTGCAACGATTTGTTAGTGTTGCTTGATTCGAGAGGGAGATAAATGCAATTGCTTCGACAACAACGGGATTTTAATGCTTCGGCCCATACTTTCATCAAAACAATAATGTTGTCTGCTGCGGTTGCTGGTACACTTGCAATCACCGGATGTGCCTCAAAACCTCAGATAAATCAGCAAGTTCGATATACGAGTGCGCCAGATTACTATACGGTGCGTTCAGGTGATACATTAAGCGGGATTGCCGCACGCTATGGTTTAAATTATTTAAATGTGGCAGAGCTCAATGATATTGCACCGCCATATCGCATTTATGTAAACCAATCTTTACGTTTGAAAGGCTCCGCAACCCGTCGCTCTGTGACTACTCAGCCAATGGTTCAATCTGCACCTATTCAACGCCAGAGTATTAATTTACCGACCACAACGGCGCAAACCACTCCACCAAGAACCACCACGCCTGTAAATACTGTACCAGCGCCAGTTGTTCCTGTTTCACCTGTACCAAGTACTTTGCGCTGGATGAAACCATCGAATGGTCCAGTCATTCAAAACTTTAATTTGGCAAGTAATATCAAAGGGATACGCTATGGTGGAAACCAAGGTGATCCAGTCTTCGCAGCAGCAAACGGTCAGGTAGTATATGCGGCAGATGGCTTAAAAGAATATGGAAACTTGGTGCTGGTTAAACATGTCGATGGCTATATCACAGCGTATGCACATAACAGCAAGATGCTCGTAAAAAGCGGAGATAATGTAACGGCCGGTCAAAAAATTGCTGAAATGGGATCTTCAGGTACAAACCGCGTGATGCTTGAGTTTCAGGTGCGTTTAGATGGTAAACCGATTAATCCTGCCAACATTATCCCAATTAACTAATAGGAATTATGAATTAGATAATGCAAAGCATAGATTTCTCCGTATAATACAACGAGTTGCTTTTATCATATTTAGATAAGGAGCATCTCATAAGTTCAGAGGGAAATTTATGTTAGATCAACTTCGAGCAATGGGAGTATTTGCTTGTGTTGTAGAGAAAAGTTCGTTCAGTGGTGCAGCCCGAAATTTGGGTATCACCACCAGTGCCGTCAGTCAGCAAATTCGGTCACTAGAGCAAGAGATGGATGTTACACTGCTACATCGCTCTACCCGAAAGTTAAGCTTAACTGAGGCTGGACAAGCTTTTTTCCACAGTTGTCAAGAAATGCTCGCTGCTGCAGAGCGTGGAAAAATTCGGATCAACGAATTAAGGGATGATTTAATCGGGGATCTTCGCATTGCGACGACACCAGAGTTAGGTGCATTCCACGTGATTCCTGCATTGTCACATTGGATGTCTGCTCATCGCGGATTGTCCGTTCATTTTGAAGCTGATCATCGGTATATAGATCTTATTGAAGGGCGGATTGATATAGCCATTCGGATGAGCCAACGTATAGACGATCAGAGTTTAAATGCCATTCCGATGGCGCGTGTCGATCAAGTATTGGTCGCCTCGCCAAGTTATTTAAATCAATCGGCTCCAATTTCGCGCCCAGAAGATTTGGCGAATCATGATCTCATTCCAATTAATCTGATGAATGGTTATCAAGATTTTTCGTTTCAACACGCATCAAGTGGTGAACGCGTCGATCTTCAGATGAAAAATCGTTTGCAAACAAATAACGTATTTATCGCCAAAGCGCTATGCCAGCAAGGCCACGGCGTTGCCAGAATATTGTATTTGGATGTTCAAAAAGAATTGATCAATGGCTCGCTGGTCGAGGTCTTACCGGATTGGAACCTTCCTGCATTTAATTTGTATGCACTGACTCAAAAGCGCGAACAGCAACCGATGAAAATTCATCGTTGTCTAGATGCTCTCAAACAATATTTTGGCCAGCTTCCAGGCGGTCGTAATTTGTTAGAAGCATGCTAAGCGCAGAATAAAAAAAGCCGCTGATGCGGCTTTTTTTGATTGATTTAACTTAGGCCTTGATAAAATCTGTAATGGCCGGCACTAAACGCGCCAAAAGGTCATCGGCTTGTTCAAATGTCATATTGAGTGGTGGGAGTAAACGCACTACGTTTCCTGCGGTCACATTGACAATCAGCTTATAATTGTCACGTGCACTATGCACGATATCTGCACATGGCATAGGTAATTCAATACCAATCATCATACCGAAGCCACGCACCTGAACTGAAAACTCTCCGAGACGTTCGCGTAACTGTTCAACAATATAACTGCCCACTTTTTCCGCATTTTCAATGACATTCTCTTTTTGAATGGTATCAATTACGGTGTAAACCACTCGTGAACCCAGCACTGTTCCACCATATGTCGAACCATGGCTACCTGGCCCAAGCAGACCAACAGCTTTGCCTTGCGTCATCACAGCACCCACCGGAAAACCATTGCCTAAGCCTTTAGCGGTTGTCAGAACATCGGGAATAATATTGGTGTGCTGGTAAGCAAAGTACTTTCCTGTACGGCCGTTTCCAGTTTGAATCTCGTCTAACATCATCAGCCAATTGTGTTGATTACACAATGCACGCACTTCTTCAAGATAGCTAAAACCTTGAGGTGCAGTATTAATACCGCCTTCGCCCTGAATCGGTTCAATTAAAATAGCCACGATATCAGGATGATGAAGTGCAGCTTCTTGAATCGCTTCAACATCACCAAAAGGAACGCGTATAAAGCCTTCTACCAATGGATAAAAGCCTTCTTGTACTTTACTGTTGCCAGTTGCAGATAAAGTGGCGAGGGTACGGCCATGAAAAGATTTTTCAGCCACAATAATTTTAGGTTGTCGAATCCCTTGCTGTGCGCCAAACTTACGCGCAATCTTGATTGCGCCTTCGTTGGACTCGGCACCACTGTTTGAAAAGAAAATTTCGTGCATGCCTGAAACTTCAGCCAGCTTTTGTGCTGCTGCCGTTTGCCATGGAATTTCAAAGATATTACTGGTATGTACCAACGTCGCGGCCTGTTCGGCGATCGCCTCGGCAATGACAGGGTGTGCATGACCCAGTCCACAGACCGCAATCCCGGTTAAGCCATCGAGATACTCGGTTCCATCTTCCGTATAAAGATAAGATCCTCGGCCTCGCACAAAACTGATCGCTTGGCGGCCATAGGTTGCCATCAAATGAGTGGGTTGATCAGGTTGTACAGGGGCGAGGGTGATGTGATTCATATCGTACTCTTATCTGTGAAAAGAAATGAATTAAAAAGGGTATATAAGCAAAAACTCTTCAGGAAAGAAAGTATAAAACGAAAATTAAGCGAGAAATCTTAGGATCAGGCACACGGATTGTATACTTTTAGGTATAATGCCCTGAGAATAGTTGAGGATTTATCTATGACTGAACAAGCGCGTGATACAGAAGCGTTAATTCGTGACCAAATTGCTAAACATGCAGTGTTACTTTACATGAAAGGTACGCCACAATTTCCACAGTGTGGTTTTTCTGCGCGTGCAGTTGAAGCGCTGAGTCAAATTGGGCGACCATTTGCTTATGTCAATATTCTCGAAAATCCAGATATTCGTGCAACATTGCCGGGCATTGCAAACTGGCCAACATTCCCTCAATTATGGGTCAATGGCGAACTTATTGGTGGCAGCGACATCATGCTCGAAATGTTCCAAAATGGTGAGTTAAAGCCATTAATCGAGCAGCATAGTCCAGCTCCAGAAGCATAATGCTGATATAAAAAATCCCACATTATTGTGGGATTTTTTTGTTTTTATTTACTGTCTTCTTTCACATCTTTCGCTGCTTTCTCGACATGTGCAGCGGCATCATGAGTCGCATCACGTGTTGCAGCTTCAGTTTTTTGAGCTGCATTTTCAGTTGAAGCAGCTGCTTTATCGGCAGCAGCATCGATTTTAGCCGCAGCGTTGTCTGTAGCCGATTCAATTTTTTGAGCTGCGTTGTGTGAAGCATCTTTAATATCGTGGCCTGCTTGAGTTGCTGCATTTTCCAAATGTTGGCCTGTTGTTGCGCCTGTCTCAGGGGCTTTTTCTTTACTACAACCCACCAGTGCCACAGCGGCCGCCAAGCTTGCAATCATCATCAGTTTTTTCATTGTATATTTCCTTTTTGTGAGGCATCCGATTGATATCGAAGTTAATTCATTATGCTAAAAATTATGCTATCTACTGATTTAAATTTGTAATTAAAATGTTTAAAAATGCAATAAAAAAAAAGGCTTATCCATCGGGGAAGATAAGCCTTATAAAAAGGTAAAACTACACTTGCGTTAAAAAATTAACCATTGCGAATAATATAATCAAAGGCAGACAATGCGGCTTTGGCCCCTTCACCTGTTGCAATAATGATCTGC
>NZ_JASCAJ010000029.1:0-99327 GCF_029967895.1 Acinetobacter sp. V89_7
CGCTGATGGTAGTGTGGCGTTAGCCATGTGAGAGTAAGTCATCGCCAGCTTTTAAATACGAAAGCCCCCTTAACATACGTTAAGGGGGCTTTTTTATGCCTAAATGAAAGGAAAATAGAATAGAAATAGAAAAATAAAACAAGAAATCAATCAATTCCACATTCAATAAGACATAAAAAAAGGGCATCTGCCCTTTTTTAACACTTAAATTTTAACAGCAAATTTAACCCACCAAATGTCCATATTGCACATAAAGAAAGATTAAAACAGCTAAAGCAACAAGTGGTGCTACGATTTTTGACCACGTTGGCACAACATCATGCACGACTTCGTTTACATCATGTCTGTCCGTGTCGTGGTGAGCAGTATGAACCATTTGATTGAATTCCTTCATTGTTTCGTCTAATGATACATCTTCTTCAATACTAGGTTTAGAGCCTATCAATTCTGTTAGTTGGTTTGTTGACCAAACCCAATCATCGGCTTGCCCAGAAAGATGGTCAATTTGTCCGATCATCAGCTCATTTAAGCCTGTTTTACCTAAATGACCCGTTTGCTCTAACTGTTTAAGCTCTGAAAGCTGTAATGCTAGAATTTCGCTGAGACTACTTTCAAGCTGTTGTTTAGACAATGTCGATTGGTTTTTAGGAGATGTTGTAAGATGCCTTGCAATCTCTTGAATATAAAGCGGGTTTTGATCCTGTATTTCAGTATAGAGCTTGTCACTATCCTTGCGCCACAATTGAATTAGCTTACCCAGTACCAATGCGTTCAATTCAAAAACTTGTTGTTGACGCGTTTGAACTGTACTGCCATTAAGTAAATTTGGGGATTGAAGCAAACTTTGTTCAGCAAAATAATGCACTAAATCAAACGCCATCTTACACTCCGTGATGATCTAATCTAAAAGTCTTAAATTTGGTTTCTTCTTGCTTGTTTCAGGTTCAGTTTTTTCTTGCTCTTCCGATTCTAGAGCATTTTCTGGCATCTGGATATTTGAATATTCACTAGGATCAAAGAAAAGTCCTTGTCCATTTTCACGTGCATATATGCCAACGATCGCGTAGATCGGTACATAGATGTCACGTGAAACGCCACCAAAACGTGCCGAAAAGGTGATGGCATCATTGGTCATCTGAAACTGATGCACGGCATGTGGTGCAATATTTAATACGATTTGTCCATCTTGAATGAATTGTTCTGGAACAGAGGTGTAAGGCTGTGTCGCATCGACCAAAAGATAGGGTGTCAGCTGGTTATCGCAGATCCATTCATAAATTGCACGAGCCATATATGGGCGAGTTGGACTTAACGGTATTTCAGTTTCAGACATTGTGTACTCATCTATAGGTTAATTAAATTACTATAACGACTTTTTTCCTGCGCAGTCATCGATTTAACAAAAGCAGGACGACTAAAAACACGATTACAATACAACGTAATCGGGCGACTGCTGGTTTTAGGCAGCTCTACCCCCATGAGAGATAAGCGTATAAACATTGGGGCAAGCATGCAATCAAGAATGCTAAATGTTTCAGACATAAAGTAGGGGAAATGTTGAAAGAGTGGCACTAGCGATAGCAGCGTATTGCGTAATTCTTTTTGTGCCTTCTGCTGTTGTTCAGGCTGCAATGTATCTGAATGGCGTAGCATGATGTCTGCGAGCTTAAACCAGTCATTTTCAAAACGCCAGATATATTGTCTTTGTTCTGCCCGTGCCGCTGGAGAATCGGCATAGAGCTTGTTTTGACGATATCGATCGTCGATGTATTCTGCAATAATCGAAGCTGAAAACAACTTTAAGTTATTTTCTAGCAGCATTGGCAGTTGGTTGTAGGGGTTTAGACTGGCCAGATCTTCATCTTCATAATCAACGAAAACCGGATGATATTTGATTTGTTTCTCGGCCAATAAGAAGCGGATCCAGTGTGACCTGAAATCATCTGCATGACTGTACAATGTGATTCCTTGGACAGATGGATTTTCAACTGGCATAGCTTAAGATACTAAAAATTCTAAAGGTTGTAGGATACTAAACTTGGGTCTAAAAAGATAATGGCACGCGTATTAGTTATTTATTTTATAGCATAAAGCCTTCATTATTTTAACCCAAACTGTAATGATGGATGCTGCAAATAATCATAAAAAAACCTCGGAAATCCGAGGTTTTTTGTCCAATTCGTAAACGAATTAACGTTTAGAGAATTGAGGACGTTTACGAGCTTTACGTAAACCAAGTTTCTTACGTTCAACTTCACGAGCATCACGAGTAACGAAACCAGCTTGACGTAGAACAGGTTTTAAAGTTTCGTCAGCAGCGATAAGCGCACGAGTAATACCGTGACGGATCGCGCCAGCTTGACCACCAATACCACCACCTTTAACAGTGATGTAAAGGTCAAACTTTTCAGTAACTTCTAAAAGTTCTAAAGGTTGACGAACAACCATACGAGCAGTTTCACGACCGAAATATTGCTCTAAAGTACGGTTGTTAATAACGAGTTTGCCTGTACCAGCTGACAAGAAAACACGTGCAGTTGCGGTCTTACGGCGACCTGTACCATAATTAGTAGCCATGTGCTGTATCCCTTAGATGTCCAAAACTTGTGGCTGTTGAGCAGCATGCGGATGCTCAGTACCAGCGTACACTTTCATTTTTTTGATCATTGCATAACCAAGAGGACCTTTTGGTAACATGCCTTTAACTGCTTTTTCAAGAACAGCTTCAGGCTTGTGAGCGATTAACTTTTCGAAGTTAGTCTCACGGATACCACCAGGGAAACCAGTATGGCGATAGTATTTCTTATCAAGTGATTTTTTACCAGTCACTTGAACTTGTTCAGCATTAATCACAACGATGTAATCGCCAGTGTCAACGTGAGGAGTATAAGAAGTTTTATGCTTACCGCGTAAACGACGAGCGATTTCAGTCGCAAGGCGACCTAAAGTTTTGCCAGAAGCATCAACAACATACCAGTCGTGTTGAACTTCAGCTGGCTTAGCGCTGAGAGTTTTCATTAAACCACTACCTATTATAGTTGGTTTGGACTATGGAATCTGTCCAAACAAAAGGAGTGCAAATTCTATATGAATTTGGGTGGAATCACAATCAAAAAGTTCGCCAAAACCGAGAATTTCAGACTGTTTGCATACAAAATTGATCAAATGGCAGTTTAAGAAAAGTGATGTTGATGTAATCTTTCGCTTTCATTTTTTTAATTACACAGCCATGCATTGATATTTAATACAAATCCACTCAAATGGCTGTGTTGTCTGAGGTATCCATAGGTATACTCAGAGCTTAGCGGAGGATAAATACCATGATGCCCTTATATGTAACCTCAGGAGAGCCGGCAGGCATTGGCCCAGATATTTGCTTGAGTTTGAGTCGCCATCGGTTTGAACGACCTGTTGTGGTCTTGGCAGATCGATCGCTATTACAATCTCGCGCAACACAGCTCGGATATGAGGTTGAGTTACTAGATTATACAGGTCAGCCTGATGCTGCGATGTCTGGACAGCTTTATGTGGAACATGTTCCGTTATTTAAACCTGTTCAAGCCGGACAGCTTGACTCTGCTAATGCAGCGTATGTGATTGAACAATTGACGCGCTCAGCCCACTACGCAATCGAGCAAAAGAGTGTCGGCGTTGCAACAGCTCCCGTACAAAAATCGGTCATTAACGATGCTGGAATTGCATTTAGTGGTCATACTGAGTTTTATCAAGAAATGGCAGGGGTTCCACGCGTGGTCATGATGCTGGCAACGCATAGTTTGCGTGTTGCGCTGGCGACTACACATCTGGCTTTACGAGATGTTCCCGATGCCATTACTCAAACGCGCTTGATTCAGGTGATTGATATCTTGCTGCACGATCTTCGTCGTAAATTTAAAATTGCCACACCACGAATTTTAGTCTGTGGTTTGAACCCTCATGCGGGCGAAGATGGCTATTTAGGCCGTGAAGAGATTGAAATTATCAATCCGGTTTTACAAGCCTACCGAGATCGAGGGATCGATTTAAGTTTGAGTCTGCCTGCCGATACTTTATTTACACCCGAACATTTAAAAGATGCAGATGCCGTGCTGGCGATGTATCACGATCAGGGATTGCCTGTGTTAAAATCACAAGGCTTTGGTGAAGCAGTGAACATTACACTCGGTTTGCCTTTTATTCGCACATCGGTTGATCATGGAACCGCGCTGTCTCTGGCCGGAACCGGATTGGCAAAAAGTACAAGTTTACATGTGGCGGTTGAGCTGGCTTTGGCGCTGGCACGTCAATAATCGAATTACGTTGGAAGTCTTTATGTATCAAATTAATGCCCTAAACCCCAAAGAAGAAGGGCATAAAGCTCGGAAACGTTTTGGTCAGAACTTCTTACATGACCAACGGGTTATTGCAAAAATCGTCCGTTCAGTCAATCCGCGCCCAGGTGATAATGTTGTCGAGATTGGGCCTGGTCTGGCAGCACTGACTTCACCTTTGATCGGTGAGTGTGACGCTTTGACAGTAGTCGAACTTGACCGCGACTTGGCGGCAGGCTTGCCTGAGCGTGTTCCACATCCAGAACGCTTAACAATCGTTGAAGCCGATGCACTCAAATATGATTTTAGTCAGTTAGCGACGCAAGAACGTCCACTTCGTGTGGTGGGTAACTTGCCGTATAACATCTCGACGCCTTTGTTGTTTCATCTGTTGGAATTCGGCGACAAAGTCAAAGATATGCATTTTATGCTACAAAAAGAAGTCGTTGATCGTATCACTGCTGAGCCTAATACCAAAGAATATGGTCGTTTATCGGTCATGATTCAGTATTTCTGTCAGCCTACGTTTTTATTTGAAGTGCCTGCTGGCGCATTTAACCCACCTCCAAAAGTCACCAGTGCGGTATTTCGTTTAGTGCCGTATAAAGAAAAACCGATTGTGGCCAAAGATGAAAAAGCATTGTCTCGTCTGGTTTCTCATGTGTTTACGCAGCGTCGTAAAACCTTGCGAAATAGCCTGAAGGGTATGCTTGCAGACGACGCTTTTGATAAGGCGGGTATCGATCCGATGGCACGCCCGGAAACTTTAACGCTGGCACAATTTGTGGCATTGTCTGATCAAATGGTGTCGTAAGTATGACCACGCGCTACAACTATGTGATTGGTGATGTTCAGGGATGCTTTGAAGCGCTCAAAGCATTGCTCAAAGAAATTCAATTTGACCCAGATTTAGATAAACTTTGGTTTGCAGGCGACTTGGTAGCGCGTGGGGAAAACTCAGTCGGTGTACTGCGTTTTGTTAAGAAACTGGCCGAGCGTGGATGTGCCGAAACGGTTTTGGGAAATCATGATTTAACCTTGATTGCCTGCGCTCGTGGACACAAAAAAGTAAAAGCCAGAGACAATACCCAGCAAGTGCTTGATGCGATTGATGGCGATGAGCTCATAGATTGGTTACGTCGCCAGCCACTGTGTCTGTTTCCCGATCGGCAGACAGTGATTACCCATGCTGGAATTCCGTGTATCTGGACGGCTGAACAGGCATTTGACCTTGCATGTGAACTGGAAACCTATATCGGACATGATGATCTGACTCAACTCGATGCCTTTTTATCTGAAATGTATGGTGAAGCGCCTACATTATGGTCAGATCAATTGACAGGTATGGACAGACTGCGTGCGATTACCAACTACTTAACCCGTATGCGTTTGACCGATGTGCATGGGCGTCTGGAATTTAGTTTTAAAGATGAACTGACAGAACCTATGCCAAAAGGCTTTTTGCCGTGGTTTGATTTTGACTGTCCAGCGGCACATACACACCAGATCTTTTTTGGTCATTGGGCGGCCTTGCAAGGCATGACCATTAACGAACGTATTCAAAACGTAGATGGTGGCTGTGTATGGGGGCGTCGACTCATCGCATACCGATTGGAAGATCAACGGGCTTTTAGCGTTCAAAACCCGCTTGCAGAAGATTGGTAATCAAGTATTGAACCGCAGTAATCACTGCGGTCATTAATATAGTTAAGATGAATGTATTTAAGACTGTAGCGAGAGGACCAAGGTTGGTAACCAAAGGGCAGTAAATACGCCATTGAGTGCCATGCCAAAAGCGGCATAGCGCCCAGCAACAGGGCCTCGCTGCCATGCTTGAGCGGTGCCAATGGCATGTGCTGCAAGACCAAGTGCCAGCCCAGAAGCACGTTCATCATGAATATGTTTTAAAATCCATGGCGAGAAAGCAGCTCCAATCACCCCCGATAAAATCACAATTAAGGTAACCAGTGTCAGTGGTGCATGTAGAAGCGTCGCAATGTTCAGTGCAATCGGTGTCGTTACGGCACGGGTCATAAAGGCCAAAATCGTCGGATGCGACATATGTAGTAAATAAGCCAGACTCACAGGCAGGGCTACAGCACTAAAGCTGGCAAAGCATAAAATACCGATCAGTGATTTGAGTGGCAGATCATCGTAGCGCATGGCCGCCAACGGGATGGCCAATGCAACGGTGACATAGCCAAGCAAATGACTAAATAGTCCGTTTACGCTGTTCATATATTGCTCATAGGGCAGTCCAACCAATGCCAATAATGCAACCACAATAAACATTCCAAATACCAAGACCGGAATTTGAGGTACGCGCTTATTTAAGGGCTTGGCACATACATAGGCAATCAAGGTAATGATAAAGCCGTAAAGAATGGTGAACATGTATTGACGATCTCCTTACAGCCAATGTTTAGCCATTTTGGCATAAACCCAGAGCGGTAATAATGTACTGACGACTAACACAGCTAAAAATAACGGAATTTCACTGCCCATGTGGACCAGCATCATGAGAGAGCCGGCACAGATGGGTAAAAAAGCGAATCCGCTTTCTTTCATAATTTTATTGTTGGTATCGACCAGCCGCGGAGGTACTTTTTTGAATTTACGCCAGATCAGTAAAACAGCAAGTAGCCCGATTAGTCCCACTAAATTGCCTAGCTCGGGATGACCGAAATGTCCCATTCCCCATACCGAGCCTTCTCGAAACAAGATAATTAAGCCGAGCGTGCCGAACCATGCCAGCCAGTCAATCTGTTTTACCCAATCCATGTCACTGTTCTTTTTTGTCTTAATAACCCAAGTTTTAACCGATCTAGCGTTTGATTTCAAACTCTTCGAGTGGTCGTTTGAAGCGCGTTGCCTGTTCACCCAGCACATCGTCTAGTGAAATATGCGCTTGGCGAATCAACTGTTCGAGTTTTTGCGGAGCAATCATGACCTGTAAATGTAAATGTCCTTCGTCATCGAAGGCTTCCGATCGAATCACATTCAGATTGTACAGTTGCGTTCGTAACTTGCCATGCGTGGGTTTGAGTGTAAGCTCAAACATCTGATGTTGACCCATCAGGCATTCTTTGACTGCATTGTGTAGTAAATCGATGCCTTGACCGGAATGCGCAGAGACATAAACCCGCTCTGGCTCATGCGGACGCGCATAAATCAGTTTAGGTTCCTCACCGCTGACATCAATTTTATTATAAACACGTAACACAGGAGACTGTGCACCTATTTCTTTGAGTACACCTTCAACGGCTTCAATTTGTTCGAGCATGTCAGGGCTGCTACTATCGATCACATGCAGCAATAGCGTTGCCTCTAAAGTTTCTTCAAGTGTGGCTTTGAAGGATTCAATCAGATCGTGCTGCAAATTCCGCACAAAGCCCACGGTATCTGCCAACACTACGGTACCGATTCCATCCCAATCTAACCGTCGGAGCGTCGGATCGAGCGTGGCAAATAATTGATCGGCTGCATATACGTCGCTACTGGCCAAATGATTAAACAGGGTAGATTTGCCCGCATTGGTGTAGCCCACCAAAGAGACCGTCGGAATGGCTGCTTTTTGACGCGCGGCACGGCCTTGCAACCGTGTTTGCTGTACTTTTTCCAGTTTGTCTTTGAGCTGGGTAATTCGAATACGGATCAGGCGACGGTCTGTTTCGAGCTGCGTTTCGCCGGGACCACGTAAGCCGATACCACCTTTTTGTTGTTCAAAACCAGCAGACCAGCCACGTACTAAACGGGTCGAGAGATGTTTAAGCTGAGCCAATTCAACTTGCAGCTTACCTTCATGCGTACGTGCACGCTGTGCAAAAATATCTAAAATCAGCCCAGTGCGATCGATCACTCGGCATTTCATGATTTTTTCTAAATTTCGTTCTTGCGCAGGCGTGAGCGCGTGATCAAAAATCACCAGATTGGCCTCTAGCTCGTGTACTCGCTCGGCAATCTCTTCGGCTTTTCCGGAGCCAATAAACAGCTTTGGATCGGGTTTGACGCGCTGCGCAAAAACATGATCTAGTTGTTCTGCACCTGCAGACGATGCGAGTAACGCAAACTCATCGGCATCGAGATCGTCGAGGATATTGACGCTCACACTGACCAAGATGACGCGTTCTTTTTGATGCAGCTCCACAGATTCCACAGGCGCTTTAACTCATGTAAATGGAAAAGGACTATTCTAGAATAATCCTTGAGATGTGGCGAATGAAATCGCATTTAGGCCTTTTAAACAGAGCATTTAAATCAGGCTATGAAATGCTTTTACCGCTAAAATAATCGCACCCGCATATAAAATGGTCCATCCAGCAATCATCTGTAAGATTGGGCCAGCATGAGTGTTGTGGTGATGCTGTTGCTGTTGAAGAGTATTCATATTGCTCTCCTTGTAATCTTAATTATCGATAAAAATATAATAGTTAATTGCTAAAAAGAATTGAAATTGAATTTATTTATGCTGACGTTCGGTTTTTATCATCAATACAAAATTTACCAGATCGGTATAGAATGTACCCAACCTGAATGCATCATGATCTTTATGACAGAACACACTGCTGACACACAATCATCATTAAACCCACTGACTCGCCTAGCGTTATATAGCAAAAAATTTGCGCTGGGTTTGGGCGTTGTTGGAGAAGGATTTTATCTGGTATACCGCCATGGTTTGTACAAGCATCCAAATGATCCTGCCAATACACGCTATGTGCAATATTTTTGTCGGCGCTTGTGTAAGGTCTTTAATCTCGATGTGCGCGTGCATGGTGAAATCCCGCGTGAGCCGGCCTTATGGGTCAGTAATCATATCTCGTGGCTAGATATTGCAGTCTTGGGCTCTGGTGCGCGCGTCTTTTTTCTGTCTAAAGCAGAAGTGGAAAAGTGGCCGATACTCGGTCAACTCGCCAAAGGCGGTGGCACTTTGTTTATCAAACGTGGTTCGGGAGATTCGATTCGAATTCGCGAGCAAATTAGCGCATTTTTGAAAAAAGATATTCCGGTGCTGTTTTTTCCCGAGGCAACCACCACCGATGGTAAAACCATTAAACGCGTGCATGGCCGTATATTAGGTGCTGCACTTGAAGCACAAAAGCCAGTACAGATTTGCCTGATTTGCTATGTTAATCAGCACGGCGAGCTCGATACGGTGGCACCATTTATTGGTGATATGTCTTTTGTTGAACATGTGAAACGTGTATTGGAAATGCCAAAAGTCGTAGCACATTTGATGGCACTGCCTGCCATTTCAGTAGAAGGGCATACACTTAAAAGCCTGACCGATGAAGTTCAGCACAAAATGCACGAAGGCCTTGAAGAATTACATCGGCTAACATTGAAGCAGACGCCACTGACTACATAAAGCCTTCGATCGGTAACCAAGAGACCAGCTTAACCCCTGCCTTTTGCCACCATTTCATACGCGGTTCCTTGGTATATACCTTGGTACCCGTCGGAGTTTGGCGATACCAATTGATTTTATGGTTGGCATCGAGCACCAATTTATATGCATATTTGGTCAGTTGCTGATCCATGGTTTGATGTACTGCTTGTGCCAGTGGCGGGCTATTGAGTACAACACCAATTTCAGTGTTTAAGTACGATGAGCGTGGATCAAAATTAAATGAGCCAATAAACACCTGTTTTTGATCGACTTCCATCAATTTGGCGTGCAGGCTTGAGCGGCTCAAACCTTTCATGCTGACTTTGGCCTTCTTCACCAATTCATCGGTGTATTTGTCCATGTCTTCTTTTTCAAGCGATGGCAAAAACTCGTATAATTGCACGCCGTTTTCTAATAGCTGCTGACGGTACTTGGCATAAAAAGCATGCACTACGGGCACATCATTGGCTTTAAATGAATTGGTCAGTACCCGAATTTTGATGCCTTCATTGGCCAGGTTGGTCAAACGCTTGGCGCCTTCTTTTTCAGGTACAAAGTACGCCGAAATCAAATCTAAATTTTCTTGCGGCTTTTCAATGTTCTTGATCAATTGAAAGTTGAGATGCTGTTCTTTCTTGGCCTTGGCCCGAATTTTATCTGGAGAGTCTTTCACAACAGTCGCTTTAACCCAGTCTAACTGGATATTGTTGTTGAGCCACTGGTCAAAAGCATGCGAACGAGTCGTGAGATCCAGATAGTTTTGTACACTGACCTTGCTAAAGTACTGATCGAGTTGCTGCTTTAAATCTGGATAGCGTAAACGGTGCTGATCTGAGTTGACAATATTTTGTACCGAGTAGGCGTATTTATCGTTCCAGTATTCGTCAAACGACGAGACAATATCATCCACGGCAGCGCCTACGAGCAATACGTCGACATCAGAAAACTGGTAGTTGTCGCTCACGTTATAATACTGATTGGTCATGTTGCGCCCGCCAATCAGTGCCACCTGATTATCGGCGATAAAGCTCTTGTTATGCATGCGTCGATTGATACGCTTTAAATCTAGCACCATATCCATGGCGCGGTATTGACGAAAGCGGTAGGGATTAAACAGTTTTACGTTGATATTTTGGTGCTGCGACAGCGCCAGTAATACGCCTTCCATTTTTTTAGCATTGTTATCATCAATGAGTAAGCGTACTTTGACGCCACGATCGGCAGCACGAATTAAGGCATGTAGCGCCAGTGCACCAATTTTATCGTTATCCCAAATATAGTATTGTAGATCGAGAGACTTTTCAGCCTTGTCAATGAGCCTTAAGCGCGCAGCCAATGCCTCTAAGGGCTCGTACAGTACATGATAGCCTGTCAGATCTGGATTCTGCTGCTTAAGCGGCGTAATAATTTTTGAGAGTGTGGTGTCTGACGTATCTACTTGATTGGCATACTGAGCCACTTCTGGGCCTGGTTTGGGCAGTGTGCTACATCCACTCACTCCAACCACACCAATGAAGGCGCAGGCAACCATAGCACGCGGTATTGCGTAACCGTGTGTCATGGATTTGAAACCTTGTACAGGAGTTTTAGATGATTTCGCCATAATACGTACAAACAAAAATCTGGGCTAGAGTATAATTATTCCATATCTAAAGATAAATAAATGAAATAAAGATGTCTGAGCACGATCTTATTTCCTTTGAGAGCAGGTATGTCGAATTCTAGTTCAATCATTTTTTACTTCTATATATGTTTTGTGCTGTTAGCAGTTTGGGCCATTGCACAGGCTTGGTTGAGTCAATCACGTACCGAGACCATTCATCCCTTTAAAGCATTCGTTCATTTATTGGTGTTTTATCTGTCTTATCTCTTATATCCCTTGGCACTGTTTAGTGCTTACGCGGGATGGACTGGATACTACAGTTCTCAGCAGGCAATTTTTATATGTGTCTTGAGCCTTGTGTTGATTTACGCCCGTTTTATCGAGCCGCATTTTATTCATGTACATCACCATCAATATCGTCTTAATCCCGAGCAACCTTTTCATACACCCGTTAAGGTGGCACTGATTGCCGATTTGCATATTGGACTATTTTCTGGGCATGAACGTCAGCTGCGTACACTGGTGAAAAAGCTCAATCAGTTACAGCCAGACTTGGTGGTGGTCGCTGGCGACTGGACTTACGAACCTGAAAACACATTGGTAGAGGAGCTGAAAATACTCAGTGAAATTCAGGCACCCGTTTATTCGGTACCGGGCAATCATGATGAACAGTATCCTGGTCCTCCGATTCAGCAATTACTGAAAAATGCGCTTGAAAGTAATAATGTGATAGATATTGAAGGAAAAATTATCGATTTTGACGAGTTTCGTTTGATTGGGATCGGTGATTTATGGGCCGGCAAAACCGATATGCGTGCCATGCCTGATTTGCCACAGGATAAACCGTGGTTAATTCTTTCGCATAATCCGGATACCGTCGATATGGTGCCAGCCTTGCCTACACGTCCTTTAATGCTTTCTGGGCATACCCACGGCGGTCAAATTGAATTGCCTTGGGTTACCAGCTACATTATGAAAAAAGTTTCGATTTTAGGCCACAAAAAGGGCCTATATACACACGAACATGCCGATGTTTTTGTGACAGTTGGCACCGGGATGGTGGGGATTCCGTTTCGTTTTCGGGTACCTCCAACCATCGATATGATTGAGTTAATTTAATGACTAAACACTCCTCAATTAAGTGATCCAGAACAGAATGGCGATAATAATCAGTCCAATGCAAAATAGCAAAACAAGCTTAGACATGTCTTTTTTCTTGGTCTGATCTTCAATGCCATGCATCTGATTGGGCATGACAGGTTGAGATGCGAATGTATTGGGATGACGACTGGTATTGTTGCTTTCTAACGAAGAAGATGAACCTTCCACCTCATTTCGACGTTTGATCAAATCAATAAAACATGCATCTAGACTCGGGTAGGTGCGCCTATAAAATTGCTGCATGATTTGATTCCAATGAGGGTGCTGTTCATCAATCCGCTGTTTTTGACCATTTGAATCAATAACATGCATGGTGCGTTTAGCATAGTCGACCTGTATTCTTTCATAGCTTAACGGTGAAGATGATGGTGGAAAATCTGACTCTAGCCACGTATCTGTATGATCTGGATCTTGTTCGATCAGATCCACTGCTTGTTTGGCATCTTGCAAGGAGTAACCACCGTGATCAACCAGATATTTGATGGCTTTGATCTTGTCGCCGTTTTCAATGAGTCCGATCAGTTCATCTAACTGGGTTTCATTGAGCCTAGAGTCCAAGGCGATACGGGATGTTGTTGTTGAGGGCGAAGAGAATAAAATTTCAGGCTGCTGCTCGATTTGATCTGCCAGCATTTTTGCTTGCTGCAAGGAGCAGTGTGTGTGATCCACTATGTATTTCACGGCAGCAACTTTCTGGCCGTGCTGGATCAACTTTGAAACATCTTGGCGTTGTTTTGGAGTAAGGGTTTGCATATTATTCTGATCATTATTGATGCGTTGATCTTATTGTTTAAAAGAATCATTTGGGAAAACAGTGGCTTTTTGTAGCGGTATAAAAAAACCAGCCTAAGCTGGTTTCTTAGAACGATAAACACTTAAATCTGATTATTGACATCTTGGTCTTTGGTTTCACGAATCAGTAAAAAGGCAAGCAGAGACAGCAAAGAAGCGGCAGACATATACCAACCAACTGCCTGTAAGCCATAACCTTCTGCAAGTTTTGTTGCAATGAGTGGCGCAAACGATGCACCAAAGATACCTGCAAGGTTAAAGGTGAGGGCAGAACCGGTATAACGAACGGATGTTGGGAATAATTCTGACAATACTGTACCAATCGGCCCGTAGGTCAGCCCCATAATTGAAAGACCTATGCACAAAAACAGGAACACAAAAAAAGTACTGCCCGATTCAAGCAACGGCGCAAACAATAGACCAAACACTGCTGCTGCCAAACAAATGCCAACCGATGTTTTTTTACGGCCAAATTTTTCGGCCATAACAGCAGAAATTGGAATAAACGCAGCAAAGCAAAGTGTTGCAATCAGTTGAAGCTCTAAAAATTCGCCTCGTGCATAGCCAAGTTTATTGGTGCCCCAATTCAAAGCAAATACGGTGGTTAAGTAAAACACCACAAAGGTACAAATGGCTGCAATAGTACCTAAAACCAGCTTAGAGAAATGTTTGGTAATCACTTCTTTAAATGGAATGTTGACTTCTTTTTGCTTGTCGAGCACTTTTTGGAATGCGGGTGTTTCGTGTAGTTTCAAACGAATATACAAACCCACAAGCACCAAGACTGCACTGGCAATAAAGGGAATACGCCAGCCCCACTGCATAAAAGCAGCGTCCGACATAAAGGCACCCAAGGCCAAAAATGAGCCGGTGGCCAGAATAAAGCCGATTGGTGCGCCAAGCTGCGGGAACATGCCATACCATGCCCGCTTGCCTTCTGGTGCATTTTCGGTTGCCAGTAAGACTGCGCCACTCCACTCACCACCTAAACCCAGCCCTTGGCCTAAACGACACAGTGCCAGCAATAACGGTGCCACAATCCCAATTTGGGTATAGGTTGGCAGCAGGCCGATACAGACCGTAGAAATCCCCATCGTTAAGAGTGCAGCCACGAGCGTTGCCTTACGTCCAATTCGGTCGCCCAAATGACCGAACAAAGCCGCACCGATTGGGCGGGCAATAAAGGCAATTGCAAAGGTGGCCAGCGACTGCACGATGGCTGCACTGCCACTACTTGCTGGAAAAAACAAATGCGGAAAAATGATCACCGCGGCGGTGGCGTAAATATAGAAATCAAAAAATTCGATGGTGGTGCCCACAAGACTGGCGAATAAAACGCGAGTTTTAGAATTTGTGGCAATTTCAGGATTTGCTGTAGTTGTGGTTGACGACATAAATAACCTTACACTTCTTAAAATAAATTCGTTTTTTTGGAAGCGTAATTTTTTAAAAAAGCGATAATTTCTTAAAAAAGTAGCGACAGTTTGCTGCTGATAACGCAAGAAATCAGGGTCACTGAAATTTCAGGCTTTATCGGCTAAATCACGTACCAGTAGATCGCAAAGAAGTGTGATCCTGCACCTAACAGTACAAAAAGATGCCAGATGGCATGGGTATATCTTACCTTTTTTAAGGCATAAAACAATGCTCCAATCGTATAAGCCGCGCCACCAAAAATCAGTAAATTCAAGGCATCTGAACCAAGAAACTCGCGCATATCATCGACGACCAGTACAGCCAGCCAGCCCATCACCAAATAGGCTGCCAGCGAGATCTTTTGAAAACGATGAATAAACACCAGCTTAAACAAAGTACCGATCAAGGCAATGATCCAAAGTGCAATTAGAAGATAGGTGGCTTTGGCTGTTGGAATCGCAATACTCAAAAAGGGAGTGTAAGTGCCCGCGATCAGGTAATAAATGGCTGTATGATCGAGTTTTTTGTACCAATGACGTTTTTCTTGGGTTTTAGCAAAGTGATACAGCGTGGAGCTACTAAACAGCAACACCAAGCTTAAGGCATAGACCAGCAGCCCGATCCATTGCGCTAAGGGTAAGCTGCTACCTTTGATCAGTAAAAAAATTGCTCCGATCACCGCGAGGCCTGCACCGAGTGCATGACTCCATGCATTGAGCTGTTCTTCAAGCGGATCGTAATCTTGCACAGGAGATTGAGCCATTCATTATTCTTTCTATTAAAAATACACTTGTATAGTAATTCAATTTTGTTTTTAAAGTAAGTCGATTTAAACTATGTTGCTTAACACACAAGGTTTTTGATTATGTCCGTTCAGGCTTCCGAAATATCATCGCAACAACAGTTCCTTGAACTCATTCAAGAATCGATTGAAAATCAAGAATTTGATCGTTTGATCTTGAGTCAGTATAAAGGTGATGAGCCTGAGCTGGAAAAAATTACGTGTCGTGTTGTGGAATTGCAACAACAAGTTAAACTCAATGTGCTTTACCATTACACCACCAAAGATGTGACCAAAAACTACCCGCTAGATGAAGCACTTGATTGTATCGAATCTTATTTGGCAGCGTGTAAGCAGGCGAATCTGTTTAGCTCGCGCTTAGATGCACAACTGAAAAAAAATAAAAAGAAAGCCATGCTCACCGTACAACAGCGTCAGCCAAACCGTACTCAACCTGCCACGACACTACAGCATAATCGAGAAAAACAGCGTTATATCGATGCCAGTGCACCGTTTTTACAGGGGCTCGGTATTAGTGACAGTCATGGCAAAATCATTCCGGCGATGGCCAGAAAATGGAAACAGATTAATAAATTTATTGAAATTTTTTCTCATGCCTATGAGCAAATTTCGCTGAAAGACAACACCATCAAAATTGTCGATTTTGGTTCAGGCAAGGGCTATCTAACGTTTGCTTTATATGATTATTTACAACAGCAAACCCAGACTCAGCCACAGATTACAGGCGTTGAGTTACGTTCGGCTTTGGTCGAGTTTTGTGAACAGCTTGCACTAAAATCAGGATTTGATCATCTTGATTTTTTTGAAGGTGATGTACGAACCTATCAACCTGAACGCTTAGATGTCATGATCGCGCTGCATGCCTGTGACATTGCCACAGATTTTGCCATTCATACCGGTATTCGGCTCAATGCCTCGATGATCATGTGCGCACCTTGCTGTCATAAGGAAATCCGACCGCAATTACAAAGCCCGAAAGTGCTTAAGCCGATGCTGCAATTTGGTATCCATGCGGGTCAGCAGGCCGAAATGCTCACCGATACCTTACGTGCCTTGTTGCTCAAGGCGCATGGCTATGACGTTAAGGTCTTTGAATTTGTTTCACTTGAGCATACCAGTAAAAACAAAATGATTTTGGCCACCAAGCGTGAACAGAATGAACAGCCAGATGCACACATCTTGGAACAGATTCAGGCATTAAAACAGATGTATGGTATAGAGAAACAAACCTTAGAATTGCTATTAAACGATCAGATCGCGATTGAAAATGTAGGATGTAAATGTTAAATGACTGAAAACGTTACATCAAACTTGCAACTTGATCTTCAAATCGGAGATTGGCGCAGCCTCAAACAGGATGCCAAATATGTTCGGACACTGGTATTTATTGAGGAGCAACACATTCCTGAACAAGAGGAATGGGATGATCAAGATCAGGTTTCGCAACATTTTGTGATGTATCACGATGGTCAGCCAATTGCCACAGCGCGCTTGCTTCCAAATCGTAGTATTGGGCGCGTGGCGGTTTTAAAAGCGTATCGCAGTATGAAGATTGGACAGCAGCTTATGCGGGCCATGATTGATTATGCAAGGCAGCACGATTTGCCTGATTTAAAACTTTCTGCGCAAGTCTATGCAACAGGTTTTTACACACGTTTGGGCTTCATTCAACGCGGTGAAACCTATGACGATTGCGGAATCGAACATATTGAGATGTTTTTATCTTTAACTACATAGACATTAAGTAGCGCTTGGGTGTGATGATTCTTTGGAGAAATCAGGAATTAAGCATCCATGATCTATTGTCCAATCGGTTAGTCGGTTAGTACTTTGGAAAGATCAGAACGAATTGATCTGATCTCAATCGAGTTAAGCCATCCCTTTATTAAAGCGATTGCCATGCTTCCATGGCGGCGTAGCCAGTTTCTTGACCCACCCGATAAGTATATTCGAGTTTTTTACGATCTTTACAGAGTCGACTGGCCAAGCCTTTTTTGTCGGGAACACACACCTCCAAAATACGCTGCTCATTTGGCTGACGTAAAAAGTTCACTGAGTCGTTATAGCGTAAACAGCGCGCTTGGAGACTTGAGGCAAAACCATGGTGGTGTTTGAGCATGTACTTGGCCAAGAACTGATCGCCCTTACTGCTGGTTTTGGCATAATGTTGCGGCCGTGTACGAATCACCATGAGTGCATTGACATCGTGTTGTTGCGCGGCCCATTGAACTGGTAGGGCATCGGCCACACCGCCATCAAAATACGGTTCACCCATAATGTCGACAGGCTGTCGGGTGAGCACAGGAATGGTACTTGAGGCACGAAGGGCGCTGAGCAGATTGTCCTTTCCTGCACGTAGATATTCGGCACGACCACTTCGTGCATGCGTCAGCACCATATAAAAGTCGGGATTTTGGGCAAAGAGTGCCTGCTGATCGAGTGGGCGTTCTGCTTCACCCACCTGCCACATCCATTCAAGATCGATTAAATCGCCGCCCTTTAAAAAGCGTTTATAGCTGATAAATTCTGGACGCAAAGAATGATCGATATAAAACTGAAGCGTGCGACCGTGTTGACCAGCCAAATAGTTGGCCAGATTGGTCGAGCCTGATGACACCCCGACATACAGATCAAAGGGATTAAACTGTTTTTCTAAAAAGGCATCGAGTACACCTGCGGTAAAGGCACCGCGCATACCGCCGCCTTCAACGATAAGTGCTTGACGTTGGGGAGTAGACACAATAAAAACTCAAAAATTAGGGTTGTTGCGAAGCGGGCGCATGGGTGTTTTGGGGTGCAACAGGCGCAACTGACGCATGGGAAGTATCGTGCTTTTGGCGTTGCTGACTAGGCATGTAATCGGGTTCGCTGCTCATGGCGAAATATAAAAAAGTGAAAAAAATGGTGGTAATTACTCCCACAATCATGACGAATTTCCAGCCTAATCCGGTAGATTCCGCATCATTAGAATGATTTGTTCGGTTCATACTTAGCCGTCCACATGCAGAGCATAATGAAAACAGCGTTATAGCATATTTTGCTGATGTGAACTGTGTTAAATCATCATACTTCAGCCATACAAGTACGCCTTGTCTATACAGACAAGGCGTACTGCGCATAA
Source organism: Acinetobacter sp. V89_7 (assembly GCF_029967895.1). NCBI lineage: Bacteria > Pseudomonadati > Pseudomonadota > Gammaproteobacteria > Moraxellales > Moraxellaceae > Acinetobacter > Acinetobacter sp. V89_7. The sequence goes on from NZ_JASCAJ010000029.1 coordinate 18,595, forward strand.
CCGATCATTACTGAATGGGCTGATTGGTAGCCGCTTTTTCTTTCAACAGCGCAGGTGGTGTGAAGCGTGCTCCATAATGCGCCTCTAATTGTTGCGCACGCTCTAAAGCCTGTGCGGTTCCGTGCTGATTTAAAAACTGAATAGCACCGCCTGTCCATGCAGCAAAGCCAATACCAAAAATTGACCCCACATTGGCATCGATCACCGATTCAAGGACGCCTTCTTCGTAGCAACGTAAGGTGTCGAGTGCCTGAACAAACAAGAAACGATCAATCATGTCTTGTTCAGAAAGGGAATGCGGTTTTTGCCAGCGGGAAAGTCCCGGCCACAAAAACTTTTTATCATTTTCAGGATATTCATAAAATCCTGCACCGGCCGCCTTACCTTTGCGGTCAAGCTCATGAATCATGCAATGAATCAGACCATCGACTGGAGATTCAGGTAAGGTTTTTCCTTCTGCTTGCAAGGCACGACGGGTTTCTTGGGTAATGTGCTCTGTCAGCGTAAGTGATACTTCGTCTTGTATGGCCAGCGGGCCAACAGGCATACCAGCTTTGAGGGCTGCCATTTCAATCTGTGCTGGATGTACGCCCTCGGCCAGTAAACGCATTCCTTCATTGATAAATGTGCCAAAAACCCGACTGGTAAAAAAGCCACGACTGTCGTTGACCACAATTGGAATTTTACCAATCTGCTGGACAAAATCGTAGGCTTTGGCCAGCGTTTCAGCAGATGTGCGTTGGCCTTTGATAATTTCGACCAATTGCATTTTATCGACCGGGCTAAAAAAATGTAGGCCGATAAATTTTTCTGGATCTTGACTGGCTTGGGCCAAGCCACTAATTGGCAGTGTAGAGGTGTTCGATGCAAAGATACCCTCTTGAGCCAAATAAGGTTCTGCCTCTTGAGTCACTTGTGCCTTAAGTGTTTGGTTTTCAAAGACTGCTTCAATGATCAGATCACAGTCGTGTAAATCTGCCACAGTTGCGGTTGGCACAATTAAGGCAAGAATCTGATCGCGTTTTTCTGCGGTCAGGCGTCCTTGTTGAACGCGCTTATCTAAAAGCTTGTGCGAGTAAGCTTTGCCTTTTTCAGCATTTTCAAGAGAGATGTCTTTAAGGACAACAGCAATGCCTTTTGTGGCTGTAGCGTATGCAATGCCGGCTCCCATCATGCCTGCACCTAAGACGCCTACTTTTTTGGCCTGCCACTTGGCGATGTCTGCGGGCCGACTTGCACCAGATTTGATGGCATTTAACCCATGCCAGAAAGTACCAATCATGTTTTTGGATATTTGCCCGGTGGCCAGTTGAGTGAAGTAGCGTGACTCAATGCGAAGGGCGGTATCGACATCGACCTGAGCACCTTCAACTGCTGCTGCCATAATCGCTTCCGGTGCTGGATAGCATCCCTTGGTTTTGTCACGGAGCATGGCAGGGGCAATCGCTAAGATCTGAGCCACAGCAGGGGTTTTGGGGTCTCCGCCGGGAATCTTGTAGCCTTTTACATCAAACGGTTGCTGACTTTTCGTGTTGGCTTTGACCCACGTCATGGCTTTTTCTAACAGCGCTGATTCATTTTCAGCAGTATCGTGTACGAGGCCAAGAGATTTTGCTTGCTCGACACCAAATTGTTTGCCTTCCATCAAGTAAGGAAATGCAGTTTGTAAGCCCAACAGCCTCACCATGCGAACAATCCCTCCACCACCGGGAAGTAAACCCAAGGTCACTTCAGGCAAACCAAATTTGGTTTTTGGGTCGCTGAGCGCAATTCGGTAGTGACAGCCGAGTGCTATTTCCCAGCCGCCGCCGAGTGCGGTGCCATTTAACGCCGCTACAACGGGCACGCCTAGCGTTTCAATGGTGCGTAAATTCGCTTTCAGTGCTTCAATCATTTGAAAAAAGTCGCTGGCCTGTTCGGGCTGAACCTGAATCAGTTCGTCTAGATCACCGCCAGCAAAAAAGGTTTTCTTGGCCGAGCGAAAGATGATGCCTTTCAGATCCGTTTCGGCTTTGAGCTTTTGAGTGATTTCATCGAGTGAATCACGAAATTCTGCATTCATGGTGTTGGCAGATTGCCCTGTAGAATCGAGTGTGAGAATCACAATCTGATCTGCATTTTTTTCGTAGTGAATTGCGCTCATGAGATTCTCCTTACACTCGTTCAATGATCGTCGCGATACCCATCCCACCGCCAACACACAAGGTGGCCAGCCCGCGTTTTTTATCTTGACGCTCCAGTTCGTCTAGCAGTGTGCCCAAAATCATGGCACCCGTTGCACCCAGTGGGTGACCCATGGCAATTGCACCACCATTCACATTCACTTTATCTTCTGGCACCTGTAGTTCATTGATAAAACGCATTACCACAGCCGCAAAGGCTTCATTAACTTCAAATAGGTCGATATCGTCAATAGTTAAGCCGGCTTTTTGTAAGGCTTTGCGGGCTGCAGGCGCAGGCCCAGTCAGCATAATGGTTGGATCTGTACCGACCAGCGCGGTTGCCAGTACTTTAGCGCGTGGTTTTAACCCTTGTTCTTTGACTGCTTTTTCAGAGGCAATAAGTACAACGGCTGCACCGTCTACAATGCCGGATGAATTTCCCGCATGATGGACATGATGAATTTTTTGCGCTTCTGGATATTTTTGTAGGGCTACGGCATCGAAACCCATTTGCCCCATCATTTCAAAGCTGGCATTGAGTTTGGCTAAACCTTCTAGCGTGGTTTGACCTTTGATAAATTCATCTTTTTCTAAAATCATGACGCCTGAATGATCTTTTACAGGCACGACAGATTTATCGAAATAACCTTGCGCTTGCGCCGCAGCGGCCTTTTGTTGTGAACCGACTGCAAACGCATCGACATCTGCACGAGTATATCCATCGAGAGTTGCAATCAAGTCTGCGCCAATGCCTTGTGGCACAAAAGACGATTTTAAGTTGGTTTCTGGATCGAGCGCCCACGGGCCGCCATCTGATCCCATTGGAATCCGTGACATCGACTCTACACCGCCAGCCACCACAACATCCTCCCAGCCCGAGCGGACTTTTTGTGCTGCCAGATTCACAGCCTCCAAGCCTGAAGCGCAAAAGCGGTTAATTTGCACTCCAGCCACATCATCGCTCCAACCAGCGGCAATTGCAGCGGTCTTGGCAATATCGCTACCCTGATCACCCACTGGCGTCACACAGCCCAAAACAATATCATCCACTTTGGCTGTATCGAGCTGATGGCGTTGTTTAAGTTCATTGAGTAAGGTTGTGAGCAAGGTGATAGGTTTTACTTCATAAAGAGAGCCGTCTTTTTTTCCTTTTCCACGTGGCGTGCGGATGGCATCGATGATGTAGGCTTCGCTCATCAGTGTTCCTTCTTTTGATCGTCAATATTGTTATGTTTTGCAGTGTAATGGATTTTACCTGCAAGACAATGACGAGAAGGTCATCTGGTCAGTGATGGTTTTTGCCAACGCCATAAAAAAACGTCTGGATTAATCCAGACGTTTGAAGAGACAGAATGCTCAGTGACTTCTTAATGATAGCCGTGCAACTGACGATACAGACCCGGTGTAACTCCGGTCCATTTTTTAAATGCACGATGGAAGGTACTGGTTTCACTAAAGCCGACTTGTTGTGCGACATCTTCAAGCGTCAAATCTGGATTGAGCAGCAAATGAATTGCGGCGTCACGACGTAACGCATCTTTAACCCCTTGATAGCTCTTGCCTTCGGCTGCCAGACGACGACGTAAGGTTTGTGGCGACAGATATAGCATCGAGGCCACATCATTGAGTGTCAGCATTTCTTCGCCAATTTGGCTCTTGAGCACCTCACGAATCCGAGAGGTAAGCGAATTGGTATTCTTAAACTTGATCAGGAGCTGTGCAGGGGCGGCCTTTAAAAACTCTTCAAGGGTTTTTTCGTCTTGGCGAATAGGCAAATCCAGATAATCCGCAGCAAACGTAATTTCGGTGCGTGGAGCATCAAACTGCATGACCGGTGCAAAAAACAGTGCATCGTATTCGTCTGCATGTGCCGGACGCGGATAGCTAAAGTGGACGCGTTCTAACGGCAGGCGACGTTCGATCAGCCATGATGCCAGACCGTGCCAGATCATCAGCATACTCTCGGTAATAAAATGATCGGGATCGAGTGTTTTGGGAATAAGAGGCACTAGACGTGCTTCGTGTTTGTCGCGTTCAAGCGTCACCGACCATTCATCGCCAAAAAGTTTATAAAACTGAGACGATAGCTCAAGCGCTTGGCCGAGAGTTTTGGCATGAATAATCAGTTGGCACATAATGGCAAAGGTACCCAGACGACGCGGCTGCACATCAAAACCGACATGCTCATCTTGAGTGACCATCCACAGCATTTTGATAAAGCGTGTGTATTGTTCTGGGGAAATACGGGCTTTAGGCTGGCGTAATAATTCTGCCTCGATTCCAACGTGGGACAGTAAGGTTTCGACATCCATGCCTAGGCGTTTTACGCCTGTTAACGCCGCATTCACAAAGTGGATACTAATGGTATCGCGGTTTACGTTTAATCCTTCGGTCTCTTTGATGTTCACTTGCAGTTGGCCTAAATGACTTTAAAAAATATTGGATTGGCGATTTACAACACGGGTAAATCATTTTCTTTATGTTAAATTGCCGAAATGATCAAGGTAAATGGCTGAACATGACATTGTGTCCTTTGTTTTACATTTTTATGATGAAGTAAAATAGTCAAAAAGAGTGATAACAAGATCATGAATACCCCATTAGCTGGACTGCGCGTTCTGGATTTTTCAACGTTATTGCCCGGACCATTTGCCACCTTATATTTAGCAGATTTAGGTGCAGATGTCATACATATTGAGTCACCGACACGTCCAGATTTGGTCCGAATTATGCCACCGTATGCCAATGGGCAGGCCACAGCACACAGTTACCTAAATCGAAATAAACAATCGATTACGTTAGATTTAAAAGACCGTGCAAGTATCGAGAAAATTTACGCCAAAATTCAGGAGGTTGATATTGTCGTTGAACAATTTCGGCCCGGCGTCATGACGCGTTTGGGGTTAGATTATGCTACCTTAAGTGCGCTCAATCCGGCTTTAATTTACTGCTCAATTACCGGCTATGGGCAAACTGGAACATATCGGGATCGTGCCGGACATGACATTAACTATGTGGCGTTATCTGGTATTGCTGGATATGGGGGACGTAAGGCATCGGGACCACCCCCAATGGGCATACAAATTGCCGATGTGGCCGGCGGCTCATTGCACGCCGTGATTGGCATTTTAACTGCCGTGATTGAACGGTCAAAAAGTGGGCTAGGTCAGCATGTCGATATTTCAATGACCGACTGTGCTGCTGGGCTAAATGCCATGAGTGCCGCAGCGACATTGGCAGCAGAGGAGCCACCGCGTGCAGAAAGTGAGGTCCTCAATGGAGGCAGCTTTTATGACTATTATGAAACCGCTGATGGACGATACTTCTCGATTGGCGGGCTAGAGCCGCAATTTATACAGGCGCTGGCGGTGGCTTTGGACTTACCGATTCTGGCGCAAAAAGCTGCATCGTTTCTCGATGACGATCGTCTCGCGGTTAAAGCGGCATTAAAAGATAAAATAAAAAGTAAAACTTGGGAGCAATGGCGAGAGATTTTTGCTTCGCTGGATGTTTGTGCCGAGCCCGTTTTATATTTAGAAGAAGCCTTAAATTCAGAATTGGCCGTTGAGCGAAATTGGTCAGTTGAGGTGCCTTTGGCATCGGATTCAGAAAAGGTCGAGAGACAACTGGCCTGCCCAATTAAATTTTCACGTTCTGAGGCTCAGTATCGGTTTACCGGGCAGACTTTGGGGGCTGGTCGCTGGGATTGAAGCACCAAAAATGACCACTTGTTAGTTTTTTTTCATAAAAGTTGTAAAAAATGAAGCAAAAGTTACTTTTTTGATGGGCGATTGATTAAAATAATTCGTAACACAATCTCACACAACCACATAAAAGGTTACGTAACAATGAAATTAGGGACAACATTCGCTGTTTCTTGTCTCTCAGTGTTATCACTGAGTATCTGGACGCAACAAGCTGTAGCCGCTTCTGCGTTTGATCCATCAAGCCCATGGATGCTAGGGGACTGGAACGGCAAACGTACCGAATTACAACAAAAAGGCTATGACTTCAGCATGGGGTACACTGGGGAAGTGGCGACCGTACTGGATTCTAAAGATACTTCAAGCCACGGTACAGAATATTCAGGCCAACTGGCACTCGGCACCCACTTTGATTTACAAAAGCTTTTGGGTTGGCAAGATACCGAAGCACAAATTACCCTGACCTATCGTGATGGTCGAAACCTGACCAATACAGCGCCTGCGCTAGCAGGACAGGTGAGTTCGGTTCAGGAAGTTTGGGGACGCGGTCAAACTTGGCGTTTGACAGATTTGTGGATCAAAAAGAAATTTTTTGATCAAGCATTGGATGTGAAGGTCGGTCGTTTTGGTGAAGCTGAAGATTTCAACAGCTTTGCCTGTGATTTTCAAAACCTTGCACTGTGTGGTTCACAAATGGGCAACTGGGCCGGCGATCAGTGGTACAATTGGCCTGTTAGCCAATGGGCGGCACGTGTAAAATACCAAGTGACCCCTGAAGTCTATGCACAAGTGGGCGTATTCGAATATAATCCTGAAAACTTAAAGCGCAGTAAAGGCTTTAACTTAAGTACAGATGGCTCACACGGCGCCTTAATTCCGGCAGAGCTTGTCTGGACACCAAAACTCGGTGCAAACCAATTGAAAGGTGAGTATCGCGCGGGCTATTATTATAGTACTGCCGATGCCAATAAACTGGACGATCAAGGTAATGCACTTGCTGAAACCGGTCACAAACAAGGTGGCTGGATCACGGCAAGACAACAAGTGACTGCTCATCAGGGCAATACAGAACGCGGCTTGTCGATTTGGGCAAATGCCGCATTCTTTGATGACAAAACGAATGCAATCAGTGATGTGCAAAACATCGCGCTCAGCTACATTGGCGCTTTCGATTCGCGTCCAAAAGATGAAATTGCACTTGGTTTTGCCCGTATTCATAAAGAAATCGACGGTTTCGACAATGAATACAATGCAGAGCTTTACTACGGTATTCATGCTGCAAACTGGTTAACGATTCGACCAAACGTACAATATGTACGTCATGTCGGTGCAATCAAAGATGGAAATAATGCTTGGGTTGGCGGCATCAAATTCCAGACAGTATTTTAATTTGAAATTGTATTAACCAAATTTCTGTTGAGACGCAATATCGTTGTGACTCAGCAGAAATTCAGTCGTTATACGAAGTATATGCCCCTCATATACTTCCTATAACAGATTAAAAAAACAATTTATTCGAGGTGGTATTATGTCTCAACCATCTTCAAATTCAGGATTACGAACCTTGACCGTAGTGATAGCTGCGGTGATTGGCCTATTCCTGCTCGTTGGAGGTATCTGGCTCACTGTACTCGGTGGGTCAATTTATTACGTGATCGCGGGTCTTGCATTACTGGTTTTTGCATGGCTATTACGCAAGCGTTCAACAGCTTCATATTGGTTGTATGCCGCATTAATGCTCGGCACAACTATATGGGGTGTGTGGGAAGCTGGAACAGATTTCTGGGCTTTGGCACCACGTTTAGACATTCTGGGTGTATTGGGTCTATGGATTTTAATTCCAGCGATCAGCCGTGGCATGGACAATGCCAAATCGGGCAAAATTGCGCTATCGTCGACGCTTGCAATCGCAATCGTCGTGATGGTTTATGCCATTTTTAACGATCCGCAAGAAATCAATGGTGTGATCAAGACTGAACAACCTAAAACTGCACAAGCAGTTGAAGGTGTTGATCCTGCCGATTGGCCTGCGTATGGTCGTACCCAAGGCGGTGTGCGCTATTCACCTTTGACTCAGATCAATGATCAAAACGTGAAAGACTTGAAAGTGGCATGGACTTTCCGTACAGGCGATCTCAAAAAAGAGGGCGATTCTGGCGAAACCACCAACCAAGTCACGCCAATCAAAATTGGCAACAACATGTATATGTGTACCACACACCAGTGGTTGATTGCACTTGATCCAGCGACAGGTAAAGAAAAATGGCGTTTTGATCCGAAACTTAAAGCGGATAAAACCTTCCAGCACTTAACCTGCCGTGGCGTGATGTACTACGATGCCAACAATACCACCGAGTTTGCAACCAGCTTAAAGGCGAAGCAACCGACCGTATCGGCTGAGTGTCCACGTAAAGTGATTTTGCCTGTAAATGACGGCCGTTTGGTTGCAGTAAATGCAGACACTGGTAAAAAATGTACAGACTTTGGTGTAAATGGTGAAATTGATTTACAAAAATCAATGCCATATGCCTATCCGGGTGGTTATAACCCAACTTCACCAGGCATTGTATCGGGTACCACCATTGTGATGGCTGGTTCTGTGACGGACAACTTCTCGACCAAAGAACCATCAGGTGTATTACGTGGTTATGACGTAAATACAGGTAAGTTGGTTTGGGCGTTTGACACAGGTTCAAAAAATCCGAACGCGATTCCTGAGCATCCTGAAGAGTTTGTCAATAACTCACCGAATGCATGGGCACCGTTGGCATACGATCCAAAACTCGATATCGTTTATGTACCAACAGGTGTCGGCACACCAGATATCTGGGGTGGCGACCGTTCTGAGTTAAAAGAGCGTTATGCAAACTCGATGTTGGCCATTAATGCAACAACAGGTCAAATTGTCTGGAATTTCCAGACCACACATCACGATTTGTGGGATATGGACGTACCGTCACAGCCATCATTGATGGATGTTAAAGTAAAATCGGGCGAAACGATTCCTGCGATTTATGTGTTGACCAAAACTGGTAACGTGTTTGTACTTGACCGTCGTAATGGTAAGCCAATTGTACCCGTGACTGAAAAACCTGTACCACAAACGGTTCAGCGTGGTCCACAAACTAAAGGTGAACGTTATTCTGCAACTCAACCTTTCTCTGAGTTGAACCTTGCGCCAAAAGACAAATTGACCGACAAACAAATGTGGGGTGCCACGATGTTTGACCAGTTAATGTGTCGTGTATCATTTAAACGCTTGAATTATGATGGCATTTATACGCCACCATCTGAAAACGGTACTTTGGTATTCCCGGGTAACCTTGGTGTATTTGAATGGGGCGGTATGTCGGTCAACCAAGATCGTCAGGTTGCAGTCATGAATCCATTGGCACTTCCATTTGTGAGCCGTTTGATCCCGATGGATCCAAACCGTCCGCAAAAAGCCAAAGGTGCCGGCACGGAGCAGGGTATTCAGCCAATGTACGGTACGCCGTATGGTGTTGAAATCAGTGCTTTCCTTTCTCCATTCGGTTTGCCGTGTAAGCAACCAGGCTGGGGTTATGTGGCAGGTGTCGATTTGAATACCCATGAAGTGGTTTGGAAAAAGCGTATCGGAACCATCCGTGACAGCTTACCAAATTTATTCCAGTTACCACCTTTGAAAATTGGTGTACCTGGTTTGGGTGGAACGATTTCAACTGCTGGAAACGTGATGTTTGTTGCCGCAACACAAGACAACTACATCCGTGCATTTAATGTTAGCAATGGTGAAAAATTGTGGGAAGCGCGTTTACCAGCCGGTGGACAAGCAACGCCAATGACCTATGAAATCAACGGTAAGCAATATATCGTGATCATGGCTGGTGGTCATGGTTCATTCGGAACCAAGATGGGTGACTATCTTGTGGCCTATGCATTGCCTAACTAAAAGCTAAGATTTCAATCTGATTTGCAAAGAAAGGTGTATTCGCTTCGGCGAGTACACCTTTTTTATTTTCAATGTTGGGTGAATAAAGTAACTGATTATGGGTTAAAGCTCATTAGAGTAAAATAATGATAAGAGTTCATTAAACTAAAAAAAGGCAATAAGATTCATGGATGAGTCAAAGTTTTGATTTCTTTTTTCAAACAAAAGAGGACTATTTAATAGGTCATATTCCCAATACTCAAATTTCAGATTTAGATTTTTAATTCAAAGAAATTATACCAGCTAGCGTATCGATATAAGACAGGTCATTTAGCTTACAGCCCGAACAAAAAGATTTACAATAAAAAGATTCATCGCAAGAGTGTGTACTTAAAATGAGATGTAAAACCGCACAGCACTCTTATCAATAAAACCGTTATTAAATATCCAAAAAAAGCATTTTGTTGATGAATCAAAGCTCGTTATGCTAGACGCCTTTATAATGAATCTACTAGCCATACGCCATGTATTTATATACTGATTTCGATCAACAGTTGATTAATGAACGCGTTGCTCAGTTCCGTGATCAAACCGAACGCTACTTAGCTGGAAAGCTCACCGAAGATGAATACCGTCCATTGCGTTTGCAAAATGGTCTTTACGTACAGCGTTATGCACCGATGCTGCGTATCGCGGTGCCGTATGGCTTGATGAATTCAAAACAATTACGCAAAATTGCAGAAATTTCAAAAGAATATGACCGTGGATATGCACACGTTTCTACGCGTCAAAATATTCAGTTGAACTGGCCAGCACTTGAAAATGTACCCGATATATTGGCAGAGCTTGCTACAGTACAAATGCATGCCATTCAAACCAGTGGTAACTGTATTCGTAATACCACTACAGATCAGTATGCGGGTGTTGTTGCAGGTGAAATTGCCGATCCGCGCCCGACCTGTGAATTGATTCGTCAGTGGAGTACTTTCCATCCAGAATTTGCGTTTTTACCACGTAAATTCAAAATTGCGGTGTCTGCACTTGAAGAGAAAGATCGTGCTGCAACGTCGTTTCATGACATTGGTGTCTACATTGTTAAAAACGATGCAGGTGAGATGGGCTACAAGATTAAAGTGGGTGGTGGTTTAGGCCGTACCCCAATTATTGGAAGTGTCATTCGTGAGTTTTTGCCACGTGAAGACCTCATTGCCTATTTAGATGCTGTCCTTCGCGTATACAACTTACACGGCCGTCGTGATAACAAATATAAAGCACGTATCAAAATTTTGGTGAAAGCTTTAACACCTGCGGTATTTGCTGAGAAAGTAGAAGCCGAGTTTGCACAAATCCGCGAATCTTTAAAAATTCAGCCTGAAGTGTTAAATAAACTGGATCAGGTGTTCACACCATTTACTTATCAAGCGTTGAACGACGAAGATTTCAGTACAGTGTTTGCTGAGCATCCAAAATTCAAGCAGTGGTACAACATCAATACCAATGCCCATAAAGTCAAAGGCTATCGTATTGTAAACATTAGCTTGAAGCGTGCAGGGGTTGCGCCAGGCGATATGACCACAGAAGAAATGAATTTGATTGCGGATCTGGCAGACCAATATACCTTTGGTGAGCTACGTACCACACACGAACAAAATATTTCACTGGTCGATGTGCCTCAAAAAGATTTGTTTGCATTGTGGCAAACGCTTGAGCAGCACAATATGGCCCGTGCGCATATTGGCTTCCTGACCGATATTATTTGCTGTCCGGGGGGTGATTTCTGTTCATTGGCAAATGCGAAATCGATTCCAATTTCAGAAGCCATTACGCGTCGTTTTGAAGATCTCGATACCATCTATAACTTGGGTGAGCTTGATCTGAATATTTCAGGCTGTATGAATGCCTGCGGTCATCACCATGTCGGTAATATTGGTATTTTAGGCGTGGATAAAAAAGGCGCAGAATTTTACCAGATCACGCTCGGCGGTAACGCAGATCACGATGCTTCGATTGGCGACATCTTGGGGCCATCATTTGCAGCCGATGCCGTGCCTGATGTGGTAGAAGAAATTTTAAATACCTATCTGGATTTGCGTCAGGATCAAGAACGTTTTATCGATACCTATCGCCGTGTTGGCATTCAACCTTTTAAGGAGCGCGCATATGCTTAATCCAGCATTACAGGTGCTTGCTAAAGACGGCAGCATTGCAGATAACACCTATCAACCGATTGCCGAAGACGGTGTGATTCCGGCAGGGGATGTGGTGGTGACCACTGCACAACTGGATCAACTTACCGCGATCCAAGGCAAAAAAGCGCTATACATCACGGTGAATGACTCACCAGAAACGCATCAATTTCCGCTGGATCAGCTCGATGCGATTTTTATTGAGTTTGCAGGTTTCAATGATGGCCGTGGTTATTCATTTGCTGCATTGTTGCGCCGTCAGGGGTATCAAGGTGAACTACGTGCAGTCGGTGATATTTTCAAAGATGTACTGAACTACTTAAAACGTTCTGGCTTTGATACGTTTGTCATTAAAGAAGGCAAAGACATTCAGGAAGCTGCTGCGGGCTTAAATGACTTCCGTCAACCGTATCAGGCTTCTACAGCCGTTCCTCAGGCCGACTATCAAACTGGGGCTTAAACCAGTTGACATTAAAAAAGCGGGCTTAAGCCCGCTTTTTTAATTGCTGACAAATGTGGCCATTTAAATCAGATCATGGTGTATGTGAGTATCACGTTCTATATCAGCTAATTTAAACCAAATGATGAGATTGATCGATTAAAAGTAAGCTCGCAATGATGATCATCAATGCACCCGAAACTTGGCTGATACGCTGTGCCGCATGTGGCCGGGTTTTGAGCAGTGCATGAGAACCAAAACCTACCGCATAATAAATGATGCTACATGTTGCCAGATGAATCATCCCCAGCACTAAAATTTGGGTTGAAACAGTAAAACCAGAAGATAAATCGATAAATTGTGGCAGCAAAGCAAAAAACAATAAAAATACTTTCGGATTTAACCCGCTAATGCACAGACCTTTAACCAACCAGTGCCGTGTCTGACTCGTGGTAGTGAGTAACGCGGAAGAATGACGAAGCTCAGCGGGATTTTTGAGTAAGCCGATTCCGAGCCAGAGTAAATACAGTGCGCCTGCTGCTGTTAATACCTGAAGCAATAGAGGTGAACCATTCACAATCGCACCAATGCCTGTGGCGACAAGGAGTGTACTCAACGCATGCCCGAGCAGCAGTCCAAACACAGCAGGAATCACCACTCGTCCACGGATCCCCGCTGTGATGGCATAAGCCCAATCGGCGCCGGGAGTTAAAATAAACAACGCGGAAACACCCCAAAATGTCAGCAAGGTATTCATATTCATTGTCATCTTCCTAAATTGAATAAGTACGAGCGGCCGTAAATGAGCGTAACGGTATGTAGAAAAGCATAGCCAGAACAGATTAGAATGTGCTGTTAAAGACTTGCTCAAAAAATGACAAAAAGGAGAGTTTCTTCTATATGGATAAGATAGATAAGAAGATTCTTGCGGAACTTCAGCAAAATGGATGATTATCTTTGACCGAGCTGGCTGAAAAAATTGGTTTGAGCCTGTCGCCGTGCCATCGTCGTGTACGTGCACTCGAAGAATCGGGTGTGATTCGGGGGTATCGTGCCCAGCTTGAACCTGCACTGATTGGACTACAATTTGCGACCATTGTGTTTGTCACGCTACGCGATAGTGACAAAGCCTCGGTGAGTGCATTTGAAGAAGCGGTGATCGAGATTCCACAAATCGTGCAGGCGCAGCGTTTGTTTGGTGATCCCGATTATATGCTGCATGTGGTAACTAAGGATTTGCTGAGTTTTCAAAAACTCTACGATGAGCGCCTTTCGGCTATGCCGAATGTACAGCGTTTAATTTCGACCATGGTCATGAAAAATGTGGTTACCGATCGTTTATATCCTATTTAGTCAGGTTATATAGTCTTCATTTGAGTCGATCGATGAATTCGCATTGATAGCTACCAAAAAACGATGTGTAATCTGCTTTAAAAAGAGAAATATCAAAGCGGTTATTAAAAAATTTACGCAAAATTTACGCCCTGTGTTTTTTGATATATAGAGAATTTACGCGTTAAATTTCCATACTAATGTCAACGTATTTAAACGATGGCATTTGCAATGTGGGAATTTATAACCGTGTTTGTGCTTGCGCTGATTTTGGCCTATCCGCTCGGTCATTATCTTGCCGATGTGATGCAAGCCAAACCGATGAAAAGCGATCGTCTGTTTCGTTGGATCGAACAGCCCCTCTATCGAATACTCGGCGTTCGGCAAACTGGAATGAACTGGCGGCAATATCTGGGTGCGTTCGTAATAAGTAACGTGGTGTTGCTTGCAGTGAGTGTAGTGATCCTCATGACGCAGGCATGGCTTCCACTCAATCCAGACCATGTTCCCAATATGAAATGGGATTTGGCCTTACATACCACCATTTCTTTTTTAACCAATACTAACCAGCAGCATTATTCGGGTCAGGCACAGCTCTCTTATTTGTCACAAATGACCGTGATTGTGGGCATGCAGTTTTTATCGCCGATCATTGGTTTGGCCTTGCTGACGGCTATGCTGCGTGCACTTTTCTTACAATCGGGTAAAACCCAAAGCAAAGACAAACAACATTGGCAAGAGATCAATCTTGGCAATTACTGGCTGGATTTGATACGTCCATTACTGCGCTTCTTTTTGCCTTTAGCTTTTGTTTTTTCATTGCTGCTGACATGGCAAGGTGTGCCTGCGACATTATCGGGTGGGCCGGTTGCGCAAAATCTGGATCAAAGTGTCGAAGTCAAAACACAGCATATTCCATTAGGGCCAGTCGCGCCGATGGTCGCGATCAAACAGTTGGGTAGTAATGGCGGAGGCTGGTATGGCCCAAACAGCAGTGTGCCACTTGAAAATCCAACGCCGTTCTCCAACGTGATTGAAATGCTGGCGATCTTACTGATTCCATTGTCTGTGGTGTTTATGATCGGACGCTTTGTACAGCGCCGTAAACTGATGTGGATGATTTTTGGCACCATGCTGCTGATGTCGTTGGCATCTACCATGTTGTCGATGTGGACCGAAAAATTTTCACTCTTACCCAATGTGGCACAAATGGAAGGTAAAGAAGTCCGCTTTGGGGTGGAAGCATCTGCGCTATGGAGTAGTTTGACCACGCAAGTGAATAATGGCTCGGTCAATATGATGCACGATTCGTCTTCACCCCTAAATGGTTTGGTGCAGCTCTGTAACATGTTAATCAATGCCATTTGGGGCGGTATTGGCTGTGGCGTGTTGCAGTTCTTTATTTACCTGCTTCTTGCAGTGTTCATTGCAGGATTAATGACAGGACGTACCCCCGAGATTTTCGGCAGAAAAATTGAAGTCACCGAAATTAAATTACTCGCTTTTGTGATCTTGCTGCAACCCGTCGTCATTCTAGGGCTTACCGCACTCGCCATTGCTTTTCCGTCATTGACGGCCAATTCCAATCTGGCCTTTCACGGCATCAGCCAAGTGTTTTATGAATATGTTTCGGCTTTTGCCAATAACGGTTCTGGTTTTGAAGGTCTGGGCGACAACACGGTGTGGTGGAATTTAAGTGCAAGTGTCGCGCTATTGGCGGGCCGTTATAGCGTGCTCATTGTGCCTGTATTAATCGCGGTCAGCTTGGCCACCAAGCCTAAAGCCACAGAAGGTAAAGGCTCATTGCATATCGAGTCACCCACCTTTGCTCTCACACTGATTGGCATTGTACTGATCTTAACGGTATTGCAGTTTATGCCAGTACTGGTTTTAGGCCCAATCGCAGACTATCTGTCGGTCCATATTTAACGCTGGAGCACGCATTATGAACTCGTCTCATGCGAACAAAATGACGATCTTGAATAAAGAAATTATTCAACAAACTTTTTATAAACTGCTCCCGCAGCATGCATTTCGAAATCCGGTCATGGCGTGTGTGTGGGTCGGTACGGTACTTACCGTCGTGGCGACACTTATGGGCAGTACCAGTCTGGGCTTTGGTTTGCTTTTGACACTGATCTTGCTGGTCACAGTACTATTTGCCAACTACGCCGAAGCAGTTGCAGAAGCCAAAGGGCGCGGGCAGGCTGCATCATTGCGTCAAGCACGTGAAAATCTGATGGCGAATAAACTCACCGATCTTGATTCATCTCAGACACCTGAGCTGATATCGGCCAATTTACTTAAAAAAGAGGATTTGGTACTGATCAAAGCGGGCGAGATTATACCCGCCGATGGTGAGATTGTGCGCGGCTTTGCCACCATTAATGAGTCGGCGGTGACGGGTGAGTCTGCGCCTGTACTGCGTGAAGCCAATACCGACCGCTCTGGTGTGATTGCGGGCACGAAAGTGCTGACCGATCAGATTGTTGTGCGTGTGAGCAATGAAGCGGGCCATAGCTTTCTCGATAAAATGATCGCACTGGTCGAAGGAGCAAACCGTCAGAAAACGCCGAACGAAATTGCATTGGGAATCTTATTAAATATCATGACCATCACCTTTATTGTGGTGGTGGTGACCTTGCCTTTTATTGGCTCAATGGTAGGCATCAAGATCAGTGTAGTTTTACTGGTGGCTTTATTGGTCTGCCTTATTCCGACCACCATTGGCGGTTTGTTACCTGCAATCGGGATTGCTGGCATGAACCGTGCCCTAAAAGCCAATGTATTGGCTAAATCGGGTAAAGCGGTTGAAGTCGCTGGTGATATTGATGTGTTACTGCTAGATAAAACAGGCACGATTACTTATGGCGATCGCCAGGCCACGGCGTTTTATCCGCTCACTGGTATCGGGATGAGTGAGCTGCGTCAGGCAGCCATGATGACCTCTTTTGCCGATCCGACACCAGAAGGGAAGTCGGTGGTGAGTTTAGCCAGAGAAATGGGCGAAACTGTACAAGAACCCGAACAGGCAGCGTTTATTCAGTTTAGTGCAGCAACTCGTTTATCCGGTGTCGATCTGGCCGATGGTCATCAAATTCGTAAGGGCGCGCTTGATGCAATTTTAGGATTCACCGAGCAAGATATTCGCAACAATATCGAGCTAAAAACCCGCGTAGAGCAAGTGGCATCTAAGGGTGCTACGCCGCTGGTGGTTGCCGCCAATCATACGATTTTAGGTGTGATTGAATTATCGGATGTGATCAAGCAAGGTATTAAAGAGCGTTTTGCTTTACTGCGCGAAATGGGCATCAAAACCATTATGGTGACAGGTGATAACCCACTGACCGCAGCCGCGATTGCCGCAGAAGCGGGAGTCGACGACTATATTGCCGAAGCCAGACCAGAAGACAAGCTGGCCTGTATCCGAAATGAACAAGCCGAAGGAAAACTGGTGGCCATGGTTGGCGATGGTACCAACGATGCACCTGCACTGGCACAAGCCGATATTGGGCTGGCCATGAACTCGGGGACTCAGGCGGCCAAAGAAGCTGGCAACATGGTCGATCTGGATTCAGACCCAACCAAATTGCTGGATGTGGTTGAAATTGGTAAACAGCAACTGATTACCCGTGGCGCATTAACCACCTTTTCATTGGCCAACGATGTTTCTAAATACTTCGTGATTTTACCGGCCTTGTTTGCTGTTGCGGTACCGCAGCTTGAGGTTTTAAACATTTTGCACTTGGGTAGCCCAAAAAGTGCCGTGATTTCGGCATTGATTTTCAATGCCTTGATTATTCCAATGTTGATTCCGCTGGCACTCCGTGGCGTCAAGTTTAAACCTGCCAGTGCATTGCAACTGCTACGCCGTAATATGCTGATCTACGGCGTGGGAGGTGTCGTGTTCCCGTTTATTGCCATCAAACTGATTGATCTTGTGGTCGCGGTGTGGATTTAGGAGCCAACGATGAATACTTTATTGAATCATCCAGATTTAAATACAACTGCTGTGGAATCATCGACTTCGTTATGGCGAGCCAGTATCGGGCTGGTCGTGGTGGGTTTTGTGCTCTCGGGTGCCCTCTATTCGACAGCCAGTGTGTCGGTTGCACAGCTTATTTTTCCTGAACAGGCCAACGGTAGTCTGATTGAACGTGACGGCAAAATTATAGGATCGAGCTTGGTGGGGCAGCAGATTAAAAGTGCAGCCTATTTTCAATCACGCCCGAGTGCCAGTAATTACAGTGTCGATGGGATGTCGGGAAGTAATCTGGCAGTATCCAATCCGCAACTGCAAAAGCAGATTCGTGAGCGTAGCATTGCTTTTGCTCAAAGCAATCAGATTGGTGGTGCTCAGGTGCCAGATGATATGATCACCGCATCGGGCAGTGGAATAGATCCGGATATTTCTCCTGAAGCTGCCCAGCTACAGATTAAACGCGTTGCACAGCAACGTCGTTTGAGTGAGCAGGAGATTCATCAACTGGTGATGCAATATACCCAAACGCCGCAATTTGGACTATATGGAGAGCCGCGTGTGAATGTACTCAAGCTGAATCTGGCACTGGATCAACGCTCGACCCAACCCGCTCGATAGGACAGAATTGATGCAGATTGACCGCAATGAAAAAGCCGATGCTTGGTTGGCGCATACGCAACGTGAGCAATCTGGGCGTCTTACCATTTTTTTAGGTGCTGCACCCGGCGTGGGTAAAACCTATGCCATGCTCACGCGGGCGCATGAGCTGATGCAGCAGGGCAAACAGGTCGTTGTGGGGGTGGTAGAAACTCACGGTCGTGCCGATACAGCGCGGTTGATTGCGGGTTTAAATGTGATTCCACGTCGAGTGGTCGAGTATCAAGACCGTAAACTTGAGGAAATGGATTTAGACCAGATTCTTCACATCAAGCCTGAAATCGTGCTGGTCGATGAACTGGCCCATCGTAATGTGCCAGGCAGTCGGCATGAATATCGCTGGCAAGATGTCAATGAAATTCTGGATGCCGGAATCAATGTTTATAGCACCCTCAATATTCAGCACTTAGAAAGCCTAAACGATGTGGTGTATCAGATTACCGGCATTCGCGTGACCGAAACTGTGCCCGATGCGTTACTCAAGCGATTGAAAGATATTCGTTTGGTCGATTTGCCTGTGCCTGAACTGCTTGAACGGATGAAACATGGCAAAATCTATCTAGACGATATGGCACCGCATGCCTTGCAGGGCTTTTTTAAACCTGCACATTTAACTGCACTGCGTGATCTGGCGATTCAGACTGTGGCGGGGCAGGTCGAAATTGATTATCGGGAAAAATCTGTGGCGCAGGGGCGCATCGTCCCGATTCAGAACCATGTGATGCTGGCCATCGATGGTTCTGTCTTTGCTGAGGATCTGGTGCGCCGTGCCCACCGCATTGCCGAGCGCCGCAATGCAACGTGGAGTGTAATTTCAATTCAAAAAAGTAAAACCTCCTCGGCGCAAAGTCTGGCTGTGAGCAAAGCATTTAATCTGGCACGTAAACTGGGTGCCGACACCTATTTGCTTTACAGTCATCAGATTGCGCCAACCATTTTGCAGGCGGCCTATGATTATGGTGCCTCAAATATTTTGCTGGGGAAAAGCCCCAAAAAAACACTTCTTGAGCGTATTCGCTCCGAGCATATTGCCGATCAGCTCCTCGACAAGCAGCACCCTTTTGAAATTACCTTTGTACAACCACTCAAAGCAACATCGTATTCGGCACAGGCTGCTGTGCCCGATCAAACATGGCTGCAACAGTACACCCATTTTCAAGCGCGAGAACTGATCGAAAGCATTTTGATTGTATTGGCAGGATTTATTATCGCGGCCATCAGTGATCATTTTATTGGCTATACCGAGCTGGCGCTGATTTTTGTGGTGACGGTGCTGGTGGTGGCCATGCGTGCCCGAATGCTCATGACCTTGCTGAGTGTTTTCGTTTGTTTTTTACTGTACAACTACTTTTTTATTGAACCCCGCTTTACCTTTAGAATTAGCGCAGAGCGTGGTGTGATTACCATCGTGATTTTTATTTTATCGGCTTTACTGGTTGGGCGTCTGGCCAATCAGTTACGCGCACAGGTACTGAGTTTAAGGGTGGCCAATAGTGTATCGCTGCAACTGCAAGAGCTTGAGCGTAAACTCTCGACGTGCGTAGATATTGCACAGGTGCTTGGTGTATCTAAACAGCATCTGGAGAGTGCACTGAAAGCCACGGCATGGTTAAGAGTGGGGGAACTTGAGGCGGGTGATCGGAGTCAGTTAAATCACAAAGACCACATTGCAGCCGACTGGACACAAAAAAATGGTCAGCCCTGTGGGCGTTTTACCAATACCCTGACCCAATCTGAGTGGTGGTTTAATCCGCTCAATCTGGCGGGGGAGCATGGTGTGATTGCACTGCGCTTTCATCCCGATTTAGACGTGATCAGTTTTGAGCAGCAGCGTTTGGCCGAGCTGATGATTGAAGATATTGCACAAACGCTGGCGCGGGTTTTACTGTCATTTCAGCTCGAAAACTCACGGGTGGTAGCCGAAACCGAGAAACTGCGATCAGCGCTCTTGTCGTCGGTATCGCATGACTTACGTTCGCCTTTGGCCGCCATGATTGGCTCGGCAGATACGCTAAAATATTACAGTGCGCAATTGTCGGATACAGATCGGGACAGCCTGCTCGACACTATTCACATCGAGGGCGAACGGCTCGATCGATATATCCAAAATCTACTCGATATGACGCGTTTGGGCCATCAGGGGCTGACGTTAAGCCGTGCATGGATTAGTATCGATGAGTTGATAGGATCGGCGACCCAGCGTTTAAAACGCTATCAACCCAATATTCAGATAGACATAAACATCGCGCCGAATTTACCCGCTTTGTATGTACATCCGGCATTAATCGAACAGGCATTATTTAATGTGCTTGAAAATGCAGCCAAGTTTTCACCTGATGCTGTTCCCATTCAGGTGCAGATCAGTGCAGTCGATGAGCAGTTTCAGATTGATATCATCGATCTGGGCATCGGGATTCCCGAGCAGGAGCGTGAGCAAATTTTTGATATGTTTTATACCATGCAGCGTGGTGATCGGGGTAAAACCGGCACTGGGCTTGGGCTTGCAATCGTAAAAGCCATTATCGGGGCACATATGGGGAGCATTGAAGCAATGGCTGGACCGTATGGTCAAGGCACCCAAATTCGAATACGATTACCTCAACACCAAGAATAACGATG
The DNA here is from genome assembly GCF_029967895.1 of Acinetobacter sp. V89_7. Lineage (NCBI taxonomy): Bacteria > Pseudomonadati > Pseudomonadota > Gammaproteobacteria > Moraxellales > Moraxellaceae > Acinetobacter > Acinetobacter sp. V89_7. The sequence continues at coordinate 39,586 of NZ_JASCAJ010000029.1, forward strand.
ATTTATGTCGCACAGCTTTAATACACAGGCCTCGATTTTGATTATCGACGATGAGCCACAAATCCGTAAATTTCTCGATATTGCCTTACGCGCGCAGGGTTATGCGGTGCATGTGGCTGAAACCGGTATGAAAGGGCTGGAAATTTTGGCCTCTCAAGGGGCGGATCTGCTGATTTTAGATTTGGGTCTACCCGACATGGATGGTGCAGAGGTATTAAAAGAGATGCGGCAATGGTCGCAAATTCCGGTCATCGTACTCTCTGCACGTCCAGACGAGCAGCAAAAAATTAAGTTGCTCGATGCGGGTGCCAATGACTATGTGACCAAACCATTTAGTATTCAGGAGTTATGTGCCCGGATTCGGGTGATGTTTCGTCAGCAGCCGAGTCAAAGTGAGCATAATCTGGTTTTTAATGATGGACAGCTTTTTGTCGATGTCGCGGAGCATAGCGTGAAACTGGCTGGAGACGAGGTGGTACTCACCAAAAAAGAGTTTCAGCTACTGGCCTTACTCATTCGGTATCAGGGTAAAATTGTGACCCAAAAGCAGATTTTGTCGGAGCTTTGGGGCATTACGCATGAAGAGGACACGCATTATTTGCGTATTTTGGTCAAAAAACTTAGAACTAAGCTGGGCGACTCAGCGCTACAACCGCATTATATTTTTACTGTTGCGGGCATCGGTTTGCGCTTTCAAAGTGATGTTGGTAGCGCTTAACGAGATGAGACCAAGGCGTCTGACATCACAAATTCTTCACCTTCATTTCGCTAAAGTGATGCACTAAAATCGCTGTGTTGTCTTAGCAACCCCTAGTCAATATCAATGGTGAACGTGTGACCCAGACCCGTGAATATCAAGATGATGAGATTTCCCGTATTATTGAAATGGCGTGGGAAGACCGCACGCCGTTTGAAGCGATTGAGCGAGAGTTTGGCTTAAATGAGTCGGCTGTGATTCGTCTGATGCGCCAGCATATGAAATCGAGCAGCTTCAAGCTATGGCGTGAGCGAGTCACTGGGCGCAAAACCAAACATTTGCAACTGCGTTCACCCGATGTAATTCGTGGTTACTGCACGCGCCAGTATAAACATCATTAAGCCTTGAGTTTAGTGCGCTGTCGATGTCTTGGCGCGCTCACGCTTGGCTTCACGTTTGCAGCGCTCTGAGCAATAGCGCACTTCGTCCCAGCAGCGCTCCCATTTTTTACGCCACGTATAACTGCGCTGACAATATTCACAAACTTTTTCAGGAAGATGCTGTTTTTTCATGGCTTATAACTGATCCAGATGTGTAAGTAAGTGTTCTGCGTGCGCCAGTACTTTGTCCTGATCTTGCATTTTGTCTAGACTACGATAGACCATGTGCATGCGTGCATTAGAACGAAAAAATGTTTCATGGCGCTTTACAAAGTGCCAGTACAGACTGTTAAACGGACAACTGTCGTGGTCTGTTTTGGTTTTAACGTTATAGTGGCAGTGCTTGCAGTAATCAGACATCTTGTTGATATAGTTTCCCGAGGCGGCATAGGGCTTACTGGCCATCAAACCCCCATCTGCATGCATCACCATTCCCAGTGTATTGGGCAGTTCCACCCATTCATAGGCATCGGCATACACTGCCAGATACCATTCGCAAATTTCTTCAGGTTTTATTCCAGTTAAAAGTGCAAAGTTGCCTGTCACCATGAGACGTTGAATATGGTGCGCATAGGCATGCTCTAGCGTATTGCGGAAACACTCGGACATACAGGCCATTTTGGTTTTTCCAGTCCAGTAATAGGCAGGCAAGGCACGGGTATTATTGAGCGCATTTTCTTGAGCGTAATCGGGCATGTTCAGCCAGTAAATACCCCGAATGTATTCGCGCCAACCCAAGATTTGCCGGATAAAACCTTCTACAGCATTGAGCGGGGCTTTGCCTGCATGATAAGCCGCTTCCGCCGCTTCACAGACTTCTTCCGGCGAAAGCAACCCACAATTGAGATAGGGAGATAGCAGGCTATGAAACATAAAATCGCTTCCATAGACCATGGCATCTTGGTAATCGCCAAAATCATTGAGCATGTGCTCAATAAAATGTGCCAATGCTTTTTGAGCATCACTGCGGGTAGTGGCCCAGCGAAAGTTATCCAAGCTGCCCAAATGATCTTTGAATTCACGTTTGACCAGTGCAATCACATCGTCATCGATAGTATCACGCTTAAACTGCAAACGTTCAGGCAGTGGGGTTTTACCCGACCATGGCTTACGGTTGGAATGATCGTAGTTCCATTTTCCACCTTCGGGCGCATCGTGCTGCATCAGGTAACCCGTTTTTTTGCGCATCTCTCGGTAAAAGTACTCCATACGCAAGACTTTATAGCGAGCAGCCCAGTGCCGAAACTCGTTTAATCCACAAAAAAAGCGATCATCTTCTAAGCACTCAACGGGCACCTGTAGTTTTTTGGGCCATTCCTGCTCGATCTGTTGCTGTAAACGGTATTCGCCGCAGTGTGTGACCACAACCGCCTCTGCGTTTAAGCGCTTTTGCTGCTGCTCTACATAATCGAGTAGTGACCGAATAGGGCTTTTGGCATCGTAGACGTGATACTGGATTTTCCAGCCATCTTGCTTGAGTGCCTTGGCGAAGTGGCGCATGGCACTAAACAACAGTGCAATTTTTTGTACATGATGCTGAACATAAGTGGCTTCATCGACCACTTCTGCCATCAGGATCACGTCTTGCTCACGATCCAGAGCCTTTAAGGTGGCCAGTTGCTGGCTGAGCTGGTCTCCCAAAATCAAACCAAGTCGCATGCGCAGTCCATGAACTAAATGAGTTAGTTTTAGCCTAAAAGAATGGCGATCAATTTTTTGTGAATTTGTGCAATCTTAATTTAGTTCACCGGAAAATCCAGCGTAAAACACACGCCATTTTCGCTTTGATGTACGCTTGCTCGTCCATTATGAAGCTGCATGATCGACGCGACAATGGATAGACCCAAACCACCGGAACGGCCTTGTTGATGGCGTGAAGATTCGCACTGATAAAAGCGTTCAAATACATGCGGCAAATGCTGTGCCTCAATCTGAACGCCCTGCGTCAATACGGCAATCTCGACATATGTACGCGTGTCTAAAACATGCTGCTGTACTTTAACTTCTATTTTACCGTGCTCAACGCCATGTAAAATCGCATTTTCAATCAGATTTGAGACAGCGCGCTGAAACAGTTGATGATCTGCCACAACTGAGCTGGCTTCAAGTTGTGCACTGATCTCGATCTGTTTTTCGCTGGCCATTAAATCGTAAAAGCTCAGTAAATCTTCTAAGGCATCCTGTACATTCAGCAGTTCTGTGTGCAGTTGGATTTGCTGTTGATCGGCCCGAGCCAGAAATAACATGCTGTCAATCATACGTTTTAAACGTGCATATTCTTCCAGATGAGACACCAACAGATCTTCATAATCATGTGAAGTACGAGATTCTGAGAGTAAAATTTCGGTTTGCCCGACCAGATTGTTCAGTGGTGTGCGAAACTCATGCGCAATATTTTCAGAGAATCGATTTAACTGCTGATACCCAGCCTCGATACGTTGCAACATATGATTAATTGCATCGGTTAAAAGTTGTACTTCACTGCTTTGATGCGCCACCTGAATCCGATGTTGTAAAGACTGAATATCGATTTGCCGGGTTTGCTCGGTCAGCTCGCGAAGCCCTCTTAAGCCAAAGCGGCACAACAGCCAGCATAGAAAACTCACCATCGCGACGCCAAGCAGCAAGTACTTGATCAGATCATCGCGAAATGAATATAAAATACCTAAGCGTTCCGACCACTGCTTGCCTGCAATGAGCTGATACGAAACACCATTTAGACTAAAATTTTTCCATGCCAGACGCGTTGCATTACCCGTCTGATGAACATTTAAAAAAGCAATCTGTTGGCTCGCTTGCAACTTTGGAATTGGGATATTCAGCGGGTTGATATCGATGAGTTTTTGTTGGTCCTGAATCAGAATAAATAAGTTGTCCTGATTGCCGAGCATATTTTGATAAATTTTAGGTTTGGCTACAATTTGCTGTACGTTGTCGCTGTCTTGAATCAACACCTCCAAACGTTCAATACGTGAAGCTAAAGCTTGATCTTGCTCGCGCACCAAAATACGGTCTATACCCAAATAGGTCAGCACGCCCACCAGACACAAAATTAGTGCACATGCCGTGGTGACCAGTAAGGTAAGCCTAAATTCGAGTGAGCGAACGTTCATTTTAAGGAGTCTCTTCTGAAAGCTTATAACCCAAACCACGAATGGTATGAATCAGTTTGAGGTTGCTGGCATCGTCGACCTTACTGCGTAAGCGGCGGATGGCAACGTCAATAAAATTGGTATCGGTATCGAAATTGATATGCCAGACCTCGGAGGCAATTTGCCGGCGAGACACGATTTGGTTGGCGTGCTGCAACATAAAGCGCAGCAGTTCAAACTCTTTTTTGCTCAGATCAATCGGTTGATTTGCCCGATACGCTTTGTGCTGTAATAAATCCAGACTGAGGTCGGCTAATTTCAGCACATTCTCGGGCTGTATGTTTTGCCGACGCAGCAAACTGCGAACCCGCGCCAGTAACTCAACATAAGAAAAAGGTTTGGCCAGATAATCGTCTGCACCAAGTTCTAAGCCTTTCACGCGGTCGGGAATCTGGTCTTTAGCGGTCAAAAAAATCACCGGCACTTGCGAAAACTGACGCAAGATTGTCAAGACCGACCAGCCATCCAGATCGGGCAGCATCACATCCAGCATCACCAAATGAAAAGACGCTTGTCTCAATCGCTCCAAAGCTTCGAGTCCAGTATGTACACATTCGGCCTGATATCCCGATTCGACAAAGCCCTGAACCAGATAGCGCGCGATTTTGACTTCATCTTCTACGACAAGAATACGCATCATGCGACGTTCCATTTCTAAAATGACAAGACTGTAATCCAACTGTCATGTTGCAGCTGAAGGGAATCTCTAGAATAACCACAGTATAGAGAGGGCGAATCAATGAAAAAAGTGATTGCAGGGCTGACATTGGCCTTAAGTATGAGTTCTTACAGTTTTGCAGAAAATGTGCAACTGGCAAAACAATACAATCTGGATTTAAACACCGCAGAAAAACTGGCCAGCAATGCCGAACAAGCCTGCCAGCAAATAAACAAACATCTGGCTGTGGTCGTGCTAGACCGTGGTGGGCAGCCGCTGATAATCAAGCGCCATGAAACCGTGGGGCCACATAATGCGCTGGCTGCACAGAAAAAAGCTTTTACGGCACTGTCGACCAAAACCCCGACCACGGTATTTAGTCAAAATGCCCGACAAAATATTGAATCACAAAATCTCACGTCATTTTCAGAATTATTGCTGCTTGGAGGTGGTTTTCCGGTGCTTTATCAAAATGAAGTGGTCGGTGCCATTGGTATAGCCGGCTCTGGTGGTTCAAAGAATGATGACTTGTGTGCCGAACAGGCCATCAAAATGACTTTTAAGTAAAATCGAGGAGTAATTTGAAATGATCAAACAATGTGTATTTGCCGCCGGTATGACCTTAAGTGCATGGGCAATAGCAGCAGACAATCCTTTAAGCGTGCATGTACTGAACTTACAAACCGGTTTGCCATCATCCGATGTTGCGGTGGTGCTTGAGCAAAACCAAAAAGGTCAGTGGGTTAAGCTCAATGAAAAAGTGACCAATGAAAACGGACGTATTCCGGCTTTGTATCCAGATAATAAAAAACTGGAGCAGGGAGTATACCGTGTGACCTTTAAAACTGGAGATTGGTTTAAGAAACATAACGAAAGCAGCTTCTTTCCAGAAGTACCCGTCATTTTTAATGTAGATGGTGCGGTGAAGCATTACCATATTCCACTACTACTTAGCCCGTATGGTTACTCGACGTACCGTGGTAACTAAGTACTGAAAGATTAAATCAAATCTCGGGCAGCACACCATAAACTTGGTGTCTTGCTCGAGTTTTTAGCTATTCAATTGATTACATTTGATCTTGTAATATGAAGCTTACACATCTCTGTGGAGGTACTGAACTACCTGTAGTAGAGTTTGATCAATTTTAAGATCATCAGTGAATAAATCAGACCATGTTAGAGACTTCTCGATTGATTCTTAGACCATGGCAAGAATCCGATATTGTGCCGTTTATACAGATGGGCCTTGATCCCGATGTCATGCATTATTTTCCGTCTACCTTAAGTCCCGATCAGAGCCGTGACTTTATCAAAAGCATCAGATTGAAGTTTGATGAGCATCCATCATGGGGACTATGGGCAGTGGAGCTTAAACAGACTCAATCTTTTATTGGATATATTGGTTTAAATGCTCAGCCATCACAATTTGATTTTTCACCCTGTATAGAAATCAGTTGGAGACTTGCAAAAGCCGCTTGGAGACAGGGATATGCCTTTGAAGGAGCAAAAGCCGTATTAGATTATGCGTTTGAGCAGTTAAAGCTTGAGCGAGTGGTTGCCTTTACAGCGGCTGTCAATATGCCTTCAGAAGCATTAATGAAAAAGTTAAACATGACAAAAGTTAAAGCATTTGATCATCCTAAATTAGCAGCAGAGCATTTGCTTGCACGGCATGTGCTTTATGAGATTCGCGCTGAGGATTTTTCTAATTTAATTTAAGTGTATACGCCCTGCGGGACTCGAACCCACGTCGGTCGCTTAGGAGGCAACTGCTCTATCCAGTTAAGCTAAGGGCGCATCGAAATGTGAGTATAAACAAAAAAAGTTATTACCGAGGTAATAACTTTTTTAATTTCATTCATTTTGCAGCTTAAGTGTTATCTTTTTTGGTCAGCAAATGAAACAGACCAAACATCAACACAATCCAGACCGGAATCATAATCACCGATTCTTTAAAGCCCTGTTGCCACATGATAAACAGCACCAGCGCAATAAAAATCAGCACCAAATAGTTACTCACCGGCGCCCATAGGGCTGGGAACGTTACATTCAGTTTGAGCTTTTTGACCGCAGCTTTAAACTTCAAATGCGTCAAGCTGATCATGGCCCAGTTAAGTACCAAAGCACCTACCACCACATACATCAAATGACCCAGTGCATCTTCTGGTACAAAGTAATTTAAAAGTACGCAGCCAAAAATCAACAATGCAGAGAACAATACCGCAGGAATAGGAACACCCTGTTTATTCACTTTAGTAAAGATTTTTGGCGCATTACCTTGTTGTGCCAGACCAAACAGCATGCGGCTGTTGGCAAACATACCGCTGTTATAAACCGATAGTGCAGCAGTTAAAATAATAAAGTTCAGCAAATGTGCAGCCCAACCAATACCCAACTGACTAAAAATCATCACAAATGGGCTTTTGTCCAGACCACCCAAATCCAGTTGATTCCAAGGCACCAAAGACAACAAGATGGTGAGTGAGCCCACATAAAACACTAAAATACGAAAAACCACCTGATTAATCGCTTTAGGAATGGTTTTTTGAGGGTTTTCAGCTTCAGCTGCTGCCATCCCGATCAGTTCGATACCGCCAAAGGCAAACATCAAAAAGGCCAGCATATAAAACAGGCCTTCAAAACCGTTTGGAAAGAAACCACCATGTGTCCATAAGTTGCTAAACGATGCGGTCGAGCTTGAATCGGCGGTAAAGAGCAGATACAGACCAAACACAATCATGGAAATGACGGCGGTGACCTTGATAATCGCCAACCAAAACTCGGATTCTCCGTAAAATTTTACATTGGTCAGGTTTACGAGTGTAATGACCACAAAGAAAAACAATACCGAAACCCATGCAGGAATATGAGGCCACCAGTAATTGATATACTTCGCAACCGCTGTCAATTCAGTCATAGCGACTAAAATATACAGCACCCAGTAGTTCCAGCCAGCCAAAAAGCCCGGAAATTTACCCCAATATTTGTACGCAAAGTGACTGAACGAACCTGCTACAGGCTCATGGACAATCATTTCCCCTAATTGACGCATGATTAAAAAAGCGATGAGTCCACCGATTGCATACCCAAGAATGATCGATGGCCCAGCGGATTGAATGACTTGTGCAGATCCTAAAAATAAACCAGTCCCAATTGCGCCGCCCATGGCAATTAATTGGATATGACGGTTTTTTAAGCCCCGCTGAAGTTTTGAAGAATCGTTGTTCAAAGGACTTCACCCGACCAGAAATAAGCGTTTTATTCTAAAGGATAGATAGAATTTAGCCTAGTCGAGTGCAGCACAAAGCCGTGCTAAATCATTGAACTTCTTGGTTCACAAATTTTATACAGTTTGCTGGCGATTAAAACTTGGTAAAGATTCTCATCCCATAAGAATATCGTGATGTAAATGAATAAATAAGTGAGAAATCAGTCCTATCATGGTAAATTAGGCAGCATGTCATGAGCGGTCTGTTCAGACCTTTTTTCGCTCCCATTCAAGATTCGAGGCAATTGTGACATCGATTTCCCCTGTGAATAGCAACATCTTATCTACAGCTCAAGAACGAATTCAGCAAGATTTGCAGATGGCACTCGATGCCTTTGCACTGCCAGAGCCACTCAAGTCGGCGGTGCATCATGCCGTTATGCTGGGTGGCAAGCGGGTGCGTCCAGCATTGTGCTATGCCGTGGCTGCATTGGCAGAGAATCCCAATTATGCGGCAGCACGCCGTGCTGCGGTGGCGGTTGAACTGATTCATTGTTATTCACTCGCACATGATGATTTGCCTTGCATGGATAACGATTTGCTGCGCCGCGGACAACCGACGTGTCATGTGGCATTTGGCGAAGATACTGCATTACTGGCGGGTGATATCTTGCAATCAATGGCATTTGAGGTGCTGGGCAGTCGTTTGTTTGATCAGCAAAATAGCGTCGATGCCTCGATTGTACTCAAACAAATGCAAATTCTGGCCACCTCTAGCTCTAAGATGGTTTGTGGACAGGTGCTCGATTTACAGGCCGAAGGCAAGAGTATCGATCAGGCGGCACTTGAAAATATTCACCGCAATAAAACGGGCGCACTGATTCAGGCTGCCATTCTGATGGCGGCCGTGACCTTATTTAAAGGAACAGATCCCGCATTGGTGCAATTACGTCAGTTTGGTCAAAGTTTGGGGCTGGCGTTTCAGGTACAAGACGATATTCTCGATATTATCTCCAGTACTGAAACCTTAGGTAAAACCGCAGGTAAAGACCAGCAAGTACAAAAGTCGACTTATCCTGCGCTTATGGGCCTTGAAGCGGCACAGGCTTATGCCAAAAGCTTGCACGATCAGGCACTGGCTGCACTGACGCATTTTTCTGGTGCAGCAACGGACCTTGAACAAATCACCCAGTTTTTATTGCGCAGAAAAAATTAAGCTCACTTGAATAAAAAAAAAGCGATTTGCTTAAAGTGCACATCGCTTTTTTTATGTTAATTCAAAGAGATCTAGTTGGGCTGACGTCCCATTACACCACGAATGGTGCTAAGTACATCGGCAGGAATCACCACGGTTTTGGCATTGTTGGATTTTGCCATTTCTTGCATAGACTTGATGTACTGTTCACCAAGCAAATACGCAACTGGAATTTCCTGTTCGCCTACCGCAGAGGTGATCATTTCAATGGCTTTTTGTGAGGCCTCAGCCAAAACCACTTGCGCTTCGGCATCTCGACGCGATGCTTCAAGACGACCATCGGCTTCTAAAATCGCTGCCTGCTTTTCGCCGTCGGCACGGGTCACGGTCGCACGGCGCTGACGCTCGGCAGCAGCCTGCGCTTCCATCGCGGCTTGCATGGTGGTCGATGGCTGGATATCCTGAATCTCGACCGTTTTTAAGGTAATGCCCCAGTCTGAAATATCATCGGAAATGGCGGCTTTCAATTTGGCCTTGATATGATCACGAGATGACAGGGCATCGTCTAGATCCATCTCGCCCACGATTGAGCGTAACGACGTTTGCACCAGATTTTGAATAGCCCAAGTGTAGTTTTCAATTCCATAAACCGCTTTTTCCGGTGTGGTCAAATTGATATACGCGACCGCATTCATAAGTAGCACGGCATTGTCACGTGTAATCACTTCTTGCGAAGGAATATCTAGCACAATATCTTTAGTCGTGACTTTGTATGCGATTTCATCGACATACGGAATCACGAAGTTTAATCCTGGATTTAAAGTGGAGTGATATTTTCCTAAGCGCTGTACAATCCATTTATAGCCTTGCGGCACAATGCGTACACCCTTAAAAATCGTCACGCCAACAAAGACAAGAAAGGCTAAGCCAATAATTAAACCCACTGACATAAGTGTGTCCTCATTTATTGTTTATTGGGGTTATGGGGTTGAACAACCAGATTATTGCCCATGATGTCGACCACGCACACGCGATCGCCCACGCTCACCGGAGCCAAACTGCGACAGTTCCATTCATCGGTTCCCATCACAGGCAAGGAAAAACGTACCAGTACCTGTTCATGCGACATACCCACACGAATCACCATGCCCACCTGACCAATCGTGGCTTCGCGGGATAAGCCTGCCTTGGTTTTATCGATGGACAATGGCTTGATAAATTTGAACCATAAAAAGGTACACAGTATCGATAAAATTACCCAAGTGATCAGCTGTGTGGGAATGCCCATCATTGGAAACAACCAGAGTAAAACACTCACCATGATGGCGGCAACACCGAACCAAAGAGCGGCAAAAGCGGTAAAAACAAGTTCCGAAAGCATTAACACAATGCCCAGAACAAACCAGTGCCAAGGTTCTAATACAAATTCCATAGCAATGCTCAAAATGTTGTTATAAAAAAGGTGCAATCGAAATACACGATTGCACCTTCACTGTAGCAGAACTTGGCAGGGCTGAGTAAAAAATGACTTTAGAATTTGGCCCGAGGTGGTGGCTGAAGGGCAGCAGGTGATTTTTTAAATTGATCAATCGCGCTTTGAATAGCACGAATTTTAAGTTGTGCTGCTTTTTCACCTTCCAAAATAGCATCATTACTGGCTTTTAAATCCAGTGCGCCAAGATGACCGACTTTAGGCTGAATCACCACAGTGGCCTGCTTTAACTCTTCATTAATGCTTTGCTGACCCATGATGTTGATGGTTTGATCGAGCAACCCCAACATGCTGCTGGCCTGAGTACCTGCCGGACGCGCAGAAATATCGACCGCAATCACAATATCGGCGCCCATATCACGTGCTGTTTTGACCGGAATTGGGCTTACCAAACCGCCGTCGACATACTGTACCTTGCCAATGGTTGTTGGAACAAAAACATTGGGAATACTACATGAGGCACGAACCGCCTGACCGGCATTGCCTTTAATAAAATCGGCTTTTTTGCCGTTGTCTAAACGTGTTGCAACTGCGGCAAAGCGAATTGGAAATTGCTCAATTGGCTTGTTACCTACCTGAGTATTGACGTAATTTTGCAGTTTCTGACCCAGCACAAAGCCCTGACGATTCAGGGTTAAGTCACGGATATCAGATTCTTGTAACTTGAGCGCAATCGATTGCATCTGGTAGCCAGTTTTTCCGCTGGCATAAATACTCCCCACAAAACTGCCCGCACTGGTGCCCGTGACAATTTTCGGTTTGATACCATGCGATTCGAGTACTTTGATCACACCAATATGGGCAAAGCCTTTGGCTCCACCACCGCCCAGTGCAAGCGCAATGACGGGTTCACGAGGCTGAAGCGAGCTGGTTTGAGGAGGTGTTTTAGCAATTTTGTCACATCCAAAGAGCGTAAAGCTCAGTGCTGTAACCAAAGCGAAATGTGCAACTTTCATGAACAATTAAACGTGTTGGATGACCATCAGATTGCGCACATCAGACCAGATTCACTGCTTTATTTCTAGTCATTTTTTACAAGATTTTGTAAAGGACGCGACAGGCGATCTGGTCGCTTCGCTGATACCTTGCCCTCAAAACGTTGCATGATGGCGGTTAGGTCTTGCTGATAATCACCTGTTGGGGAAAAAGCACCTAAGCAATAAATGGTTTTATGATCAAAATCGAAAGAGAAAATCACAATAGGGATATGCGCTTTTAACGCAATATGATAAAACCCGCTTTTAAAGGTGCTGGCCTGTTTGCGCGTACCCTCGGGCGCCATGCCAATCCAGATGCGTTCATGCTGCTCGATGGCCTGAACCACCTGCTCGGTTAAACCTGTGCGTTTGCTGCGTTGTACCGGAATAAGCCCTAACCAGTTCAGTACGGGCGTACTGACCGGAGTGAAAAGTGAATCTTTGCCGAGTACCGTGATTTTAATGCCCAGACCACCGATGGCCAAAAAGCCGTACCATGCATCTAGGTTAGATGTATGCGGTGCAATAATCGCGACGGCTTTAGGAACATTAGGAAACTCGCCCTCAATTCGCCAGCCTTGAGCCAGAAATAACTGCCTGCACATGCGGCGGCTTAAGGCAGTGCCACGTTGCGGCACACGATCGGGAAGATCAGGAAAAAATTGGGTCATATCCATCTGTGGTCATGTTGGTCATCCTATTGTCATCTTAAGCCTTTGAAAGGTACGCTACATTGGCAAAATAGTTAGATGCATTTTAAAACAGACTGATTTTTGCAATTTTTTTGATTCGAGCCCGATACGCTATGCATGCAAGCCGTCTTTATCTGTTGTTATTTAGCCTGTATTGGGCACAAGGGTTGCCCATAGGCTTTATGACCCATGCCTTACCCGTCATTTTACGGGCACAAGGCGTGTCTTTGGCACAGATTGGCGGCTTTGGCCTGCTGATGCTGCCGTGGTCGATCAAAATTTTATGGGCACCTTGGGTCGATCGGTTTGGCAGTTCACGCATTGGGCATTATCGTAGCTGGATCATTCCCATGCAGGTATGCAGCATTTGCGGGCTTGTTGTGCTGGCGTATTTTCCCATTGATGCATTGAACCAGCCACAATTTTTGTTGATGTTTTTTGTGCTGATGCTCTGGATTAATTTTTCAGGGGCCACTCAGGATATTGCCACCGATGCATTGGCCGTGAATTTACTCAAAACTGATCAACAGCACTGGGGCAATACCTTTCAGGTGATTGGTTCACGTTTAGGATTTATTGTGGGTGGCGGCGTACTTCTGTGGGCTGTCGATGCTTTGGGTTGGCAAAATACCTTTTTGTGTTTGGCGGCTTTAGTGGCGCTTAACACCTTGCCTATTGTGCTGCAATCCGCGCGACAGGATCGTCAGGGCGTGCAGGGCAGTGCGGCAAAATTATTTTCAATACGTCATTATTTACAGCACTTTTTACAGTCTAAGACAACACGAGCATGGCTTACCGTTTTACTTAGCTTTAAGGTGGCAGATGGCTTGGCCGGCCCTTTACTCAAGCCGTTGATGGTCGATATAGGCTTGAGTTTTACCCAAATTGGGCTTTACATTACCGTGCTAGGTGCTGTGGCTGCATTACTGGGTGCATTCATTGCCGGATATCTACTTCAAAGTTTTAGCCGTGCAGGTGTACTGCTGTTCTTTTCAATAGTTAAAATTTTAACTCTTATTGGCTTTGCAGGATTGGGCTGGGCATACGAAAGCGGGATGTCAGTATCTTTTACGCTCATTTATGCGCTCAATGCACTTGAAGATCTATGCTCGGCGATGCTACTGGTGGTAATGCTCACACTGGTCATGCACTATAGCCGAAGTGCGCTTGCAGGCACGGATTTTACCTTTCAGGTCGCTTTGATGGCCACGGTCAGCGGTGGTTTTTACCTGATCAGCGGTGTTATTGCCGACCAGATTGGCTATGTCTGGATGCTGAGTTTGGTCGTGGTCATGGCTATTTTATCTGTATTCCCCATTTACTTTTGGTCTAAAACATTAGGGCAGTCTCAAGCATCGCTCTAGATCATGATTGGGCTAAACTGCTGCGTCATTTTTCGGTGCTGTATGTAAAATTCTACTACTGAGGATACCGAGTAAGCTCAAAAATATTGCTTTAATTGTTATTATGTATAAATATGCCTGTATCGGTTTGATATTGTTGCGATAAAATGAAGCAAATACGCAATTGATCAAATGGTATAAAAACGACAAAGCTTTTATTTAAGTGTGTTTTAAGCTTATATTTTTACAGTAGAAAAGTAAGTGTTGCCAAAACAATAGTCGACACGCGATTTCATTTGATATGCAAAACAGTTATGTTGAGCCAAAATGATAATTATTCTGTTGCATCGAGTCAGCGTAAAAACAGATTATTGCTCGTTTTCCTGATGCATCAGATTCATGTTATTCCACAGTTGTGCGAGTCTAACCCATGACCAAAATTTTGATTATTGAAGATGATTTCATGATCGCTGAATCCACGATTACCTTATTGAAATATCATCAATTCGAGGTAGAGTGGGTGAATAATGGATTAGATGGCCTAGCGCATCTGTCAAAGCAGAAGTTTGATCTGGTGTTGCTCGATCTGGGCCTCCCCATGATGGACGGCATGCAAGTGCTCAAGCAGATCCGCCATAAAACCGCGGTGCCAGTGCTGATTATTTCAGCACGTGACCAGCTCGAAAACCGTGTGGAAGGCTTGAATCAGGGGGCAGATGACTACCTGATCAAACCGTACGAGTTTGATGAGTTGCTGGCACGAATCAATGCATTGCTGCGTAGAACCAACAGTAAAGACAACGCCGCTTTGCAGCAAGATCAGGTGTTGGTGAATGGCGATGTGGTGCTTAATGTTGAAAAACATGTGGCCACGTTTCAGGGTAAAGAAATTGAACTCTCAAACCGTGAGTGGGCGATTTTGATTCCGCTGATGTCACATCCGAATAAGATTTTTTCCAAAGCCAATTTAGAAGATAAGCTCTACGACTTTGATAGTGAAGTCACCAGTAATACCATTGAAGTGTATATTCACCATTTACGCTCTAAGCTGGGTAAAAACTTCATCCGTACCATCCGTGGATTAGGCTATCGAATGGGACAATCATAAGGAAACGCTGAGGATGGCCAAGCATTATTCATTAAGACGTCGATTAATCTGGGTCACCTCTGTTTTTAGTCTTTTACTGGGCTGTATTCTGGTTTTTACAGCCTATAAAGTTGCCTTGCACGAAACCAATCAGATTCTTGATGAGCAAATGCGCTATCTGGCCGATCGCACGGCACGTCAGCCGCTCTACAATCTCGACAGCCATTTTCAGGCCAATCACGAATATCACGAAGAAGATTTACTGGTCGATATCTGGGCCTACGACGATCAGCGCCATTTACAAGACGAAAATCAATTGTTGATGCCTCCGGTAAAAAAAGCCGGGTTTTATTCGCAAGAGACACGTCAGGGCACCTTGCGCGCCTATGTCTTGCCTTTAGAAAATTACCAGATTCAGGTCAGTCAGCTCGAAAAAGTACGCAAAGTGGTGGCACTTGAGCTTGCGGCCAGCATGTTTTTACCTTATGGCTTTATTTTACCGTTTGCCTTGCTTGGCCTGATGGGCATTATTCGGCGTAACCTCAAGCCTTTTGATGATTTTAAACGTGAGCTGACGCAGCGCGATTCGAATGATCTGTCGCCCATTCACGATGAAACGTATCCTGAAGAACTGTTACCGACCATTGAAGAGATGAACCGCCTGTTTGAGCGAATTTCAGAATCTCAGCAAGAACAAAAACAGTTCGTGGCCGATGCTGCGCACGAGCTGCGCACGCCAATCACGGCACTGAATTTACAAACCAAAATTTTGTTGAGTCAGTTTCCTGACCACGCCGCACTGCAAAATCTCGGCAAAGGCTTGGCGCGAATCCAGCATTTGGTCACGCAGTTACTGGCGCTGGCCAAACAAGATGTTTCCTTGAGTGCTATTGAACGACACAGCAGCTTTGAGCTTAATGATGTGACGCTCAACTGTGTCGAGCAACTCATGAATCTGGCGGTAGAAAAAGATATCGATTTAGGTTTTGTACGTAATGAATCGGTAAAAATGGTTAGTGTTGAACCGACCGTGCATTCCATTGTTTTCAACCTGATTGATAACGCCATCAAATATACGCCAGCCGCAGGCGTGATCAATATTTCTGTCTATGAAGATGGTGAATACGCCTGTGCACAGATTGAAGACAGTGGCCCCGGAATTGACCCCGAGCATTACGACAAGGTGCTAAAGCGCTTTTATCGTGTGCATCATCACCTTGAAGTGGGGAGTGGGCTGGGGTTGTCAATTGTTGATAAGGCCACCAGTCGGTTAGGTGGAGAACTTCAACTGCTCAGAAGCGAAGAGTTAGGCGGCTTAAGTGTGCTGGTGCGTATTCCCAAACAACCGCCGCATCATTAAGAATGCTGCTGGCGAGTACCCAAATGACGTACCGCCCACAAGTAGATTAGGCAGTTAATTGACCACACCCACCATCCTGTCCATAAATTATGACTTAAAAAGTGTGCGCCGCGCATCATCTGTGCCCAGCCCATTGCAAAGCCTAAAATTAGCCCGGCAAACAAATAAAACAGTGCACGTCGATGATGTGTTGCGCGGTACACAAAGTAGCCAGTCATCAAGGCGAATCCGGTGCTGGCATGTCCACCCGGAAAACAGTGTCCATGTGTGGCGCTAAAATCCCAGACAAAACCCTGTGCTGCTGGATGGGTCATGTTCCAAGGGCAAGCATGAGACGACTGTGACTTAAGAATGCCAACGATACTGGTACACAGCATACTCACCCAAAACATATAGCCATATTGCCAGCGCTGCGCGGCCAGACGCGTAATTTTAAATGATGCCAGCCACAACACAAAAAATGCTGCATAAACCCCGATGATGATGTTTTTCACAATCACATGATTCAGTTTGGCCAAATACCAGTTATCGCGATGATGAAATTGCCCTGTTGCATCGACCCACGGTGCAATCAAATGCAGATCAATCGCACCGCCTACCGGAAAGAGCATCATCAGTACAACTGCACTGCATGCGATCAGTACAAGCTGTATGCGCATAAAAACAGAAAATTGCATAAGGAATTGAATAAATATAGAAATCTCTGGGCATGATTTAAACGTGCCAAACTTAGCGATCACTTAAGCGACTACATCAAATCGCAGCTAAAAAAAAGCGACTCAGAGAGTCGCAAAAGCACAAACGGGTGCGGGATTAAAACATTCCATCTTCAGAATTTGCAGAGATTTTATGAATAGACAAGTCTGCACCACGGAATTCATCTTCTTGGCTTAAACGAATGCCCATCACGGCCTTGAGTAGGCCATACACCACAAATCCACCCAGCACAGCAATTACAATTGCAAGACCCGTACCAATCAGTTGAGACATCATCGAGACACCGCCCAAGCCTCCAAACGCCTTTTGTCCAAATATCCCTACTGCAAGGCCTCCAAGGGCACCACAGACGCCATGTAAAGGCCACACACCAAGTACATCATCAACCTTGAGCTTGTTTTGTGTATAGGTAAACAGCTTCACAAAGATTACACCTGCCACAACACCGATCACTAATGCACTAACAGGATGCACAATATCTGACCCTGCACAGATGGCGACCAAGCCTGCCAGCGGGCCGTTGTGTAAAAAGCCGGGGTCATTTTTACCCATAAAGTTGGCGCTTAAGGTGCCGCCTACCATCGCCATTAGTGAATTGATGGCCACCAAGCCTGAAATCGCATCGACACGCTGGGCACTCATCACATTAAAACCAAACCAGCCCACAATTAAGATCCAAGACCCTAACGCTAAGAAGGGAATGGACGAGGGCGGATGAGCACTGACACGTCCGTCTTTTTTATAACGACCATTTCGTGCGCCCAGTAAAATCACAGCGATCAGCGCAATCCAGCCGCCCATGGCATGTACCACCACTGAGCCGGCAAAATCGTGAAAGCTGGCGCCAAATTGGCTTTCGAGCCATTTTTGCAGACCAAAGTTACCGTTCCATGCCATACCTTCAAAAAGTGGATATACCAACGCCACCAGTACAAACGTGGCAATGGCTTGTGGACGCATTTTGGCACGCTCGGCAATACCACCCGAAATAATGGCCGGAATGGCAGCAGCAAAGGTCAGTAAAAAGAAACAGCGCATCAGGTTATAACCATGATCCGCGGCGAGCACAGCACCCGTTTGAAAGAAGCTGTGCCCATAGGAGATGTAGTAGCCTACAAAAAAGTAAGCAATTGCAGAAATAGAAAAATCGGTCAGAATCTTACTGAGCGCATTGACCTGATTCTTATGCCGCACGGTGCCGAGCTCTAAAAAGGCAAACCCAGCATGCATGGCCAGAACCAGCACTGCGCCGAGCAATAAGAAAAATAAATCGACATTTTGCATAATTTGCTCAAAAAAAGTGCTTAAATCCAGCTTGGTTGCATATAAAAAATGATTTATGCACCAAAATGGTTAAGAAAATCTAAAGGGTGATTAACCACAACGCACGGTTGGGTTAATTTGCCTTTTTAAAGCAAAAAACGCACCAATATTGGATTAAAATTTAAAGCTTCCGATAAGCGTGGTGCAGACTGAGCAAAAAGAGTGCTTTAAGGTGGGCCGATCTGACACGCTTTGCCTTCATATTCGTAACGATGAAAACGATAATTGCTGCCATCCCAGCGCAAAACCGGAAAGCAGAACCCCGGCCCACCTACCGAAACGTCGGGCATACGATTTTTTCCTGTCGATTTTAATAACTCGGGCACACCTGTACCATCGTAGCGCACACGCCACACACCTTGCGCCGTTTTGCTTAATAGCACAAACCCCATACCTGTCAGTCCATAACAGCCAGTATCTGCACTGCTGACAATGGCCTCGGATAAACGGTCATGGTTGATATCTTGATACAGCTCAAGCGTTGGCTCACCACATTCGGATTGCCATTTATTGTGATGAAACTGAAAACCGGCAGCTTTAAAAATCGCACGCTTTTCTACTAATGGGGCGCGTACTGTTTCGGCAAAACTGGTAGTCGAGAACAAACAACTTATAGTAAAGACGCAGGTGAGAAGTGATCGAATATTCATAGTTGCTTTATTTTTGTTCATTTGCTTAAGTTTAACGCAAATTTTAAGCCTGATCCGATTTTTGCGCATAGAATGAATCAGGATTTAAAAATAACGATAGTAGACACTGATCGAACATGGCTCATATCTTTCTTGCACTTTTTCCCCTGATTGCGCTCATTGCGACAGGGTATCTGTTTAAAACCTATCAATTTTTTAGTACAGAATTTTGGGCAGGCGCAGAAAAACTCAATTATTACGTGCTCTTTCCAGCGCTACTGTTTCATACCCTTGTTACGGCCAAAATTGATTTTCAGAATCTAAAGTACGTGATTTTTGCCATGTTTACAGTTATTGCTGTGGCCACTGCTGTGCTGTATGGCATCAAGTATTTCAAAAATATCCGACCGGCACGCTTTGGTGTGCATGTACAAAGTATTGTGCGTTTTAATACCTATATTGGCTTGGCTTTGGTGGCAGCGCTCTATCACAAAGAGGGCATGGCGATCTTGGCCATTTTACTGGCGGTGAGTATTCCGGTAGTCAATGTAATTTCGGTGCTTTCACTCACCTCAAGTGAAAATATGGCCCTTAAACCCGTACTGCTGGCATTACTGAAAAATCCGCTCATTGTCTCTTGTCTATTTGGTGGTGTATTCAATGCACTCCAGATTCCGCTGTGGGACGGTATTTTAAATTTACTCAAGCTGTTTTCATCGTCTAGCTTACCTTTGGGGTTACTTTGTGTAGGCGCAGCGTTACAGTTTATGGAAATGAAAAAAGATGTGCCCGCCTTGCTAATCGATACCGCTGCGCGTTTGCTTGTTATGCCTGCGCTGGCTTATGGGGTGTGTATGTGGATGGGTTTATCAGCGCTTGAAACCCAGATCATGGTGGTCTTTTTTGCATTGCCTACGGCATCTGCGGCTTACATTTTAACAAAAGTGCTGCGTGGTGATAGTCAGCTTATGGCAGCGGTGATTAGCTTACAAACCCTGTGTGCGGCCGTGACCTTACCGCTGGTGATTTGGTGGGTGGGCCAATAAGTTAACGTCTTTCAATGCTGTATGGCGTATTGTCTGCTAGCATAAATACACCCGTTGAATGGTTTTCTCTTTTAAATAAAACAGAGATGCGGCACAGGTCGCATCTGCCGTACTGGCTTCAACACCTTCATTTTTTAAAATCAGACGAGCCTCTTTGGGCGCTTCTTCAAAAGGTACAATATCGGCACCATCTAGTTTCGACATATCTACAAAATTTTCTCCCCGTTCGGTTGGCTCAAACTTATTAAATACATTCAAATCATAATCATGACTGTCATTTTGGTAGTAATACACGTCCCTGCTGTTGCCAAGGCGAAACTCAAACAAATATTGTAAGCCTTTGGCGTTTGGATTTTTAAGTACCCGAAACGCATCAGGGTGGCCATCACCATTCGCATCGAGTATAAGCGGTTGTTTTAAATAGGTGGGATCGACCACATAACCTTGTGGTAAAGGCGTAGGGTTATCTACCAAATACGTTGGTTTAGAAGCAGCTTGCGCCTTCATATGAGCGGCGGGTTGAGCGGTATTTGTTTCTTGCTTTACTGCTGCTGCGTGTTGTGGTGCAGTATTTTGCGTTGTCGATGGGGCTTGCGGGCTACAGGCACTGAATACTCCCACCATCCACAGTATGCCATATTGCTTTTTCATGTTGATCTTCTTGTATTGAAAATAGCCCATGCTGGGTGCTTTATGGTAACGCTTAAATTGAAAATCTTAAAGTTGATACATGGTAATTTACATTGATTAAAACGTAAGGATAAAAAATAATGTTAAATGAGTACAGTTAGCGATTAATTTTAAACTTATCTTTCATAATTAATTATTAATTTAATTTTAATTTGAAAAGAATTAAAATATCAATTCAGTTAAAGAATCAATCTTTATTAAAATTAATCTAAAATTTATTTGTGAAATATTATGAAAAAAATATTACTTGTTGGATTATCAGTTGCTCTAGGCGTTTCTGCTTGTACTTCTAACCTAAAAGATATGAGTTCGAAATCAAAAAATGTTACTGAGTTCAATAGCATAAACCATAAACAATATAAGTTGAATAATGTAAATATTCGCTTAGATAGTTCTGTAGAGAAAGAAGGCTTCCTTACGAAAGACACTATTCAAAAGGTATATTTGGATGAATTAAATAAGCAACTACAATTACAGCACAAAAATGTGACCAATCCATCAGCTAAGTTTGCTTTGGTTGATGTAGATTTAACTCATAAAAGAATATTCATGGGCGAAGGACTAAAATTTATTGGTGGTAATCGTATTGTCGGAGGATATGCTGATACCGTCTTTACTTATAAGGTTAAAGTAATTTACAACGGTGAAGTTGTTCAAAACTTTGAGCGCGAAAAACAGATTGCAAGAAAAGGTGGTTTGATTGGTAATTTCAAAAAAATAGCTCGAGATTTGTCTAGTTCTGGCAAACCAGAAAATGAAATTCAAGATTTACAAAAAGTCTCAGCTGCTATTGTGGCTGATTTGAAGCCATAAAAAGATTTTTTTTCAATCTATAAAAAAGCCACCATAAGGTGGCTTTTTTATACTAAAGAAACAACACCTTAAAGCGCAGCAATCTGTTCCATGCTTTGCTTAATTTTCACGAGCTGATCTGCAAACTCAGCCAATTTCACTTTTTCACCTTCAACAACTGCTGCGGGAGCTTTGGCAACAAAGCCTTCATTAGCAAGTTTGTTGGCAATCTGGTCGTGCTGCTTTTGTACTTTATCCAAATCTTTCTGTAAGCGGCCCAATTCTGCTTTCGGGTCGATCAAGCCTTTCATTGGAACAAATACAGACGCATGGCCCACAACACTAGAAGACGACAATGGCGGCTCTTCACCTTGTGCCAAGAACGTAATGCTTTCTACTTTGGCCAAAGCTTTAAAGAGCGGCTGAATACGTTCGATCTGTGTGCGTTCGCTGTCAGAGATGTTTTGAAGCAACACTGGCAACAAGCGGGCATTACCCAAGCCCATTTCACCACGGATATTACGTACAGCACCAATCAAGCCTTGAAGCCATTGCATATCGGCTTCGGCTTGTTCATTCATTTTTGCAGCTTCCGGCACTGGGTATTTCGCCGTCATGATGGTGTCGCCACCTTTACCAATCATTGGTGCAAGCGTCTGCCAGATTTCTTCGGTCAGATACGGCATCAGTGGGTGCGCCAAACGAAGTGAGGCTTCCATCACTGCAAGCAATACGCGGCGAACTTCTGCTTTACGTTCTTCCGAAACTTCTGCATCGTTCAAAACTGGCTTGGTCAGCTCGACATACCAGTCGCAGTATTCGTTCCAAATGAAGTCATAAATGGTTTGCGCAGCAAGATCCAGACGATACGTTGCAAATGCCTGATGTACCGCTTGCTCCGCTTTTTGTAGGCGGCTCATGATCCATTGCTCTGGCAATTCCCATAGCTCTGGGCGAGCTTCCTGAGCAACGGTTTGACCTTCTACGTTCATGAGTACGAAGCGGGTCGCGTTCCAGATTTTGTTACAGAAATTACGGTAGCCTTCTACACGCTTCAAATCAAACTTAATGTCACGGCCAGTGTTGGCAAGGGCACAGAACGTGAAACGCACGGCATCGGTACCATACGAGTTAATTCCTTCTGGGAATTCTTTACGGGTGGCTTTTTCAATTTTCTCGGCTTGTTTCGGGTTCATCAAACCAAAAGTACGTTTTTGTACCAAGCTTTCAAGGTCAATCCCGTCAATCAAATCGAGCGGATCAAGTACGTTGCCTTTCGATTTCGACATCTTCTGGCCTTCGCCATCACGTACCAAACCATGTACATATACGGTTTTGAACGGCACTTGTGGCGTACCATCTTCATTCTTCATGAAGTGCATGGTCATCATGATCATGCGCGCCACCCAGAAGAAGATAATGTCAAAACCAGTTACTAACACATCGGTCGGGTGGAAGGTATTGAGGAAATAGTTTTCCGCATCTTTCTTGGCATCGCCTGTCCAGCCCAAGGTCGAGAATGTCCAGAGGCCCGAAGAGAACCATGTGTCTAACACGTCTTCGTCTTGTTGAAGCGCAAGGTCGGCAGCAAGGTTGTTTTTCGCACGAACTTCTTCTTCGTTACGGCCAACATATACATTGCCTTCAGCGTCGTACCATGCCGGAATACGGTGGCCCCACCACAACTGACGTGAAATGCACCAGTCTTGAATGTTGTTCATCCATGCCATATACATGTTGGTGTATTGCTCTGGTACAAACTTGATGCGTCCGTCTTGAACTGCTTCAATTGCAGGCTGTGCCAATGGCGCAATTTTTACATACCACTGGTCGGTTAAAAGTGGCTCCACAATCACGCCTGAACGGTCACCGCGTGGCGCTTTGAGGTCATACGGCTGAATCTGGTCTAACCAGCCTTCTGCTTCGGCTTGTGCAACCAGTTTCTTACGTGCAGCAAAACGCTCCAAGCCAACATAATCTGCTGGCGCTGCAATTGCGTCAGAAATTTGTTCGCCAGCTTTTGCAATATATTCAAACTCAGCCAGAACTTCGGCATTTTTATTGAAGATATTGATAATTGGCAAATCGTGGCGTTTACCCAAGTCGTAATCGTTAAAGTCGTGTGCAGGGGTGATTTTGACACAGCCTGTTCCGAAATCTTTTTCGACGTATTCATCGGCAACAATTGGAACCAAACGGCCCGTAATTGGCAACACAATATTTTTGCCAATCAGGTGCGCATAGCGTTCGTCTTCCGGATGTACCGCAACCGCAGTATCGCCTAATAGCGTTTCAGGACGCGTCGTGGCCACCACAAGGAAATCATGGCCGTCTTGAGTTTTGAGTGACTTGTCTTCAAAGAAATATTTGAAATGCCACAACGAGCCTTTTTCTTCAACCGACTCAACTTCAAGATCAGACAGCGCCGTTTGTAGTTTCGGGTCCCAGTTTACCAAGCGTTTACCGCGGTAAATCAAACCTTGCTCATGCAGTTGAACAAACACTTCTTTTACTGCATTAGACAAACCATCGTCCATGGTAAAGCGTTCACGCGACCAGTCGACCGAAGAACCCAAACGACGAATCTGTTTGGTGATGGTGCCGCCAGATTGCTCTTTCCATTCCCAGACTTTGTCAATAAATTGCTCACGGCCCAAATCGTGACGGCTAACATTTTGTGCAGCCAACTGACGCTCTACGACCATTTGCGTGGCAATACCCGCGTGGTCGGTTCCCGGCTGCCATAAGGTATTTTTCCCCATCATGCGGTTGTAGCGGGTGAGGGCATCCATAATGGCATTGTTAAAGCCGTGCCCCATGTGCAAGCTACCGGTGACGTTTGGCGGCGGAATCATAATACAAAACGAGTCACCTTGACCGGATGGCTTAAAGTAGCCTTTCTCTTCCCAGATTTGATACCATTTTCTTTCAATATCAGTGGGATCATAGGTGGTTGCGATGTTTTGGGCAGATTGAGCGTTGGCGTCAGTCATAGTAAAAATCAAAAATGAATAAAAAATTGCGACTATTGTAGCAAAAAATACATCGGAATTAATGCTTAACTCATCGACAAAAAATTTACCTGCTCGGTAAAACACGCTAGATTAAACCCAAACGCAGACATTCATGTCTTTACATGAATATCAGACAATAAAATGCGAGGGATGCTTCATGGGATATGCTGTATTTCTTAAAATCGATGAGGCCACGCATCATCATTTTGATCAGATTCATGCCCAGCTCAATCAGGGCACTACACAGCCGCAGTCCAAGCAATTGGGAATCGTACTTTCCGACATTTCCTGTCAAATCATTCAGCAAGTTTTTGGCGATATGCTGGCACAGCAAAAGCACAAGCCCGATCAGTCCTTCATCAAACAAATCGACGAGTCTGAAAAAGTCATTCAGCAGGTCATGGCTACCATGAAAAAATATTTGCCGTGGTCAGTTTCATTTTTTAGCAATGAACGTCTGCTGCCACTGGTCAATTATCTGGCAAGTACCTTTCGAACAGAAGCGCAGACCACCTATATGCGCTACAGCCTCGATTCGGTCTTGGTGCAGGATACCTTCTCTGCGGTCGATAAAGTCCGCGCAGGGCAAGCCGTATATGTACCCAAAGCTTTTCAGGCGCTCACACAAATTGTCGATCAGGGCGTTACACAGCTCATTCGGACACCGAAGCAGCTCCTTAAGTTTAATCTGGTGGTCGATAAAACCTTAAACGGTGTGATTCATATGACCACGCATCTGGGCTACAAGCGTCTAGAAAAGCTGGGCACGCAAATTGACCCTGATATGGCAAATGACTATATTGAACACTTTATGGCATTTTTAAAAAAAGAAGCCTAACACATTTATTTATAGGGTAAATTCTAATGTCAAAACTCAACTCGCTCGAAAATAAAGTGGTCTGGATTACAGGGGCATCTTCAGGTTTGGGTAAAGCCTTGGCACGTGAGTGTGCCTTACAAGGGGCACAGGTCATCTTAACTGCACGTCGTTATGATGAACTCGAAGCGGTGCGAGTGGGGCTGTTTAAACCAGAACAACATCTGTCTGTGGCTGCCGACATTACCGACGAATCTCAAGTGCGTCATGCCTATGCAGAAGTGTTAGCACAAAAAGGACGTATCGATTGGCTCATCAATAATGCGGGCCTGAGTCAACGCGCACTCATTCAAGACACCACCATGCAAACCGAACGTGCGATTATGGAAATTGATTATTTCTCGCAAGTGTTTCTGACCAAAACTGTATTGCCGACTTTTTTACAGCAAAAATCTGGACGTATTGCCTATGTGTCGAGTGTCGCGGGTTTGCTCGGAACACAGTACCGTGCCAGTTATTCGGCAGCCAAAGCCGCTATTCATATGTGGGCCAACAGCTTGCGTGCCGAAGTGGCAGAGCAGGGCGTTGGGGTTTCGGTGATCTTTCCCGGTTTTGTGAAAACCAATGTGTCACTCAATGCACTCAATGGAGAGGGAAAACCTCAAGGCCATCAAGATGAAGCCATTGAAAATGGTTTGGAGCCAGATGTATTTGCTCAAACCGTAGTTCGAGCACTGATCAATGATGAAGAATACATTGTAGTTGGTGGTGCCAAAGAAAAGTTAGGCGTACTGGTGTCTCGCTTATCGCCATCACTCTTGTACAAAATGATCCGTAAAACCAAAGTGAAATAATCAAGCCATTCAATCTCGTTCAAGGACGCGAAATATCGCGTCCTTGTCGAGTGAGTTTTTAATCGATGATTAACTCAGCCACTCAGCGTACTGTTTGGTCAATCGCGGTACCGTAGGCAAAGACTTCAACCATTCCGCCTTGCATGCCCAGTTCGGTAGTACTTAAACGTAGCCCCATAATATGCGTGCATCCACATTGCTGCGCCTGAAGTTTGAGCCTAACAATCGCTTCGCGCCGTGCCCGCTCTACCACGGTCTCATAGCTGGTGAGTCTGCCACCAAAGAAATTTTGAATATTGGCAATGATGTATTTAAAGTAATCGTGGGAAATTACCACATTACTTGAAACGAATTGTCCCGGCTGAGCAGGTTGTACAAAACGATTGGTATCGAGTTGAATATGCGCCAGTAGTCGTTCTTTTTGTTCTAATTCTTTGAGGTGTTTACGCTCAAAGTATCTTCCAAATCCCCAGCCCACGACAAAGAGCACCACAAAAACGCCAAGCTGAAAAATAAGATTTTCCATGCAGTTGTCCTTGTTTACTGAAACGGATCGGGAAGCTTGGGCGTATTGGGCTGCACAATCACGGCTGTGCCGTATACAAACAGCTCCGAAGCACCTTGAGTAATATTGGAGGTCGAAAAGCGAATCCCCACAATGGCATTGGCACCGAGTTGTTGGGCTTTGGCAATCATACGTTGCATCGCCTCTTGACGCGATTCTTCTAACAGCTCGGTGTAGGCGGTCAACTCACCACCCACAATATTTTTAAGTCCTGCCAGCAAATCACGACCAACATGCTTGCTTCGAACAGTACTTCCATACACCACGTCGAGTTGCTGCGTAATGTGATGGCCTGGCATATTTTCTAAATTACTTAATAACATACAGTTTTCTTCTTGGCATAATAAATATCAAGATAAGAAAAAAGAAACCACGTTGCAATGAAAAACACATAAAAAAAAGCCCACCGAAGTGAGCTTTTCTAGAGTAATTCATTATTTCTTATGGCGTTCTGCACTCGATGCCGGATAGGTTACCGTCTGGGTTGAGGTTGCTTTTACACCGCCGCCCAAGGTTTTATACAGCTCGACCTGATTGTTTAAATTGGCTTGTTGAAGCAAAAGTAAACCCTGTTCTGCCGAATACGAGGTACGCTGTGCATCGAGTACCGTCAAGTAACCGTCAATACCCGCACGGAAACGCGCAGTAGAGAGGGTATAGTTACGGTTCGTTGCTTCCACCAAACGACGCTGTGCCTGTAAACGATCGCCAATGTTATTGCGTGTTGCCAGAGCATCATTTACTTCACGAAATGCGGTTTGAATCGACTTTTCGTAACTTGCTAAAGCCAACTGCTGGTCGGTTTTAGAGATATTGACATTGGCACGGCGCGTACCCCAGTCAAAAATTGGTAAGTCGAGACTTGGACCAATCGACCAGATACCTGCACCCGATTTAAACAAATCGCTCAATTCAGTTGACGCATAACCCGCCGATCCGGTGAGTGTAATCGTTGGAAATAATGCGGCTTTTGCTGCACCAATATTGGCACCTGCTGCACTGAGTTGATATTCCGAAGATTTCACATCTGGGCGGTTATTAAGTAAGTCACTTGGTAAACCCGTTGCAAAAATACTTTCACGCGTAATTGAACTGACCGGCTGATTCGGTAGCAAGTTTTGTGGCACTTGCTGACCCACCAATAGATCGAGCAGATTTTTGGCCTGAGCCATCTGAGTCTTGTAGTTGGCAACGTCGTCACGTGCTGTTTCAACTGAAATTTGAGCCTGACGCAGCGGTACTTCACTATCAATACCCACATCAAAACGTTTTTTATTCAGGTTGTACGCATCGAGCTGTGATTTCAATGTTTGATCAGCCAGTTTTAAATTGGCAGTTGCAAACGAATAGCTCAACCATGCCTGAGCCACCTGACTCACCAGACTGATCTGGGTGGAGTCACGTGCGGCTTGTGTCGAGAGGTAATTGTCGAGTGCTGCATCTTTTAAGCTACGAACACGTCCCCAAAAATCCAGCTCATAGGCAGTCACGCCTAAACCGACCTGATACGTCGAGTAAGGATTGTTTGGATCACGTGTAGACGACACTTGACGAATCGCACTACCACTGGCACCAATGGTAGGTAACTGATCGTTTTTGGTAATCTGATACTGTTGTTGCGCACGCTGAATATTCAGTGCAGCAGTACGTAGATCACGGTTATTGTTGAGCGCCAAATCAATCACTTGCAATAAGCGAGGATCAGAGAAAAAGTCTTTGTAGCCTTGCTCAGCAATAGACGGTCCTGAAGCATTTGAACTGTAGCTTGCAGGGATATCGGCTTTGGCAACTGGTTCTGGGCCACGCATGCTTTGACACGCGGTCAAAGCAAGCGCAAGTGCAGATACCGCAATGCTACGACCTGAAATAGACCATACTTTTTGCATCACGATCTGTGCTCCTGATTGTTGATGGTTTTAGGTTTGTACTTAAAGACACTTCGAATCCACACGAAGAACAATGGAATAAAGAAGATACCTAAAAGTGTTGAGCTGATCACACCGCCAAGAACACCATAGCCGACTGAATGCTGACTACCTGCACCTGCACCAGAGGCAAGCGCGAGAGGAAGTACACCAAAGCCGAAGGCGAGGGTGGTCATGATGATTGGGCGTAGACGCATTTTAGCGGCATGTAAGGTCGCTTCAAGTAAGTCTTCACCTTTTTCTTGCAGTTCTTTGGCAAACTCGACAATCAAGATCGCATTTTTTGCCGACAAACCAATCACCGCAATCATGGCAACTTGGAAGTAAATGTTATTGGATAAGTTCGGATCGCCTTTAATCATCGAGCCAAAGAAGGTTAACAAAACGGCACCAAATACACCCAGTGGCACCACCAGTAAGACCGAAAACGGAATCGACCAGCTTTCATACAGTGCAGCCAAGCACAAGAATACGATCAGCAACGACAATGCGTACAAGAATGGTGCCTGAGCGCCTGATTCGCGTTCTTCAAGCGATAAGCCGGTCCACTCATAGTCAAAGCCTTGTAAGCCCATCGATGGCAATTTGTTAACAATCTCTTCCATGGCCATCATGGCATCGCCCGAGCTGACACCCGTTGCTGGAGTACCTTGAAGGTTGACCGAAGACACACCGTTATAACGCTCAAGGCGTGGTGAACCATAGGTCCATTCGCCTGTCGCAAAGGCAGAGAACGGAACCATGGTGCCCGCACTATTACGAACATACCATTTGTCTAAATCGCCCGGCATCATGCGGCTGGCCGCATCACCTTGCAAGTAGACTTTTTTCACACGACCACGATCTACGAAATCGTTAATGTAAGATCCGCCCCATGCAATACTCATGGTGGTGTTGATATCGGAGATACTTACACCCATCGACCCTGCTTTGGCCTGATCGATATTGATTTGATATTGCGGTGTATCTTCTTGCCCGTTAGGACGAACACCTGTTAAGCGCTTGTCTTGTGCGGCCATACCCAAAATGGCATTACGCGCAGCAATCAGCTTGTCATGACCTTGTCCGCTTGAATCTTTCAACTGCAAGTTAAAGCCTGCTGTGACACCGAGTTCAGGCATCGACGGCAATTGCAACGGAATGATGTACGATGCGTCTTTGACGATCATATTCAGTGCCATACCGCGCTGGATGATATTCCCAATCTGGGTTTCAGGCGTGGTCCGCTCACTCCAGTCTTTTAGACGAATAAAGGCAAGACCTGCGTTTTGACCCACACCGGTAAATGAGAAGCCCGATACAGTAAAGATCGACTGAACCGAATCTTTTTCCTTATCGAGGAAATAGTTGGTCATGGTATCAATGACTTTACCAGTTCGGTCTAAGGTCGCATTTGGTGGTAACTGCACTAAGGTCAGTACGATACCTTGGTCTTCTTCTGGTAAGAAAGATGATGGCAGTTTGACAAAAACAAAGACCAAAATCCCGACCACAGCAGCATACAAAAGTCCAGAGAATAACTTGTGATGCAACATGCGCCCCACACCATTTTGATAGCCATTCGATAGACGATCAAAACTGTGGTTAAACCAGCGGAAAAAGCGGGCAAATACATTGTTACTTGGCTTTTTGTTTGGATCATGCTGTTTAAGCAAGGTCGCACACAGGGCAGGGGTGAAGGTCAGAGCTACGATTAGCGAGAGCACCATCGCGGTGACCAGCGTAATCGAAAACTGACGATAAATGACCCCGGTAGTGCCAGAGAAAAATGCCATCGGTACGAATACCGCAGAAAGTACACTGGTGATCCCGATCAGGGCGCCAGAAATTTGCTGCATCGAGTGTTCGGTTGCAGTGACGGGGTCACTGTGTTCTTCAGCCATTACCCGTTCGACGTTTTCGACCACCACAATTGCATCATCGACCAAGAGACCGATGGCCAGTACCATGGCAAACATGGTCAGGGTGTTGATGGAGAAGCCAAAAATATTGATGACGGCGAAGGTTCCGAGTACAACTACAGGTACTGCAAGCGTTGGAATAATCGTTGCACGCCAGTTTTGTAGGAACAAGAACATCACGATAAACACCAGTACCACAGCTTCAATCAGTGTATGTACAACACTTTCAATCGAGAGGCGGATAAACGGTGTTGTGTCATACGCAAGCTGATCTTTTAGACCGGCAGGGTAGTTCTTACGTAACTGTTCTAAACGGTTTTCAACAGCTTGTGCGGTGTCTAACGCATTGGCACCAGTTGCAAGCTTGATAGCGAGACCACCCGCAGCTTTGCCGTTATATTTCGACTCAAACTGATAATTGTCTGAACCAAGTTCTACACGTGCAACATCTTGGAGTCGAACTTGAGCACCACCTGCGGTGTTTTTCAAGAAGATATTACGAAATTCTTCTGGCGTTTGAAGCAGACTTTGCGCAGTTACTGTCGCGTTCAGAACTTGCCCATTGACGGCAGGTGCACCACCTAACTGACCCACTGCAACTTGCGCATTTTGAGCTTTAAGTGCAGTTGCTACGTCACTTGGTGTAAGTTGATAGCTGGTGAGTTTGGCTGGATCGAGCCAGATTCGCATGGCATAAGAGCCACCAAATACCTGAATCTCACCTACGCCTTCTACACGGCTAAGGGGTTCAGAAATATTTGAGTTTACGTAATCTTTAATGTCTGCATCAGACAGGCTGCCATCAGGTGAGTAAAATGCAATCACCTGTAAGAAGCTGCTGCCCGATTTGGTCACTTTCACGCCTTGGCGCTGTACATCTTCAGGTAAGAGTGCCGTTGCAGACTGCAACTTGTTTTGCACCTGTACCTGTGCGATATCTGGATCAATGCCTTGTTCAAAGTTTAATTGAATCGAGGCCTGACCGTTACCTGCACTGTTTGATGAAATATAACGTAAGCCATCCAGACCATTCATCTGTTGCTCAATAATCTGTGTCACTGTGTTTTCAACAGTTTGAGCAGATGCACCTGGATAAGTTGCAGCAATAGTAATGGTAGGCGGCGCAATCGTAGGATATTGTGCAATTGGCATTTTGGTCAGCGTAAGAATACCCGCCAACATAATGACCAATGCAATCACCCACGCAAAAATGGGGCGATGAATAAAAAACTTAGCCATTCTGTCTACCCCTTATGTATTTGAAGTAGTTTTTTGATCAGAAGGCGCCTTGTTCTGTTCAGTCATTTGTGGCTTGCCTGAGGTTGCTCCTTGAGCAGCTGCACCTTGTGGAGCGGCTGATTGCTCAGGTTTGGCCTGATATGGCTCAACCTTCACCTGCTGGCCTTCTTTAACTTTAGCTACGCCATCGACAATGACTTTATCGCCCTGTTTTAAGCCGCCAGTCACAATCCAGTTTTGACCTTGAACGCCAGAGGTCTGGATTTGACGTGTTTCAACCACACCTTTGGCATTGGCAATCATTGCAGTGGCTTGACCCGTTGGCGTACGGGTAACCGCAGCTTGTGGAATCAAATATGCATTTGGAATAACGGCCTGTGCAATCTGCGCCGTGGCGTACATGCCCGGTAACAACAAGTGATTCGGGTTTGGAAACACCGCGCGTACCGTAATGGTTCCGGTTTCGGTGCTCACAGACGCATCAGAGAACGCCAATCGCCCTTCAATTGGATACATTGAACCATCTTCAAGACGAAGTTTGACTTTGGTGTTATTGCTGTTGTCTAGGCTACCTTTGCTCAGTTGCTGACGCAAACGAAGTAATTCGGCACTAGACTGCTGAATATCGACATAAATCGGGTCAAGCTGTTGAATGCTGACCAACGCTGTGGTCTGGTTTGCAGTCACCAAAGCACCCGCTGTAACCGACGATTTACCCGATTGACCCGAAATAGGTGAGCGAATGGTCGAATAGCCCAGATCGACTTCTGCATTTTTCACTTGTGCGCGTGCAGCCGCAACTTGTGCTTCGGCAACGTTGACCTGACCCACTAAATCGTCATAATCCTGTTTGGCCACGGCATTGCTCGAAACCAATTGCTTATAACGGTTGAGTTTGGTTCTTAATGAACTGAGGTTGGCCTGTTGTTGCAACAGCGCAGCTTTTGCATTGTCGAGTGTGGCACGGTTGGTTCGAGAGTCGAGCTCATAAAGCGCTTGACCTTCACGTACGTAGCTGCCTTCTGCAAACAGGCGTTTTAAAATAATACCGCTGGTCTGTGGACGAACCTCAGAAATCTGGTACGCCGATGTGCGTCCAGACAATTCCACAGATTGTTCTACGCTTTGTGGTTGAGCAACAATGACACCTACTTGAGGAGGTGGCATCTGCTGTGCAGCTGCCGCTTGCTCAGCATTCTTGGAATCTTTGCTACAACCAACAAGTGCAATACTTGTTGCCAATGCGCAAGCAGTAAGGGCAGGAACCCAAAGCTTAGCCGACGTCATTCTTTCACCTCATTTAGATTCTTATCTAAAAATAATTTGTTTTTGTCTAACTTGGTTGTTAATAGCCCCAGCCAAAGCAACGAGGTCCAAATTAAACCAATGCCCCAGCCTGCCAGTACATCGGTAGGATAGTGAACCCCGACGTAAACTCTTGAAACCCCCATCATGCCAAACCACAGCAAGGCCACAAATGCAATTGGGAAATACCGGGGATGGTGGCGGTAAATCAACAGCGCGAGGCCTGCAAGTGTGGCTGCATAAACACTGTGAGCACTTGGAAACGATGCACCATAACTGTTGACGATGTGATACATCTCTGGCGGACGCGGTCTATCGAAGCACCATTTAAAGAGCCACCCCAATCCTATACTGCCCAGCACACTTAAAACGATAAAGACGACAATTGCTTTTTTACCGTTTAAGAAGTGGATAAGGCACCACAGCACAGTAACAAGAAGCACCGCAGGCATACCACCCAAGAAAGCAAGTCCGGTTGAAAGATGGTCAAATGCTGGATTCCTATGTTCACTCAACAACTGTACGACAGAAATGTCCCAAAACTGAGCGGTAGGAGAAAATAAAGCAGAAACGCCAACAATGAAAAAAATACAACCAATACAAAGCAGTAGGTATGGCATCACAGCAACCTTTACTGTTACCGAGGCCTTTGGCCAAGGATTGTGGAGTTAAAGTGTACTTTCGAGTACACTTTTTTTCAAGTCTAATATGCCTGATAGTAATTTCATTCTGAACAATTTTTAAGTTGCTTTAACATTACACAACAAAATTGTTAATGTTTTGTTTTTTCTGATTGAGTTAAAGGGTCTTCGACTTCAACCGGTTGTTTTGGTGGCCAAAAAAAGTCGCTTGGACGGGTCAAAAAGTGGGTCATCACCAGTTTTGCCAAGGGTTTCCACTGCTCAAAACGTACGCGTCGCGCGCGCAATGCCACGATGACCGTTAAGGTAAAGCTGACAAATAAGTTGGTTAAACCAATCATCAGTACGCCCAAAAAAGAAACCACGATCAGACCGATGTCGGGTGAGCCATTGATGTTCATCAAGCCTTGAATAAAGTTCGCCGATGCAAAGGCAATATGACGAATATCGAGAGGTAGTCCCAAAATAAAGCCAATCGTGCCCATACTGCCAAGCATGATTCCGAATAAGAAATTACCTGCCAATGCCCCCAAGTTGCGTTCGACATAATCGGCAAAACGGTCTAAACGAGCTTGTCCCATCAGTCTGACTAAACGTATATCCGCTTTTAAGCGTGGACCGACTTTACGATAAACCGCCATATTGTCAAAGTAACCTGCAATCAAACCAGACAAAAATAAGCACACACCTGCAATCGCCGCATGTGGCACTGCCAGTGAGGTAAACGGATTTAAATCGTGCAGGGTTTTGGCGGCCTTGGCGTTGGTCATCAGTGGCTCATCGAGATTAAAATGCCACATAAACGCGATAAACGCCGCCACTGGTATTGCAATTGAGATATTGCCCAAAATTGCAATCAATTGGGTGCGGATAATATTAATAATGAGGGCCGCCAGTTCAGCCAGTTGTGCGTTTTTAGAACCTCTGCGCTGTTGTACGGT
Source organism: Acinetobacter sp. V89_7 (assembly GCF_029967895.1). NCBI lineage: Bacteria > Pseudomonadati > Pseudomonadota > Gammaproteobacteria > Moraxellales > Moraxellaceae > Acinetobacter > Acinetobacter sp. V89_7. The sequence continues at coordinate 74,286 of NZ_JASCAJ010000029.1, forward strand.
AGCTGCCAGAGCGGCAGCTGTCATGGCCGGTTGTTTGGTTGCCACGGTAAAGTGCAAGATATGAATCAGGACAAACCCCAGTGAGTAATTCATACTGTATACAAATGCCTGCATCAGCGGTGCCAATGTGACTCGCGCCGCCAGCGTTTTCAGGGTTGCCATGACTGCAATAATCGCACCGGCACCGGCGGCGGCCTTATACATTCCCAAAAAGCCTTTTTTGTCGGTACTCACATAGTGTTCGCCAGTTTTACTGGCATTTTCGGTGACTTGTAGAGCAATCAGTTCACTGTTGGTGCTGAGCAGCGCACGCACACTTTTTTCACTATAATGCGCGGCAGTTAAATCCTTGAGCAGCTCGCCCAAAGCACGGTGTCGGCGCTGTTGATCTGCCACTACAATGGTCAGCAACAACTCAATCCGGTCTAAACACTGCTCAAGCAGCGAGAGCAGGTAGGTCAGGCTTAAACTGACCCCGATGCGTTTGGTGGCACGGCGGATTTTCAGTACCACATCGCGGCATTGATCAAACATCACCAAAGCCTGTGAGGCATCTGGTGGTTCGAGTACTGCCACTTCATGGCCGGTGTATTGCAACTGCTTGTACTGCTCAATAAACTCAATGACTTCGCGATTTTGAACCAGAAATGGTGATTCGTATTCTGAGAGTTCTGGCTGGGCGTTAATAAATTCAGGATATAAACCAATGCCGCTGATTCGATACGACAATACGGTAATGGCGGTGATCATTTCGTCATGTACAACGCGTTTGCAGTCGACATTACCGTTACTTTGCCCCAGCACCTGAAACAGCTTATTCCAGCGTGCATCTTCAATGGCATCGAGCCAGTAACGATCACTTTTTTGATGAAATACTTGACCAATCAGGGTGCGTAAATCTTTGTGATCGATCAGGCTGGGCAACACATAAGCGCCCATGCGCTGAGAAAGCTGGTTCCAAAAACCATCCTGCGACAAAATGCCGCTGTCAGAGTACAAGCCACTTTGCTTGTACTGCTGGATCAAATGCAAAATAAACGCCTGTAGGGTATAGGCAGCATTGGGGGTGATCAGTAAGGATTGTACAAATGCATCAAATTTCTTATTGATCTCATCCAGATTGCGTGTGTCGGCAGGTCTCAAGCGATTAATGAGTTCGACTGCCAAAGATTCATCTAGTGCATTCGGGCTCTGTTCAAGCTGCGACTGCATGGTGGCATAAAGATCTAATAAGTGAATATGCATAGGCAACGTATGTGTAAATTTAGTTAGTTTTATTGAATTCGATGTAGCGCCATTTCTGTCAGGTTAAACAGTGCCTGACGTGCCTCACTTTCGGGAAGCTGGCTCAACGCTGCGAGCGCGGCTTGGGTTTCTTCTTCAGCACGTTGGCGACAATAATCAAGTGCACCCGACTGCTGTACAATCTGAATCACCTGATCGAGTTGCTCGACTCCGCCCGTCGCAATACTGCGTCGAACAATAGCATGCTGCTCACCCGTGGTATGTTGTAATGCTGAAATTAACGGCAAAGTGGGTTTACCTTCCATCAAATCATCACCAATATTTTTACCTAATGTTTCGGCATCCGAGGTGTAATCTAAAATATCGTCAATGATTTGAAATGCATTACCAAAGTGCCCGGCAAAAAGACGTAGCGGCTCGCGGTATTGCGGTGTATTGGATAATATCGCTGCGCCTTCGGTGGCCAGTTCAAACAAACGCGACGTTTTGCCGTGAATAATATCTAAATAAGTTTGTTCGGTGGTCTCTGGGTCGTGTTGGGCTTGGAGCTGCAATACTTCACCTTCGGCAATTTCACAGGTACCTGTCGAGAAATCTTTTAAAAGCACCATATCATTTAAATCGACCAGCAAATCAAATGCGCGCGAAATCAGAAAGTCGCCTACCAAGACTGCGGTTTGGTTATTCCAGGTCGCATTGGCGGTTGGACGGCCGCGTCTTAAACCTGATTCGTCGACTACATCGTCGTGTACCAGCGTAGCGGTATGCAGCATCTCAATAATCGCGGCAAGTTTACGGTGTGGCGCCAAGTCTTGTGCACCACAGGCCTTTGCAGCCAATAAACACATAATCGGACGCATACGTTTTCCGCCTGCCTCAACCACATGTTTACTGACCGCCATCACCAATGCGACTTTGGAAGTGATCCCTTCATTGATAAATTTATCCATCGCTGCAAAGTCGGTTGCAACAGGTGCGAGAATATCTTGCTTAAAGTCGATGGCCATTGAAGGGGAACCTCATCAATTTAGGGGAAACGTCACTAAAGGTGATATAGATTTAATTAAATCAGATGCTTAATCAAAAAAAGCGAGCCTAGACTTATACGCCACAAGCATTTTTCTTGCAGAAAAAAACCAAAAGATTGACCTATAAATGAAACGCCAGATTTGAAAATTAAGCCCAATTTACAGTAGCAAGTTGTTTTTAAACTGTATTTGAGATTTTACACATATTCCGTTTAAAAGCTAGGTTGTGCTTTTATTTGCTTTGTGTTTAAGCGTATGCATGATCCATTTCGGCTTTAACATATTATTTTTTGTTCGCTTACTTGTTGTTTGGTCAAATTTCACTTAAAATCTGTCGCCTTATATATCCCAGTGGCGTTCGTTTTAAGTTCAGTATGTCCCTTTACTGACACGACGACACGGGCTGAGTTGGAGTACATTATGTACGCAGTAATCCAAAGCGGTGGTAAACAGCACCGTGTAGTTGAGGGTGAAACCCTTAAAGTTGAATTATTGAAAGCTGAAACCGGTTCAACTATTACGTTTGATGACGTACTTATGCTTGTAAACGGCGAAAGCATTCAAATCGGTGCTCCAGTTGTGGCTGGCGCTACAGTAACTGCAGAAGTGGTTGGTCATGGTCGTCACGACAAAATCCGCATCATCAAAATGCGTCGTCGTAAACACTACCGTAAGCAACAAGGTCACCGTCAATGGTTTACCGAGTTGAAAATTACTGGTATTTCAGGCTAATCACGAGGAGTAATAGACATGGCTTCTAAAAAAGCTGGTGGATCGACTAAAAACGGTCGTGATTCGAATCCTAAAATGTTAGGTGTTAAAATCTACGGTGGCCAATCAGTAACTGCTGGTAACATCATCGTACGTCAACGTGGTACTGAATTCCACGCTGGTGCTAACGTTGGTATGGGTCGTGACCATACATTATTTGCTACTGCTGATGGCGTAGTAAAGTTTGAAGTGAAGGGTCAGTTTGGCCGTCGCTATGTAACAGTTGAATCTGTATAAGATTTAGATTGTTTGAAAAAGCCCACGATGTGGGCTTTTTTTATATCTGAAGATAAAGATGCTCTCCATCATGATGAATAAAACTCACAAAGCAGCCGTATAAAACTACAAAATGTCTTATTTTTTCAATTCTTAGCATATAATTTGTCGGGTAATATAAAAATCAAATTGATTGAAACACAACGAAAGACAAGGTGATATTATGACGATGCTTCGTAAAACCATGTGTGCAATAACGATAAGCGCAGCAACGCTTGCACCTGTCATGAGCACGACAGTGTTTGCCGCGACGCCTGCATCGGAACAACAAGCCACTTCAAACTTGGTGAAGCAACTCACGGGTATTCAAAGCTTGAGTGCCAACTTTGAGCAAACCACTAAAGTAACCAACTCAAAAGCGCCACAAAAGAAAGGGCTGACAGCGCAGCACATGAACCAGACCTTTAAAGGGGTAATGAAAGTTGCGCGTCCAGGAAAGTTTTTCTGGGAAACCTCAACGCCGTCTAAACAGACCATTGTGACCACGGGTAAAACGGTCTGGATTTATGACCCTGATCTACAACAAGCGATTCGTCAGAGTCTAGATGAACAGGTTGCCAACACGCCTGCGCTGCTCCTTTCTGGAAATACCAGTCAGATTATGCAGTCTTATCGGGTGACTCAGCCAGATCGTAGTAAAACTTACTACACACTGTATCCAAAAGACAGTGAGGGTGCCTTTCAAAGCCTGACCATTAGCTTTGGCGCCAATAAAGCACCAAGTTTGATGATTTTGCAAGATTCACTCGGTCAAACCACATATGTTCGATTTAATAACGTGAAGTTAAATGCTGCAATTCCGGCATCGACCTTTAATTTTACACCGCCAAAAGGCACGGATATTATCGATCAATAAGCCGTCAATATAAAAAAGCCGCGTATGCGGCTTTTTTTGTGCTCAGGCTACATAACTTCAATGTTCAGTTTAAAAGTGGCTTTGCTATAGTGAACTCCATTGAGATGACATGATCATAATAGAGAGGAGTGCATATGGCTTTATTACCTACAAGAAAAACAACTGTTCTGATTTCAATATTCAGTGCCACTTTACTGATCAGTGCTTGCCAACCCAAATCTGATGCAAAGAATGAGCAAAAATCTACGACAACTCCCGCCGTTCAGACCAGTATTCCAGCATTAAAGGCCAAAGTGGTCGCAGTCAAATTGCCAAAAAACAAGCTATGTTTAGAAGATGGGTGTACCACCTATAACTTTCAAAGTGTTGAAACCAATCAGCCTTGGATTGATGCATATTTTAGCGAACGTATTAAAAAGGCCGATCCAAATGCCTTTGCCAATTTACCCGATCAGGCTGTGAAGTTGCCTGATGGAATGCCGCAAGATGGCCAAAGTATGATTTACGTGCGTTATTTGGGGCAAAATTACAATCTGGCTTCATTTGAATTATTCACATATACCTATTCGGCAGGTGCAGCACATGGGATGTATCACAAAGAATACGTTATTTTCGATTTGGCTCATAAAAAGCATGTGACGGTGGCAGATTTAATCCAGACCGGAAAAGAGGCAACCCTACTTGATCGACTCTACAGTTATAATCAAAGCTGGCTGGATGAACATAGCATTTCACGAGAAAAGCTAAAACTGAGCGACAACTATTATTATGGCAATGACGGCATCGTGTTCGTCTATCCACTTTATGAACTGGCCTCGTATGCTGAAGGACTTACAGAGCTGACCTTGCCGTATGATCAAGCCAAAGATGTGATTAAACCTGAGTACTTGCCGAGTCAGCCTGTCATGCAATCGCCTTAATCTAGCTAAATTGAGTCTGAATTCAGGAGTAAAGCTGATTTAAGTCATTTAAAATTGTCGTGAAGTGCTGACTGTATTTTTTGATGTGAAGCGCTTACACTATAAGGCAGTTTTTTCCTTAACTTTTGATTGACTATGATCGACCCAAAATTACTCAGAAATAATATTGAAGCTGTAAATCTGGCCCTTGCTAAACGTGGTGTTCAACTTGATCCGGCTGAATGGTCAGCACTGGAAGCACGCCGCAAGGAGCTTCAATCCAAAACTGAAAGTTTGCAGGCAGAACGTAATGCCGGGGCGAAGCAAGTTGGCCAAATCAAAAAAGCGGGTGGTGATGCATCAGAAATCATGACCCGCATGCAAGCAATTGCAGATGAGATCAAAGCGGCCGAAGTGGCTTTGGCTGATCTACAGGCAGAGATTGAACAAAAAGCGCTCACCATTCCAAACTTGCCGCATGAATCTGTGCCAGAAGGCAAAGATGAAAGTGATAATCTGGAAATATCTAAATGGGGCACGCCGCGTCAATTTGATTTTGAAATCAAAGACCATACCGACTTGGGCGAATGGATGGGGGGGCTGGAGTTTGAAACGGCCACTAAACTCACCGGTTCACGCTTTAGCGTATTAAAAGGGCCTTTGGCACGCTTACAGCGCGCTTTGACTCAATTTATGCTCGATACACATACCTTAAAAAATGGTTACACCGAAGCATACGTGCCGTATTTGGTTAATGCAGATAGTTTGCGTGGCACAGGGCAGTTACCAAAGTTTGAAGAAGACTTATTTAAGTTACAAGGCGAAAAAGAATACTATCTCATTCCTACCGCCGAAGTGCCAATCACCAACTTTGTGCGTGATGACATTATCGATGCCGATCGTCTTCCGCTGAAGTATGCAGCGCACACACCGTGTTTTCGTAGTGAGGCTGGTTCGTATGGTCGTGACACCCGTGGTCTGATCCGTCAGCATCAGTTTGATAAAGTAGAAATGGTGCAGATCGTTAAACCAGAAGATTCTATGCAGGCACTTGAAGAATTGACTGCACATGCTGAAGGGATCTTACAGGCACTCGGCTTGCCGTATCGCAAGATTTTGCTGTGTGGTGGTGATATGGGCTTTGGTTCAACCAAAACGTATGACCTTGAAGTGTGGGTACCGAGTCAAAATACCTATCGTGAAATTTCATCATGTTCAAATATGGGCGACTTTCAGGCACGCCGCATGATGGCGCGTTATCGTAGTGAAGCCAAGAAAACCGAATTGGTCCATACCTTAAACGGCTCTGGACTGGCTGTTGGTCGTACACTTTTGGCGGTGATGGAGAACTATCAACGTGCAGATGGTTCAATCGAAATTCCAGAAGTGTTGCGTCCGTACATGGGTGGTGCAACGTTTATCGATTAATTGCATCGATTGTGTGCATGATTTTTGCTTTTACCCACCCAATGTTTTGATTCCGAGGTAGGCAGTGGAAATTTTTCCAATTTCGCTTAAGTTACAGCAACAGCGTTGTTTGATTGTGGGAGGTGGGCATATTGCCTACCGTAAAGCTGTCCTACTGGTTAAAGCAGGCGCAATTTTAGATGTGGTTGCACCCGAGATTAGCAGTGATTTAACTGCATTGATCGATCAAAGTCAGGGTACTGCGTATCACAAGCCTTTTGAAGACACTGATCTGGAGCGTGCTTATCGATTGGTAATTGCAGCCACTGATGTTGCAGCCGTAAATAAGCGAGTATTTGAGCAATGCGAAGCGCGAACGATCTTGGTCAATAGCGTCGATGACATTCCCAATTGCCGCTTTATGGTGCCTGCCATTATTGATCGTTCACCGCTCCTGATTTCTGTGGCTTCAAATGGCGCATCACCCGTGCTCTCGCGTCAGCTTCGCACGCAGATTGAAACATTGGTGCCACACGGCATGGGTAAACTGGCCGAGTTTTCTGGTCGCTGGCGCAAACAAGTGAAGGCCCAGATTGAAAATCCAGATGAACGCCGTATTTTTTGGGAAGATTTATACAATAGTCCTTTAAAAGAGCAGGTGTTCAATGACAATCTGGATGCTGCAAACCAGATGATGACCGATGCACTGCAAAACTGGCGCACGCCTAAAGGTGAAGTATATTTGGTCGGGGCTGGCCCGGGAGATCCAGAATTACTTACACTCAAAGCATTACGCTTGATGCAGCAGGCCGATGTCGTTATTTATGACCGATTGGTCTCTGCGCCAATTATGGAACTATGCCGTCGAGATGCAGACAAAGTCTATGTCGGGAAGGCGCGTTCAAATCATAGTGTGCCGCAAGAAGGCATCAATGAGTTGTTGGTCAAGTATGCGCAGGCTGGTAAACGGGTTTGTCGACTCAAAGGCGGTGATCCGTTTATCTTTGGCCGTGGGGGCGAAGAAATTCAGGAGCTTTTTGCTGCGGGTATTCCGTTTCAGGTGGTACCTGGCATTACCGCTGCCTCGGGATGCTCGGCATATGCCGGTATTCCACTTACTCATCGTGAGTATGCGCAGAGCGTACGGTTTTTAACAGGACACTTAAAAGCCGGATCTCCAGAGCTGCCATGGAAAGAGCTGGTCTATGAAAATCAGACCTTAGTGCTGTATATGGGGCTGGTCGGACTTGAACAGATTTGCGAGCAACTGATTGAACATGGTCAGCGGCCTGATATGCCTGTGGCCCTGATTTCAAAGGGTACTACGCCAGAGCAAAAAGTTGTTGTGGGGACATTACAGACCATCGCATCGAAAGTACTTGAGCACCACATTCATGCACCGACGCTGACGATTATTGGTGAAGTGGTGAATTTACGTGATCAGCTTCAATGGCATGATTCAGGGTCGAAAATTGCCTAATCCCATCCGTTCAGGTGTATCACCTGAACTTGTTTAATCTAAGTGACAAGCGAGTAGTTAAGTGATTCACGTTGTTTTGTTTGAGCCTGAAATTCCTGCCAATACCGGTAATATCATACGCTTGTGCGCCAATACAGGTGCGCAGTTGCATTTGGTACGTCCGTTAGGATTTGAGCTGGATGATAAAAAGCTTAAACGTGCTGGGCTGGATTATCACGAATATGCGCGCATGAAAATCTGGGACAATATCCAATTGTGCCTAGATGATTTACAGCGTCAGGGGATTAGCGCGGTTTTTCCTCTGACCACCAAAGGCACATCGACCCCGCATACGGTCGATTTAAATCGACCTATTGCACTATTGATGGGGCCTGAAACGCGTGGATTGCCAGAAGCGGTACGCTTAATGTTTCCTCAGGAAAACTGGATTCGTTTGCCGATGGCAGAAAATTCTCGCAGTTTAAATCTGTCTAATGCTACGGCTGTAATTGTATACGAAGCATGGCGTCAGCAAGGTTTTAAAACCTTATCGGCAGTTTAAATGGTCTAGTAAGGTGTTTATTTTGTTCTGTAGCTTAGAGCCACAGAAATAAAAAAGGCGCGATGCGCCTTTTTTATTTCTTGGTTTATAACTTGTCGTCAAACTCATTATGCTGAGGTGCTGAGTATTTAAAACCTTTGGTTTTATAACCTAAGTACAAAATACCAAACATTGCCCACCACAAGCCGTATTTCAGCGCAGTGTCTTCAATTTCAAGCCACATGGCAAAAATACTGAAAAAGCCCAACAACGGAATGATCACAAAGTTTAAGATATCTTTAAAGTTTTTGGTGCGTCCATCACGAAGTGCATAGCGTGAAATGACCGACAGATTCACGAAGGTGAATGCTGTTAGGGCACCGAAACTGATCATTGAGATAATGATATCTAAGTCCATAAAGCCTGCAGCCAAGGCAACCACACCTACAATCATAATATTGTAAGACGGGGTATAACTGCTGCTGCTGATATGGCCAAAAATCTTCTTGTTGATAATCCCGTCACGGCCCATTACGTACATCAAACGCGATACGCCTGCATGTGCCGAAATACCCGACGCCATAACGGTCACAATTGCAAAAGCCAATACGTATGACTGAAACAGTGATCCACCTACAAGCATCAAGATATCAGGCTGGGTGGCTGCAATATCAGCAAAGTAGCTTTTTGGATCGCCCGGGAAATAAATCTGGATGAAGTACGTGCTGGCAATAAAAATGACACCCGCCAACAACGCTGTCAGAAAAATTGCTTTAGGTAGCGTTTTTTCCGTATCTTTGGTTTCTTCAGCCAGTGAGCTTAATGAGTCAAATCCGGTAAACGAGAAGCATAGCAAGGTGGCACCCGTTACGATTGCACCCAAGGAGGTCAGTTCGTTCCAAAAAGGTTCGAGGCTCCAGAGCTGATAGCGTGTTTCAGCAGTCATTGGTCCGTCTGCATTTAAGCCCATCTGGAGTTTTTCATAGACCAGATAAGTAAAGACGGCAATCACAATCAATTGAACCAAAACAATCCAGCTATTGAAATGCGCGACGAATTTCGCACCACGAAGGTTCACTCCCGTCATAAATGCGGTCAGCACAATGACCCAGACCCAGTGATTCACTGATGGGAACAACGCCTGTAAATAAATGACAGCCAGAATGATGTTGACCATAGGCGAGAGCAGATAGTCCAGCCATGATGACCAGCCGACCATAAAGCCAACATTGGGATGAATCGATTTTTGCGCATAGGTGTACGCAGATCCGGAAGACGGATAGCGACGAATCATATGGCCATAACTGATCGAGGTCAGCAAGATCGCAATCAGAGCAATGATATACGATGTCGGTACATGATGATGACTTTCTTCTGATACTAGGCCAAAAGTGTCAAATAGGGTCATCGGTTGAATATAAGCCAAACCGATGATGATGATGTGCCAGAGTCCTAGCGTCTTTTGCAGTTTAGCCGCAGGTTGAGTCCCAGTGTGAGTTGTCAACGGCGTATCCTCATAATCGTTGATCAAGGATCAGTCATGTCTGTTAAGGATCGTTTGAGACGAACGATCCCCCCTATACAAAAAGTAAAGTGCGCCAATCTATCCTAAAATGGGGCCTTTTGTCAGTAACTTTGTTGAATTTTTAGCAAATTTTTTGCCAACTTGACCAGTAAAAAAAATGAATAAAAATTCATCTAAAAATAAAAGAGTCTGAACTTAAAGTAAATTCAGACTCTTAGCAAAATGATAAAAAAATGAAGAATTACCAAGCTTTTTTCAAAATCGCTTTTAGATCAGCTAAGCTCGCTTCTTTTGGGTTATAAATAATTGAGCCATCATTGAGTGCTTTTTCAGCCACTTCATCGAGCTGAGCCTCGTTTATCTTGCCTGTTTCACGTAAGGTACGTGGCAGTTTGGTCATGCTGAATAAACGATCACGCATGGCCAAAATGGTGGAAATGGCCTTGTCTGCACGTTGATTGGCTGGAGTCTGAGCGTATATATCAGCGCCAGCCAGTGGCAGCAAGAGGTCGGCAATTTTTGGACCATTCACGTCTTTGTTGTATTCAAGCACGTACGGTAAGAATAGATTCATACATAAACCGTGCGGCAAATGCGCAACTGCACCCAAAGCATGACCGAGTGAATGCACCAGACCGACCATCGAATTTGAAAAAGCAATGCCGGCCATGGTAGAGGCTTGTGCCAGTTCAAGACGGCCTTGGGCATCGTTTGGATTTTCAATGACTTGAAACAGATGCTCGCTGATTTTTTTAATTCCGGCGCTGGCGTAAGCATCGCTAATTGGATTTGCGGCTAGGCAGGTATAGGCTTCGACACAGTGGGTTAAAGCATCCATGCCAGTCATTGCAGTGAGATGAGCGGGTAACGTTAGGGTCATGCGCGGATCTAAAATGGCAGCATGTGGCATCAAATAGTTCGAAGCAAAGGCCATTTTGACATTTTTTTCCGTATCTGACACAACGGCCACCATAGTGGCCTCAGAGCCTGTACCTGAGGTGGTCGGAATAACAAAAAACGGCTTTAACGGTTTAGGTAGATTGTGGGCACCTGAATATTTTAAGAGATCATCACCGCCCTCAGAAACCAGAATATTGGTGGCTTTCGAGGTATCAATCACGGAGCCACCACCAATGGCAATAATGGCATCACAGCCATGCTCACGATACAACTCTGCTGCACGTCGAACCGTTTGCAGGCTAGAGTCGGGTGGAACATCATCAAAAATATAACCAATTACCGTATCGGTTGAGCCAAATGCTGCTTCGATGGGTTCGAGTAACTTGTTGGCACGCACGCCTTTGTCGGTAATGATAAAGGCTTTTTTTGCGCCCAGAGTAGCCAGTTCAAACGGAATATGTTCAAGCGCGGCATGGCCAGCAATCACTTTGACAGGACAGAAAAACTCATAGTAAGGCTTGGCCATGTTAAATACTCCGTTTTAAGTATGATTGTGCAACTTTAAGATAAATATGGGCGGCGCCGGTCAATTTGTCCTTCAATGCCAGCTCGCTTGGGTACTCTTTTACTGCAAGTGAAGCCACGACTTTAGGTAAAATCAAGGCTTCCATTTTATTTAGACACCGTACCAGACGAATTGCATACGACAGATCACCATCAGCAATCATACGGTCATTGGCAAATGCTTGTGCGGTACTTTCCTGAAAAGAAAATACTAAAAAAGCATGACTTAAATGCTTAAAGGTAATGGTGAGATCGGGTTTGATGTCGGTATTGGAAAGTAACTGAAGGCGTTTATCTGGTGTTACACGCGCCACGAAAGCTGGACCATGTGGAAAAACGTTCATCGACAAAACAAAATTGGCTGGAAACTTGGCAACTTCCTGTTGAATCTCTTGATCGACTTCACTTGCCATGGCAAGCCCGCGCCCAATCACATCCATCATGAGTTTGACGTAGCTCAGCTGCAATGCAGGTTTAACGGCTTTTATTGGAATCACTCTACTTTCCCTTTGCAGTTTCTAATTTTATTTAGAGTATTTACTCTAATTGATTTTTTGATGATCGAAAAGTGATTTATCGTGTGATGACTTGTACGTCACTAAAATCTTCGCGGGATTTAAAATAGTTCACTACCTGATCGCATAACTGTTCAAAGCTAGGATACGCAGCCAGTAAGTCACATAACCGTACCATTTCGAGCCCAGCATAACCACAAGGATTAATACTTTGAAAGCCACTCAGGTCGCAATCGATATTTAAAGCCAGCCCATGATAACTGCGTCCGCGACGAATTTTAAACCCCAGTGAACCAATTTTACGCCCTGCAACATACACACCCGGGGCATCAGCTTTGGCATAAGCTTCAATGCCATAAGCTTGAAGCAGATCAATCATGAGTTGTTCAGCAAAAGAAACCAGCGTTCGAACATTCCATTTCAAACGGTTCAGATCAAATAAAAAGTAGATCACCATTTGTCCCGGACCATGCCACGTAACCTGACCGCCTCGATCAGATTGAACCACAGGAATGTCGGTTTGCAGCAAGATATGTTCTGGCTTTCCAGCTTGACCTTGAGTTAAAACAGGCTGATGTTGCAAAATCCACAATTGATCGGGAGTATCGGCATCCCGCTCATTGGTGAGGGTTTTCATTTCATCAAACAGATCGGCATAGGGATGCAACTGGGTGTATTGTCGAATGACGAGTGTAGGTTTTAAAACAGTATCATTCACAGATCGTATCTCTTCGTGTTTGAAGTGAAAGCAGAAATTAGATAGGCAAATAAAGAAAAACACGCCACAGGGCGTGTTTTAAAGCTTAAAGTGCAGTACGAATCAGTGGGCAAGCCGCCAAATCTGCATACAGTGCGTGCACTTGTTCAAGTTCTTCAAAGCGCAATTGCGCTGTTAAAGAATGATATTTTCCTGTACGTGATGGTTGCACCTTGATTGATGCAGCATCAAATTCAGGAAAGTGCTTCTGCAAAATATCAACAACAGCTATGCGAAGCTCATCTCCTGCATTACCAATCAATTTGATTGGATAATCCATTGGAAAAACCCAAAGATGTTCTTGTAATTCACGAGAAGGAGTGCGGTCTAACATATCAGTCTCCATAGTTAATGCCTGCGAAGATGCAGGCATTAAAGTATTTGGATCTTAAATGGGGGCAGTCACCTGAGTATCAAGTGACTACGGATCAGCAGTGCTTAGTCATTTTCAAGGAATGAACGTAAGTGTTCAGAACGTGAAGGATGACGCAATTTGCGCAGTGCTTTCGCCTCAATCTGACGGATACGTTCACGTGTCACATCAAATTGTTTACCCACTTCTTCTAGCGTATGATCCGTTGGCATGTCGATACCAAAGCGCATTTTCAAGACTTTTGCTTCACGTTCAGTCAAGTTTTCAAGCACTTCACGTGTTGCTTCTTTTAAGCCTTCCGAGGTTGCCGCATCAACTGGTGAAGTGATGTTTGAATCCTCGATAAAATCACCCAAATGCGAATCTTCGTCATCACCGATTGGTGTCTCCATCGAAATCGGTTCTTTGGCGATTTTAAGCACTTTACGGACTTTTACTTCGTCCATTTCCAAACGTTCACCCAGTTCTTCAGGTGTCGGTTCACGGCCCATTTCTTGCAGAAGCTGGCGAGATACACGGTTGATCTTGTTAATGGTTTCAATCATGTGTACCGGAATACGGATGGTACGTGCTTGGTCGGCGATCGAACGAGTAATGGCCTGACGAATCCACCATGTTGCATAAGTCGAAAATTTATAACCACGACGGTATTCAAATTTATCAACCGCTTTCATCAAGCCGATGTTACCTTCTTGAATGAGATCAAGGAATTGCAAACCACGGTTGGTGTACTTTTTCGCAATTGAAATGACCAGACGCAAGTTGGCTTCAACCATTTCTTTCTTGGCACGACGTGCTTTGGCTTCACCAACAGCCATACGTTTAGCAATTTCTTTGATCTCGCGGACGTTTAGATCCAGATCTTTCTCGATTTCAGCAATTTTTTGCTGGAAAGCCAAGATATCTGGGCGCACCTTTTCAAGATGGCCTTTGGTTTCGGCTGGTGCTTTTGCAATCTGTTCTTCAAGCCAGCTTGGGTTTGACTCTTGTCCCGGGAATGTAGTACGGAACTGGGTACGATCCATACGACCACGGCGGACAGCATAACGCATCACTTCACGTTCGTTAGAACGAATCTGCTCGTGTGTACCGCGAATCATCTCAGAGATAATATCAAACAGGCGAGGCGTGAACTTAAACATCATGAACACAGTGGCCAAAGACTCAAGTGCAGCTTTGGCTTCGTCGCTGTTACGGCCATGTTTGGCAATCACAGATTTAGTGTTGTTCCACGCAGCTTCGAGTTCTTCAAAGCGAACTTTTGCAATTTCTGGATCTGGGCCTGAATCGCCTTCAGAGTCGTCATCGCTTTCAGACTCTTCCTCTTCTTCATCCTCGTCATCGAGCTTGACCTCTTTGGTCGATTTAGTCGATGCATCATCGTCTTGATCAATCTCGGCTTCTTCTTCCAGAACTTCTGGAATCTCTTCGTCTGATTCAGGATCAAGATAACCAGACAAAATGTCGGCTAGACGGCGTTCGCCAGTCACATAATCATTATATTCTTGTAATACAACTTCAACGGCATTTGGCCAGTAAGCAATCGAATGAAGAACGTCACGAATACCTTCTTCAATACGTTTTGCAATGCTGATTTCGCCTTCGCGCGTTAAGAGTTCAACCGTTCCCATTTCACGCATGTACATACGTACAGGGTCTGTTGTACGGCCCGGTTCGTTTTCCACAGACGCAAGTACAGCTGCAGCTTCTTCTTCTGCAACTTCATCGGCTTCTGTCGAATCACCGAACATCGTATCATCAGATTCAGGTGCACGTTCATGCACAGGAATACCAACGTCTTGAAGCATCTGGATAATGTCTTCAATCTGTTCGCTTTCTGTGATTGAGTCTGGGAGATGATCGTTAACCTCAGCGTAGGTTAAGTAACCTTGTTCTTTGCCTCGGCTAATCAGAGCCGCTACTTGAGAAGTAGGGGAATGCATATCGCTCATCTTTGCTTACTCTTCGTTGAATCTGTGGCAGTAAAAAACCGTGCATGATAGCACAATTCGCTATAAATGTTTTCAATTTGATCGATCAGATATAAATGAAAAAAATCTTTGATTTCACAGCTATTTTTTGAATATTGGGACAAAACGAATGTTTTTCAAGTGCAATGCCTGTTTATTTTTTCTTCCTGCTTCGCACATGATTCTCAACACTATCAAGACTTTTCTGAATATACAATTTTTTTGACGAAAAAAAATTCAAAAACCCTGAATTTATGAAAAAAAATAAATAAAACTTGACAAGGATTTTAAAGGGCGATAAATAGCGCCTAGAACATTCACATTTTTTCATTATGAGGTAGTTTTAGTGTCTTCTACAGATTTTGAATTAGATGATAACTACGGTGATGATGATGATGTTAGTTTTGATGAAGCATCAGGCAAAATCAGTGCCAAAGAATCATTAGAAAAGCGTCGTTTGATTGACGATCTACTCGCGCAGCGTCGATTGGAGCGTGAGCTGAAAGATTTTGATTATGATCTTGATGATGATGATCTTGATGACGACGACGAAGACTAACATAAATCACATGTAGTCCATCTACGGCTGAAAATGATATGCTACAGCCTATTTTTATGAAATTGGATACACAATGAGTACTTTGAATTTAGACCTATTGAGCGATTATCTTGACGGTGACCAAAACGAATACGGTCTGGATTTTGCAGCTACTCATGGTTTTTTGTGTGCCATTGCGGTTGGACCACAGTTTGACCGCTGGTTAAATGAATTGTTTGAAGGCAATCAGAAAAGTGTGCCAACAGCAATCATTGAACAGATCAACATTTGGCTTGATCAGATTCGCCAAAATCTGGCCAATGAAGAAGGAATCGAGTTTCCTTTTGAAATTGAAGAAGCCGACACCGAGTCAAGTTTGGGCGACTGGAGCGTTGGTTTTGTCGATGCGATGTTTCTCAACGAAGATGCATGGTTTACACCAGAGCATGAAGAGCAATTGGTCGATTTGACTTTGCCGATTATGGTGTTCAGTGGCATTGATGAAGAAGATCCACAAATGGAATCGTTCCGTCGTAATGGTCAGTTGATGGATGAGCTGGCGGAAGAAATTCCAGAGAACCTAAACGAATTGTATTTGATGTACCATACACCCAACTAAAACGTTTTCGTGCTGCTTTTCGTCAAGTAGTTAAACGCAATGTTTGGCTTATTGGTTTAAAGCTGCGACTTGAACACACAAAAAACACCTCTAAAGAGGTGTTTTTTATTTTCATTTAGCGCGTAAATACCAGATTTTTTCTTGCGCTTGTCGTCCTTTGTGTTGTTCTGATAATTCCACATGAGCCAGTTGTCGAATTGAATATTGCGATGCATAAAGCTGTTCAATTTCTTCTGCCTCTACTGAGAAAGGCGGGCCTTGAAAACTGTCTTGATCATACTGGTAACTCACTAGAAGCTGCACTGCGCCTTGAGTTATATCGATCAGATGCTGTGCGTAGCGGGCACGCATTTCAGGCGGTAATGCAATTAAGGCTGCGCGGTCATAAATTGCATCGATCTGCCCAATCTCTACATTGGATACATCGAAAAAATCACCAACAAAAAGATCGATTTCTGGATGATGATAGTGAACACATGCTTCAAGCTGTTTTTGTTCAAATACAATGCCCAGATCATCTTTCAACTGTTGCATCAAAGCATGAATTGCAACAGGACTCAGCTCAATCGCCACCACGCGAAAACCTTGCATGAGCAACCAGCCAACATCCAAAGTTTTCCCACTTAAAGGCACCAAAATACGAGCATGTGGCTGAAGTGTTAAAGTAGGTAAATACTGAATTAAGTAATCATTGGGCTGTGGCTGATGAAAACCAATTCGATTTTCTTGCCAGCGTTGATGCCAAAAATCTTGTTGCATGCCACTATCCTTTATTTAAAGTATAAGTTGTAACGATTTAAACCACGTTATTGAATAGATGAATTGCTAAATATAGTCCTATACCAAATACACCATGAGCAAAAACACTTTTAAGTCGCGCTTGCCACGCAGAGGGCACTCGTCGCGCAGCAATTCCAAATCCGAAACAAGGCTGCATTATAAAAAAGGGTATAAGCACGGTGAATAAACCAAATCCCACAGCACAAAAGAACAGAGGTTGCTGTTCGCTAGGGATTGCTAAATAATAAAGACCAGCAAAGCCTACACCAATCATATAATGTGCGAGCCAGCCCACCCATTTTTCATGGGTAAGTCGAGCTGAGTTAATGATATTACGATGACAAAAAAATCCTTTTGGCATAGATAAAAGCCACCGACCGACCAATGAATAATCCAGTGATTGCACTCCAAACCAAAATTTTAACGCTGCGCTAGAAAGATCCATACAGATTGTTGCAGCCACACCGATCCAGAAAATATATACCACTTCCATTATTGCTTTAGCCTGATAAAGTAAGATACTACAGTCTACAAATTGAAGTGAACTTCAAGTCAAGATGAATGAGATCACGATTTCAATGCTTGTCCGTCAGACCGGATTAACAAGCTCAGCGCTGCGATATTATGAACGCATGGGCTTAATTCGTTCTATTGGGCGTAAAGGTTTGCAACGCGTCTTTTCTGAGCAGGTGTTAGAACAACTCGCTTTGATTGAATTAGGTAAAAAGGCAGGATTTAGTATTGCTGAAATTAAAGCCATGTTGGGGCGGCCAGATTCACAGGTAGATAAATTAAAACTTGAGGAAAAAGCACAGGAACTGGAGCAGAAAATAAGAGAACTTGAATCGCTCAGAAAAATGCTAAACCATGCCACGCAGTGTAGTTTTGTCAATCCGTTGGAGTGCCCAAAGTTCAAACGCATCATGGCATTGTCCAAAGCTGGATCAGTTTTAATCACTAAAGATTAAGATATCGAAGTGAAATGAACTATATTTAAGCTTTGTGTTTGAAGAATTTTCTATACAACCACATCAAACCTAACCCTGCAACAATTGCCAAAATGACATATCCCACACGATGCATGATTGCAAACATGAGTGCTTGATTTTCACCAAAGTAAAAGCCCACACAAGCTAAAAATGTGGTCCAGATCAGTGTTCCTAAGCTGCTATAGAGCATAAATTTCCAAAAGGGCATATGACTCATGCCAGCCGGAATACTAATGAGGGAGCGAACAGCCGGAATCATGCGTCCGAAAAAGACAATTCTGTGACCATAATGCTCAAACCAGTCAAGTGCCTTGTGTACGTCTTTGCGCTTAATGAATAGATATTTGCCATAACGGTCTACAAGTTTAAATAAAGATTCTTGAGGAATCTTACGACCCAAAGCATACAAAACGGCTGCGGCAACAATCGAACCAAAGCTGCCAGCAACAATCACACCAACAATCTGTAACTGACCACGTGAGGCGGTATAGCCTGCACTGGGCATAATAATTTCAGAGGGAATAGGAGGGAAGACATTGTCTAGAAACATTAAGAAGGCGATGCCCAAATAGCCTAAACGTTCAATAATCTGTATGACCCAATTTTCCATAGAATTGAATTGGTAAATAAAAAGATAGTAATGATGGTGCTTTAAATTTCAAAGATTTGTTATGTAAATTTATACATCGGCCTACTGTGATGCTCAAAAATGCTGAGGCGTAATTTACGATCGAGTGTCGTATCAAGCGTACTGTCAGCAGTAAATCCTGCTGTCAAATTGTAAATATTGCGCTATTTGTTGGGTGAATCGTATAAGGTAAAACGGTAAAACCACCATATAAACTTTTATTAATCCAAATGAAAAAACGAATTAAAAAGTCAAATGATCTAAAGGCATCAGCATGCAAAAAATAGAAATAACGCAAGCAACTCCGCAAGATTTAGATTGGATCGTCGCGCTTTACCAAGCCAACACCAAACAACAGCTTCAGCAGCCAGTGCAGGGCTTTGTGCAGGATAATCCGCATTTTGAGCAGTTGGCACAAAAATGGATTGAGTCTTCATCGATTTATAAAGCTGAAATTGGGCAGCAGCCTGCAGGTTTTCTGGTACTCCAGCAGATGCTTTCAATGAATGGCCCTGAAATTATTCAGTATATTCATCAACATGCCGATATCTTGGTGTTGAATGAACGCCATCTGGCCGATATGCGTTATGCCACGTATGGACCTATTTTAGTTCATCATGATTTTCGGGGCATCGGTGTTGCAAAGCGCTTATATGAACAGGCGATCCAAGATTTAAAACAGCAATCTTTTGATGCCTTGATTGCTTTTATTGATCTTGAAAATTCTACCTCGCTAAAAGTACATATCGATGGATTGGGCATGCGTATTATCGATAAAGTTGTACTTCCTTCAGGTCAGTTTTATATCATTGGTCAGGTCGTATAGAAACAAAAAAGCCGAAACAGTGTTTCGGCTTTATGATGTATTGATGAATTAAAGACGTTTACGTTTCGCGGCTGCAATTTGTGATTGACGCATACGGAAACCTTCTTTTTGTTTTTCTGTGGTTTTGTCTATGCAGTATACGCACGATACGCCGTGTTCGTAACTTGGAAGCGCCACCTCTTCAGGTGTGAGCGGCCAGCCACATGCATGACATTTTACATTTTGGCCTTCTTCGACACCGTGAGTGACTGCTGTACGGCCATCAAACACGAAACATTCACCTTCCCACATGCTTTCTTCGGCAGGTGTTTCCTCTAAGTACTTTAAAATGCCGCCTTTAAGGTGATACACCTCTTCAAAACCTTCTTGGAGCAATAAGGAGGTCGATTTTTCACAGCGAATCCCGCCCGTACAAAACATCGCAATCTTTTTATCTTTATGCTGTTCCAGATTCTTTTTCACATAATCTGGAAACTCACGGAAAGTTTCTGTTTTAGGATCGATCGCGCCTTTAAATGTCCCGGCCTTGTACTCATAATCATTTCGGGTATCAATCAGAATAACATCGTCACGGCGGATCAATTCATTCCACTCTTTTGGATCTAAATAATGTCCAACCAGATCACGTGGCTTCACTTCCACACCCAAAGTTACAATTTCTTGTTTGAGTTTGATTTTCATTTTTCGAAATGGCTTGTCTGAGCTATGCGATTCTTTGTATTCCATCGCATTGAAGCCTTCATTCAATAAAAACTGGCGAATAGTATCAATTGCGTGGCGGTCACCTGCAACGGTACCGTTAATGCCTTCACTCGCTACGATTAGAGTTCCACACAGATTGATGGTTTTGACCAGATCAAGAAGACGTTGTTGCAAATCTGCAGCATCGGCTACTTCTTTAAATTGGTACAACGCGGCAACCACCCAATCATTGGTCGCTTGCTGTTCTACAGGTGCAAGCTGTTCTACAGTAGCGTTCATGGAAAACTCCAAACATAGATAACAAAAATTTAGGCGCATATTCTAGCTCGAATTTTTCCAATTGGCGAGAATTCAATACATTTTATAGGGATTTATTTGTCTAAGATGGAATATGTAAAAATGTCTAAGTTTTATTCAAAATCACAGGATGGATTTTAAAGTTTAAAGACTAAATATTGTGTTTTTTTAGATAAAGCATACAATATATAGTAGTTTTTGGCGTTTATGAATCATCCGATAAACGCGTATTGTAATTAATCGATAGGGAGATAAGTGTGACGCAAGATCGACGCATTACCACTTTGACGCCTTGTGCTGGGCGCTGTTCGACGACGTTTGGAGACAACGTCTGCCGTGGTTGTCGTCGTTTTAGCCATGAAATTATTCATTGGAACAGTTACACCCCAGAGCAGCAATTAAGCATCTGGACACGTCTAGACATTCAGTTAGATCAGATTCTAATTCCGATGCTCCCTCATGCCAATCTGGCGCAAGCTTTCGCGTTTCTCAAATTAAAGCGCGTACGTCTGTTTGAGCATGCATCTACTGGCCGCACTTTGTATCATGCCTTGAAAGTGTGCGAAAAAAATATCTATCTGGCCGATGAAAGTGGTCTAGGGATTCAAAGTCACCAAGTCAAACCGCTCTGGCAAGAGTTTGAACGTCGCATTTTATCCTTGGCTCAGGCCAGCTATGATTTTGCATGGTTACGTGCCGATGGCATGAAACAACACTTACTCGAAACGGTAGAAGACGACTTTTAAAAAAAGCCCGATGACGGGCTTTTTTTTGATCTGATGATCTTAAATTTGATGCTTTAGGCGATACTGCACCAATTCTTCAATGGTAATTACGGTCAAATGATGAGTTTGTGCATAGGCCAACACCTGAATACCTGCTGCCATTGTGCCATCTGGATTGGTCAATTCACATAACACGCCCGAAGGTTTTAAGCCTGCCAAACGCGCCAGATCAATTGTGGCTTCGGTATGACCACGGCGAGCCAATACGCCACCATCACGCGCGCGCAAAGGGAAGACATGGCCTGGACGATTTAGATCACTGGCGACCGCACCATCTTTAATGGCAGCTTGAATGGTGGTAACACGGTCTTTGGCTGAAACGCCTGTGGTGACGCCATGTGCAGCCTCAATGGTGACGGTAAAGGCGGTATGAAACTGGCTGGAATTGTTTTGTACCATAGGAGGCAGCTCAAGATGATCGGCCAGTTGTTCTGAGAGGCAAAAACACACAATGCCTGAACCGTCTCGAATCATACGCGCCATGGTCTCTACATTGAGAGTTTCGGCTGCCACAATCAGATCGGCTTCATTTTCACGATCAAAATCGTCCATCACCAATACCGGTTTTCCGGCACGCATATCTTCAAGTGCTTGCTGAATACGTTGTTCGGCTGGAGAGAGGGCAGAGAAGAAAATTTCGGGTTGAATCAAACTAGACATATGAAATGCTCACGTAATGGACTGTACGGTTAAACATTTCAGGACTGATGAGAAATGGGGGCGCAGCAATACCACCCCAAAATGGTGGTATCGTAAAACGTCGTCTTCTTTCATCCGGACTATACCGTCGGCTCTGGAATTACACCAGATCTGCGCTGAAAGCATGACTCACTTTGCTGCGCTCGCGGGCTTGCTCGTGCTGAGCTTACCGCCGGTGGGGAATTGCACCCCGCCCTGAAGCGATGTGTGAATAGTATAGCGTTTTTTGCATGATTTCCGAGAGCCTTTTTTAGAACAATCAGTTCTATGCATAGTGTAAATTTTGCTTTGCCAAGCGGTATAAACACAAAAAAGCCCGCAGATTGCGGGCCTTTGGGCGTACAGTCATTTAAGCGACTTGTACCGGAATGCAGTTTGCCGTGTGGTTGACGGTATTATCTGGATTTGCATACACTAAACGCGGTTTGTGCGCATTTGCTTCCACTTCGGTAAAGTCACCAAAGGTTGCAATAATAACTAGATCACCTACATCTGCCTGATGTGCAGCGCCACCATTCACCGAAATAATGCCTGAACGTTCTTCACCACGAATGGCATAAGTGGTAAAGCGTTTGCCATTGGTGACATTCCAGACATGAATTTCTTCATATTCACGTATCCCTGCCAAATCCATCAAGACACCATCAATCGCACAAGAGCCTTCATAATGAAGTTCGGCATGTGTGACTACGGCACGGTGAATTTTGCATTTTAATAATCGAGATAGCATGGCCAGCGTCTCCTGAGTTGACATAAGCGTCTGATCTTGTCCTTGAATCGGCACACGTTCACATCATTGTGAGCGAGTATGCGCATTTTGCTCTGATTCAAATCGCATGGCAAGCCTGATTGTTCAACAATTTATGCTAATTTGGCTTATATGCATTAATTTGGTTCATGGCTTGAGAGATTTGGCCGTCGACCAACAGTCTTAACTTTGACAAGGCATGATGAATGGCATCGTCCATAAGGCTCTGTTCGCTTTGTGGTGCTTTACCCAAAACGTGCCCAGAAACGCGATCTTTCGATCCAGGATGACCGATTCCAATTCTTAAGCGGTGAAAGTTTGGCCCAATATGCGGCACAATATCACGTAAACCATTATGACCGCCGTGTCCGCCGCCTGTTTTTAAGCGAATCACACCTGGGTCCATATCTAGTTCGTCATGCGCAATCAGAATAGATTCAGGGGGAATTTGATAAAACTTTGAAAAAGGAACAACACTTTGTCCCGAACGATTCATGAAGGTCGTTGGAATTAAAAGACGAACATCGTGTCCTTCAATTTGGCCCCGTCCTGTATATCCATGAAACTTTGGATCTTTTTTTAATGTAATGTGATACTGATCTGCAAGTTGCTCAACAAACCAGAATCCTGCATTATGACGGGTCTGGGCGTATTCCGTTCCCGGATTCCCCAGACCAACAATTAGCGAAATCTTAGACACTAATTTACGCCTTGAACACTTATGCGCGTTTGAAGTCAGCGTGCATAGGCGTGTTTTTAGCAGGGTGACGTTGTAACGCTTGGATTTTCACGTTTTCAACTTTGTCACCAAGTTTGATTTCAACAACTTCTTCAAAGAAAGCGTTGTTATCAAGCGCTTTAACAAGTTCACGAAGTTCGATTGTTACTGCTACAGGCTCAGCTTCACCACCATAGATGATTGCTGGAACAAGCGCTTCGCGACGAAGGCGGCGGCTCGCACCTTTCCCTTGCTTGTCTTCGTTACGCGCAGTAGCGTTAAGTACAAAATTTGCCATGAGATAAATCCTCATTAAAGTAAAATAAACTAAACTTGCGACCAGTTTAGTGATAGAAAACCCCAGCCAAGGCCAGGGTTTGAAAAATTCGGGCTATTATAGATAACTATCAAACATCGCGCTAATAGATTCTTCGTTATTAATACGACGAATTGTTTCAGCGACCATGCTTGCTACAGATACTTGGCGGATTTTGCCTAAATTTAATGCTTCAGGAGAAAGCGGAATGGTGTCAGTGACTACCAATTCGTCAAGCACAGAATTTTGCAAGTTTTCTAATGCCTTACCTGATAAAACAGGGTGAGTGGCATAAGCAACAACACGACGAGCACCAAATTGTTTCAGTGCATCGGCAGCTTTGCAAAGTGTACCGGCAGTATCAACCATATCGTCAACAATGACACAGTCACGATCTTTCACATCACCAATCAAATGCATCACTTGTGATTCATTTGCTTTTTGACGACGTTTGTCGATGATTGCAAGGTCGATATCACCCATTTGTTTTGCAACAGCGCGTGCACGTACCACACCACCAACGTCAGGTGAAACCACCATCAAGTTGTCATGCGATTGCTGACGCAAATCTGCAAGCAGGGCAGGCGTACCGTAGATGTTGTCGACAGGGATATCGAAGAAGCCTTGGATCTGGTCAGCATGAAGGTCGATCATGACAACACGGTCTACACCCACAGTGGTTAGCATATCTGCAACAACTTTTGCGGTAATAGGAACACGTGCTGAACGCGGACGACGATCTTGACGAGCATAGCCAAAATACGGAATAACAGCGGTAATACGACCAGCGCTAGCGCGACGTAATGCATCTGCCATCACCAAGATTTCCATCAGGTTATCATTGGTTGGAGCACATGTAGGCTGTACGATGAAAACGTCTTTACCACGAACATTTTCAGTAATTTCTACTGAAATTTCCCCATCAGAAAAGTGACCGACTGAAGCAGCACCGAGAGGAATATGTAAATGGCTTACGACTTTCTGGGCGAACTGTGGATGAGCATTTCCACTAAAAACGACAAGATTGGGCATGAAGCACCCTTGGCGGTTGGCATGTAATGAATTTGGATGGCAGGGGCGGCTGGATTCGAACCAACGGATGGCGAGATCAAAACCCGCTGCCTTACCACTTGGCGACGCCCCTAATGCGGCAGAACTTTAATATTTTTGCCCGCTAATGTCAAGGAAATTGAGTATTAACGTGACAGTAAATTCAGTCTGACTTTATAAAGATATGGCAGGGGCGGCTGGATTCGAACCAACGGATGGCGAGATCAAAACCCGCTGCCTTACCACTTGGCGACGCCCCTA